>CAZMYG010000026.1:0-11648 GCA_964570465.1 uncultured Planctomycetales bacterium
GACCGTAATAGCGCACGCCTAAAGCCTCAAAGATATGCCCAGGAACAATTGCTTGGCGGAACAAATCCGCCAGCTGATCGACTTTGCGATCGACTTTTTCTCCCACCAACGGAATCGAAGTCAAAAGACGATGCACTTCTTTCTTCGCCTCGCGGAATTCTGGCGCCGTTCGGATCTCGCTGAAATACTTGGCCATCGCACCGACGGATTTGGCAATCGACCATTCATTGTCGTTGAGAATAACCAGCAGATTTTTCTTCAAAGCACCTGCAGCATTGATCGCTTCGAAGGCAACTCCACTTTGAATCGCAGCGTCCCCCACCATAGCAACCACATGTCGTTTCTCTCCCATAATGTCGGAGCCCAAACGCAAACCTAAGGCTGAAGAAACTGCATTGCCCGCATGACCAGTCGTGAAATGATCGTAAGAAGATTCGCTAACACTCGGGAAACCAGAGAGTCCGCCTTTTTGCCTTAACGTAGCAAAGCGTGAACCTCGTCCCGTCAAAAGTTTGTGGGGATAACATTGATGTCCGGTGTCGAGAACGAGACGATCTTTTGAGAAATCGAAAACTCGATGCAAAGCGATCGTGATTTCCACAACCCCCAAAGCCGAACCCAAATGTCCGCCCGTCTGATACACCATCTCAATCAAACGTTCGCGCATTTCTCGAGCAAGTTGCGGCAAATTCTCGCGAGGGATATTTGCAACGTCCTGAGAAGAATTGATTTGATCGAGCATAGTACTCTTCCCCATGTCAAGAAACCCTTTCCACAATGAAATCCGCTAGCTGAAGCAGACGATCGCTTCGCGTTAATTCCATTTTTGGTAACAGTCCTTTCGCGCCATCCACCAATGCGCGAGCCTTCTCGCGTGAAGCTTTCACTCCCACACAAGCCGGGTAACTCATCTTATTCGCAGCCGCATCTTGTCCCGCTGGTTTACCTAAATTAGCGCTGTTTCCAGTTTCATCGAGAATGTCGTCTGTAATTTGGAATGCGAGTCCCAAAGCTTGTCCATACTCGCGAATCAGCGAACGAGATTTCTCTGTTGCGTCAGCTACGAGGGCTCCCATTTCCAAAGACCCTGTAATGAGCGCTGCCGTTTTTTGGCGATGAATGATTTCAACTAGCTTTAAATCTGCTTTCTTGCCAACGGCTTCGAGATCTTCTTGCTGGCCACCAACCATACCCACCGAACCCGATGCCTTAGCAAGTACCCGTGTCAGTGAAGCCGCTAATTTGGAATCAGAAATTTTCCCTAACTCTTCAAAGGCCGAGGTCAATAAAGCATCTCCTGCTAATACCGCAGTCGCCTCATCGAAAGCTTTATGACAGGAAGCTCGTCCCCGCCTCAAATCCGAATCGTCCATACAGGGCAAATCATCGTGTATCAAAGAATAGCTGTGAATCATCTCTACCGCGCAGGCAGCTTCTTTTGCGGATTCTTGTTTGCCACCAAACGCCTCGTTCGCTAGCAACACCAAAGCAGGACGCAGTCTTTTTCCCCCAGCGAAAACGCTGTAGCGCATGGCTTGGTGTAAACGCGTTGGTGCTGTCGACTCCGAAGGCAAAGCTTGATCTAGCCAACGATCGACAAGCTCCCGAGTGATGTCGAGAAATTGAGGAAAGGATTCCTCGCGTTGCTCACCATGAGTTCTGGGCAAAATGAAAGACTTTGTCAAAACTTTTAGTCCTCTTGTGCCTCAAGCGGTTTGAGAGACAAAGTGCCACGGGCATCGCGAGTGAGTAAATCCACCTTCTTTTGAGCCTCTTCTAAAATCTTGTGACATTCCTTAAGCCGTTCGATGCCACTTTGATATTTCTGAATCGACTCTTCCAAAGGCAAATCCCCGCGTTCGAGTTCGCCAACTATGGTTTCGAGCTCATTGAGATGAGTCTCAAAACTTTTCGGGGTCTTGTCTTCCGGGTTCTTTGCTTTTTTATCTGGAGTCATGAGTGGACTATTTTGCAACAACAGCAGTGGTTCCGGAAAGGGGGATACCAGAAACACTCGCGTTTTGTTGGGAAAGTACTCCGTTTGCAGTCACGGCGTTTACGCTAACCTGATAGCTCACACTCTGAGCCACACTAGCGGGAGGGATCACAGCCGAATCGCTACCGTGACCGGGACAACAGCCCGCGTGGAAGAACACAAATACTCCAAGTAAGGCCAAAATCATCCACTTTCGTCCTCTTCGATTGGCACCAACAAAACCAACCAAAGGAATCAAAACAAACCAAGAAGCGCCTTCTTGTGCGGAGCGCAGTAAGGAAGCCAAGGTAAAATTGAAATCGTAGCTGACCAGATACACTTCGGTTTGCCCGCCAATTAGAGTTCGAGGAGTTTCCAGCGCGAGATTCAACACTCCATCGTTGGAGGAAAAACCACTCGTCGAAAGCAAACTGTCGCCTTCGCTCACCGTGCCACTGCCATCACCATCGAGATAGAGTTTCACGGATTGCAAATCGAAAGCATCATTTCCGGTTCCACCAGCAATCAAAGCCACCGATTGCACGAGCACATTTTCGGAGTCTTGTTGTGAGTTCAATGAGAATTGCAGCATCGGAATATTGAGAGCACCTTTAGGAACTGACAAACTCACTGCGGGTGGATTAGGACCGCTGCTAACATTTAACGCCCCCACGCTTTGGGAAACCGCAGTCAGTTCAAAAGCATTGTCTTCGGGAACACTCTCTTCTTCCGCAGCAATCACCTGAGTCAAAGTATTGAAAGGTCCTAGACCGTTTACGGTGAAGACCAACACCAAAGCCTGATCTCCCTGCGCAGCAATATCCGGAATCGTACAGGAAAATAATTGATCTCCTTCTACAAGACTCACACTGAGTTCATCCGTTTGCTCTCCGCCATCGATCGTCGTGTCCGGCACGAGGAGGCAGGAAGAGGAAGAACTCACCAAAGTTAAGCCCTCGGGAACTAATTCGCGAATCTCGACTCCAGTTGCTTCCTGAGGTCCGGCATTGGAAACGGTAATGGTGTAGACCAATTCCTGACCTAGAAGAACCGGATTCGTGTTGACCGTTTTGTTCACGCTCAAATCGACTCGTCTTGGATTGGATTGAGTGAGTAGGCTGAACACATTGTCCTTTGGATTTAATTCCACAAGATTGTCAGCAGCGCTCACGGTAGCCAAACTTTCCAAACTCCCTGGATTCAACACTCGGAATTGGAAATTTAGATTGCGACTTTCTAACGCAGCAATCTCACCAAGATCGCAGATTAGTCCCAAAGGTCCTGGGGTACAGGACAAACTTGAACTCTCCAGCTCCAAACCGGGAGACAAGTTCAATTGCAGTTCAGTATCGCTCGCCGATTGAGGTCCCAAATTCAAAATGGAAAGTTGATAGGCCAAACTCTCACCTACAACAACCGGATCAGGGCTTGCGTTACCACTAATCGAGAGATTGATGGAAGGCAGGACGGAAGAAAAACTTACGGATGCTTCATTATCGATATCCGTTTGCTCGATTTCGTTTCCGGTCGGAATCACGCTGGCTGAGTTGATCACCGCATCCGACGCCTGGTCTACTCGTACGAGAAACTGAACTTGTTCGCTAAGTCCGGGAAGAATCGCTCCAAAATTGCATTCCAGAACGCCATTGGCAAAAAGGCAATTGCTCGACGCAGAAAGAAAACTGACTTCACTAGGAAGAAAATCCGTAAGCTGCACACCCGAAGCCGTGTTTGGTCCGTTGTTGGAAACCGTCATCCGGTACTGGACATTTTGGCCAACGAGTACCGGGTTTTGAGGAAGCTCCGCTTGCATAGTTAAGGCGAGATTCACTTGCGGAAAATTCACTTGTACAAAAGCAGAACTCACATTGTTGCTAGGATTCACATCCGCGCGATCGCCAGTTACCGAAGCGGTATTTCCAATAATGCCCGTTTGATTCATTCCTAACTGCACTTGCAAAGAAATTTCTGACTGTGGCGTCATCTCTCCCAAATCGCATTCGATCACATCTCCGTTAGTAGAAAGTACACAGGGAGCACTCGCGCCTAGAAAAATCGTCCCCTTCGGCAAAGGATCGAACACGCGAACTCCCGTCGCATCGTGTGGTCCCGCATTAGAAACTGTGATTGTGTAATCGACGCTCTGCCCGATCAAAACTACAGGTGTTTGAGTAGTTTTGGTCAAAACCAAATCCGCTTGCGGCACGATCACATCTACGCTGGCACTGGACTCGTTATTATCAGGATTGAGTTCGTTTTGATTCGCCCCCCATTCCAAAGCCGCTTGATTGAGCAAAGTTCCGGCTTGATTTGCAATCACATCGATTTCGAATACCGCACTCGCTCCGGCATCGAGAGTGTTCAAAGAACATTCGACAATCCCGTTACCCAAGATCTGACAGAGCTTCGAAATCGAGCTGATACTGACTCCTTCGGGAAGCTGATCTCGAACGATAACCCCTTGTGCCGCTTCGGGACCTAGATTGTTGACATGCAAACTGTATTCAATGCGATCGCCTACAAAAACCTCAGAATGGTCGGCAAACTTCGCTAAAGCAAGATCGAATTGAGCCAACGAAACATCCACGATGCTCTGTGCTTGATTGTCGCCTTCGTTGATTTCGGATTGTTCGCTGCTGGCTTCTGCCTGCGCAACGACTGGCGCAGATTGAGTCACTCGCACGGAAACTGGGAAAATCTTAACCTCGCCTGGCAATAGAGAAGCCACCGCACAAATTAGAGGGCCCCCTGGAATCGTTGGCGCACAACCACCCATCGAGAGAATTTCTACGGATGCAGGCAAGAGAAAGTTCGTTTGAATTCCGGTGGCGCGCTTGGGACCGTTATTCACCAACACCACGTTGTAATCAACTATTGCACCAAACGGCACAGGGTTGGGAGTCGCCTCGATCGAAAGCTTGAGATCGACACGCGGAGTCAATAAAAATGCTTTCTTCTCTCCGTTCAATAAACCGAAACCCGCAATCATGCCCTTGTCATTGATGGCATTTGCGTGAGTCAAAACCCAATCCGGCGCGTTTACTAAGCCATTGAGATCTTTTGTCTCCCCATTTCGGAACATCCAAGCTCGATTACCAATATCTGGACCGGAGGCTCGGCCGACAATTTCATTGAAGCGATTGATCGCTAATGCGTCATGGGCGTTGGCACCCGGGAGATCTGTAAGAGGGATCGGTAGATTCCCTTCAAACACGCAGCCACGACGAAAAGAAGTTGGGCCGAGAATCTCCGAACCACCCACCAAAAGAGATTCCCCTGCTTTCACCCCATAGGCTGCTCCTTGTGATCCCCCCCCAAGATTAGGCAAGGGGTCAAAAACGGTATAGGGAGGTGACCAGCGAATTGCATTTCCTGTATTACCCTGCGCCGATCGCGCCTCTCCTGCAATAAACCCATCGTCGTTGATTTGATAGGCGAGACTATTGGGTCGATCCGTACTGAACGGTAAGGGAATGAGATCTCCGCCTTGAAACAAGAACGCTCGCGGCAACAGCTCCTGCACCGGAATCGAAGCCCCAACAATTTGTCCTACGTTATTAATTCCGTAGGCCACGCTATAGCTTCCCTGCGGACCACTCAAAGTTCCCAGGTCCACTGGCGCAGGGACAGGTCCATCCCAACGCACAGCCCGAGTACAGAGAGGACCACCAACATTGCAGACGAGATCGGAATAGCCAACGATTTGCAGATTGTCATTAATGGAATACGCGACGCTGCTGAGAAAAGGATCGTTGAGGGTTCCCAGATCTGTCATCACTCCTGTGTTTGGATCCCAGATGAAGGCATGAGTCGATTGATTGGGAGTTTGTGAAGTACCGACGATAAAGCCCGCTTTATTAATCCCATAGGCTTCGGCCTGCGAACCGCCCAAGCTGCCGAGTTCTTTCAACGTGTACTCTTCCTGAGCAAAAACAGGGGAAGTCAATGCAAGTACAGACAATGAGGCAAAGAATCGCGCAATTGTAGATTTCATGTTTCCCTCTAGGAATCAGGCTCTTGTTTTTAGTCGGGGAGAATCTTCCCGTAAGCCGGAATGTTCTCAGGAATTCCGTTACCTTGCAAATGGAGAGTCCGGCACAAAAGTGTAGGATTTCCCCCCTCTCAATTTCACAGAAAGGGCTATTGCATGATTTCAATTTTTTCCTGTCTGTTTTTGCTGCTTCCGGCGAGTTCTTCAGAAGAATGGGTTTACGCAAATGTTGCGTTCAACAAACTCAAAATCACCCAAGGAGCCATACCCGAGGGCAGTTACAACTCCGACTGGCGTTGGCAAAATTTGGCTGAAGCCGCCTATCCCTACATCGCGTTGCAAGGGCCAGGAGAAGCCTATTTTGCGGATACTGGGAGATCTCCGGAAACCTGGAACGCGATGGGTTTTGAAGGGCGTTTTCCCAATGCGCAAATCGCTTTACGGGTTCCCAACGCTGGAAAAATTCAAGGCCAGCTCTTTATTCCCCAGTTGAATTGGCGAGGCATGATCGCGCTGAGTTTTGAAATCGATGCAAGCAGCGCAACTCCGGAAGCCAAAAAAGAATTCCTCAAAGCCAAGGAAAATCACTATCGCCGACTGCATGACACAGACAGCCCTGGAGGAGCTTGGTTTCGCTATCAGGCCAATCTTGCCCGCGAGGAACGAGGAGAAACGACACCAGCTGCAGAGACAAATGAAGCGCAGCGATGGAATTCGCGTCAGTGGGAAAGGGAGAACTCTCTGGAAAAAAGCTATGACTTATTCACGGGCGGAAGAGCGTTAAGTGAAAATCTCCAACTCGACCGTGCCATGCCTCCCAGTGGCGAGGATGCCAAAACGGTTTCGATGGATACTTTGCAGGGAATCAAGATCAAAGCCTTTGATTGGAAACCTTTACTGGGCGATGCAAAACCCAAACTCGATTTTCTTGCTGACTTCATTCCTGCCGACCAATACGCCCTTTTTTTTCCCTCGTTTCAAGCGATGACCGATTTGATGGACGAGGCAAATGAAGCGGGAACACCAGTACTGCAATGGGCCGATGCACGCAGCGAAGACGCCAATACAAAATCTCGCTATGAAAAACAGCTCTGTTTAGAAATGAGTGGGATTGCGCGTTTGTTGGGACCTGAAATTGTCGAATCCGTTGCGTTCACAGGCTCGGATCCATTTCTACGCACAGGTAGCGATGTCGCCATTCTTTTTCAGACAAAACCGGGTAAGTCTGCAATCCTCAAAACCTATCTAAGTGCTAAGCAAAACGAAGCGGCGAAGTCCGCAAACTCTTCGATTTCTACTGGAGAAATCGATGGAGTGAAATACTCCGGAATTGAAACGCGCGAACGAATACTCCATTCCTATCAAAGCGAGTGGAAGGATTGTTTGGTCGTGAGCAATTCGCTCTTTCAACTGCGTAAGCTTGTTTCTTCAATCCAGAAAAAAATACCTAACTTAGTAAGTCTTGAAGAATATCAATTCTTCAGGAATCGCTATATAAAAGGAGATGAAAACGAAACAGCTCTGTTGATTGTGACGGACGAAGCGATTCGAAATTGGTGTTCCCCGAAATGGCGAATTGCTGATTCACGCCGTACAAGAGCAGCTGCGGTGATGGCGAATTTGCATGCGCAAAATCTTCCGCAATCAAACAGTACGAGACAAGTTGGACCACTAGAAAAGGCTCCAACTCTTCTAGGCGGAGGATCTTTTGAAAGGACTAATTCAGGGATTTGGCATTCTGTTTATGGAAGTCTGGATTTTATGACTCCAATAGCGGAGATGGAGCTGAAGGAAGTCACTCAACAAGAAGCCACTTTCTACAATCGCTGGCGCGAGGGTTATGAAAGAAACTGGTCCAATTTCTTTGATCCCATCGCCGTGCGTTTTTCCACGCAAAACAAGAAAGTCGAAATCGATGTCACGGTGATGCCTTTAATCTTGGGAAGCCAATACAAAGAAATGATCGAAATCACGGGCAATACCGGTATTCCTAAAAACGCCGGAGACCCTCACCCCGAAGCGATACTGCACTATGTCATGGCACTCGATCCAGACTCCAAACCCGTGAAACAACTCTCCAATTTTGCCTCTGCCATGACCCCGCAGCTTAAAGGAAGTCCTTTTTCTTGGGTTGGTCGAGCCGCGGCGCTCTATGTCGATCGGGATCCTGTTTGGGAGGAAATGGGAAAAACGAAGGAACTCGATCGATTCGCAGAGAAAAACTTTTCCCGATTGCCCTTAGCTCTGTGGATTGAAGTGAAGAATCCGTTGGTCTTCGCAACGTTCTTGACTGCAGTTCGAGCCTTCGTGGAACAAACGGCTCCTGGAATGGCCCGTTGGGAAAGCTTGCAAAACGGCGAGCAACCCTATGTGAAAATCACGGCTTCCTTCGATCATGGAGGCGATGAAGCCGATTCGGAAAAGAGTTTTGCTATTTACTATGCAACGACCGCAAATTCTTTCTTAGTCACTCTTCATGAAGGTTTGCTCAAACGCTATCTCGATCGCAATAACGCAGAGAAGGCAAAAGAAAATAGAGAGAGCCGTCCTTGGCTGGGCAAGAGCTTCTGCGCACAAATCGATGGCGAAGGACTGAAATCCATTCTCTTACCTTTATTCCGCGAAGATTCTCATCGTTTTCTCATGGAGAAGTCTTGGGCTAATTTAGCCATACTCAATGAATGGAAACGTCGTTTTCCGACAGGAGATCCCGTCGAAAAGCATCGAGAATTCTGGGGTAGCACCTTGCTTTGCCCAGGAGGCGGGGAATATCGTTGGAACGAAAAGTGGCAAACGATGGAATCAACGGTTTATGGACATCCAGGTGAACCCAAAATTGGACCGGCGTTGCCAGCCATACTCGACACAGCGAAGTTTGGGAATTTCGGTTTGAGTTTTGAAAATCAGGGATTGAGAGCGATTGGTTCAGTCGAGAAGAATTGAATCCCTTGCATTGTAGGGGCGGGTCTCCGACCCGCCCGGTTTTTGTTCGGGCGGGTCGGAGACCCGCCCCTACCGAAAAGCCAACACCCGAGAAATGATTTTCCCACGATGGAGAATCGTCTCGATTAACTCGCCTTTTTTTAGATCTTCGACCTTGGTCAAGAAACGCGAATCGCGAGTGCTTCGAGTGAGACTATAGCCGCGAGAAAGAATGGCGACCGGAGAACGTCCTTCGAGTTTCTCCCCCAACACGGAAAAGCGATGCGCCGAAGCTGTGATCTTGTTCGCAATCACGCGATCGAAGCGGGCAAATAAATGAGCGATACGATTGCGCTGTTTTTCCAATTGGAGATGAGGCCGGAGCTCCGCAATTTTCTTTGCAATCGCAGCACAACGATCTACTCGTTCACGCTGAAGATCTTCAAAAGCGCGGCGAAGAGTTTCCAATTCTCTCTCTAAATTTCCCCGGTAATTTGCAAGTTGATCTAAGGGACGCCGCAGCACCCAGTGTTCGCGTAGTGATTTGAGTTTTTCCCGGCGCGTTTCGAGTTCGGATTCGAGAGATTGAATCAATCGCTGGGCATACTGAGACAGAGATAATTCCAAATCCTCCAAGCTCGGAATCACAATCACTCCAGCATCTGTAGGAGTTTTCGCGCGACGATCCGCAACAAAATCAGCAATGGTGTAATCCACTTCATGACCGACCGCAGAAATCACGGGGATTTTGCAACCGGCGATAGCACGCGCGACGATTTCTTCATTGAACGCCCAAAGATCCTCGAGCGAACCGCCTCCGCGCCCCACGATCATGACTTCAACATCGGGCAACTCTTGCAAATCCGTCATCGCGCGAACAATTTCCGCAGCTGCCCCATCGCCCTGCACTCGACTCGGACGAACGACAATCGAAGCCTTTGGATAACGATGCAAAATCGTCGCAATGATGTCGCGAACAGCGGCGCCTTCGAGTGCGGTCACAACTCCAATACGTTTAGGTAGGAACGGAAGCGGTCTTTTGCGAGATTCTTCGAAAAGCCCTTCTTCTTTGAGCTTTTTCTTGAGTTGTTCGAGCTTCTTTTGCAGAGAACCCAAACCCTTAGGTTCGATTTGATCGACAATGAGTTTGTATTGGCCGCGAGGAACATAGAGATCGAGATGTCCATGCACCAACACCTGCGCACCCGTCTCCAAAGCAAACTGTAAAACGCGACGCACCTCGCGACGCCAAATCACCGCGTCGACCAGCGCCTGATCTTCTTTTAGGGAGAAATAAATCCCCGACGCATGGTCGGTGACCTTGCCGACTTCCCCACTCACCCAAACATCGCGGAATTCTCGCTCTAGTTGATTTTTGATCTGAAAACTGAGCTCGGTGACGGTGAGAATTTTTCTCTCTTTTTCCAGAGCATCGAAGAGCGAGGGTTGTTGGTTGGACATGTTCAGCATACTAATGGGCTACACGACCGGCGTCACTGATGCTACACCCATAACTTGCCAGCCTTTAATGCATACAACCTATATACCATTCGCCGTTTTCTTTCTTCATAGCCCAACAATCTGATTCTCTAGGGTTGTTCTGCAATGGTGGACTAAATTTGTAATGCAAATATTTATCTGTCCGCCATGGGAACTTCAGATGGGGTCCAAACGATTTGGAAAACATTAGTGTTTCCTTGGAAAACACTAGGGTTTCCGAAGAAATCCTTGGGTCAATTCTGCCATGTAAGCGATCACGGACCTCTGCTTCTATAGATGCATGGTGTTTTTCGTAAAATTCATTGTGCGCACGAAAAAGACTATTTAAAGCAGCTCCAACCCAAATAAACGGCACGGCAACCAACGCAAGAATTAGTACCCAGCGCTTCTTCATTTTCCTGTCCTTAAGAGTGACTCACTCCCGCATCTGTACCCGCTCAATAGATTTGGCAAGTCCGGTGGAAACATCGACCGTGACAATGGCACCACTCGCTCGAGCATCGCCGTCGGCGACTTCGAAATGAGCGGGCATTTGAGTGATGAATTTATGGAGAACTTTATCGACCTTGCGCCCGAGTACAGAATCGTAAGGGCCAGTCATTCCAAGATCCGTGATATAGGCAGTTCCTTTGGGCAATACTTGTTCGTCAGCTGTCTGGACATGCGTGTGTGTTCCAAATACAGCAGAGACTTTGCCATCGAGATAGCGACCCATGGCGATTTTCTCCGAAGTCGCTTCGGCATGCATGTCGACCAAGATGATTTTGGTGCGCGCGCGAATCTTGTTCAGGATTTGGTCCATGGCTTTAAACGGGCAGTCGATAGGAGGCATGAACACGCGACCGAGCAGTAGAACAACGCCGACTTCGACTCCATTTCGTGCAGGAACAACGCAATAGCCAGGCCCCGTCGCTTCGGGAGGATAATTCGCTGGGCGCAGCAATCTCTCCTCTTTTTCGAGGATCGAAAAAACTTCCTTCTTCTTATAAATGTGATCGCCACCGGTCATGACATCGATGCCGGCCTTGCGCAACTCCTGATACACATCCGGGGTAATTCCTGACCCACCAGCTAGGTTTTCCGCATTAATGACGACAAAGTCGAATTTCTTCTGCTCAATCAATGGGACAACTTTTTTCAAAATGACGCGGCGTCCGGGTCCGCCGACCGTGTCACCTAATAAGAGAATTCGAAAATCCATAGGGGGAAAAAGAAAATAAGCGATTTTTTGAAAAAGCGTGTAACCAAATTGATTTTTTT
>CAZMYG010000026.1:11748-21723 GCA_964570465.1 uncultured Planctomycetales bacterium
GGAAAAAGAAAATAAGCGATTTTTTGAAAAAGCGTGTAACCAAATTGATTTTTTTCGTGTTGTCTCCCGGAGGCATTGAGACAGATGAAAAAAATGATTGGTTTAGCGTTCTGCTTCGCTTTGGGATTTTGGAATTGCCAAGGTCCTTCGAATGGCGCAGGTTTTTGGATTTTGGGATCGAATCTATCTCAGGGACAGGTGATCCCTCTCAATGCGGCCATTGAGTTGTATTTCACGGAAGCGGTCGATTTCAGCACGGTGAATCTCAGTTCGATTGCAATTTTTCCTGAAGCTTCATCTGTAGTTGAAATTCCTCCTGTCGTTGGGAGTTTCTATTTAAAGCCTAACTCTCAGGGAAAAACTCTTCTCTTTCAGCCTCGATGTCCTTTGGACTCAAATGACGCGGCGGGTTTTGTTGCGGCGAGTCAATCAGGACCCATTTTTTACACACTGAGTATCAGCGCTGACTCCCCCACTTCTCTTCGCTCTCAAAATGGCGAACCATTGCTAAATAGTTTGATCCTTCAATTTCAAACTCCCAGTCCTCCGTCTTCTCTTTATTGGGATATGGATCCCGATCATCCACCAAGAATTCAGAATCTGGAAAGTCTTCCCCAAAATTTAGGCATCAATCGTTTTCTCGAACCGATTGCTCCAATACTTTTGGAGTTTGATCAATCGCTGAATCCCGAATCGATACAGGCTGATGCCATTCGTTTGGAATTTCTCGATCCACGCAATCAACAACTCACTCGTATTCCCGCGGAATTGTTCCTAGCAGCGAACTGTTTAGAAAGTGGCGGAGCGCAGCTCTACGTCATTCCAAAAGGCATTTTGCCTATGGGAGAAGAAATTTCTTTTTGGATCAGCACTCAACTCAAAGGCTTGGGATTTTCTGATTCCTACTCTGAGGATTTTCTTTTCCATCGAGCACGAGTATTGATGCCCGAGATCTCTCCAACTCTCGATGCCTTTCAGATCTCCTTTGAAAATAGCGAATTGTTAGAAGAAGAAACTCATCAGCCAATGGCTTTGGCAAAAGTGGAATCGGGCAATTTACGGCCGGCAACTTTATTTCCCGGAAATGAAAATGAAATCGAGATTGAAATAGGTCCTGGGACAAACAATCCCAACTGGGTTCATTTCTCTACCGATGGCGATCGACTTTATGACAAGAACGGTAACTCCGTATTCTTTGAGAATGGGCTGATTGATGTTCGTCGCTTCGTTATGAAGTCGCCACTACCTGGTGGTTTTGTTCGAATGAAAGTCAGCGGCTCCAAGCCTTTACAAATTCGTGCGCGCGAGCAAGTTCAAATCGAAAAAGGTGCTTGGCTTTGTGCAGATGGAATCAAAGGGAATGATGCTCTGGGTTTTTCCTTGGCGCAATTTCCAGTGCCTGGAGCTCCGCCAGGTCCTGGAGGAGGTCGAGGAGGTGACGGCAGTCCAAATACGACAGAATCCGATTTACGCGGTGGAAACGGTGCAGGACCGGGCAATAGTCCCAATGCCGGTGGCCGAGGAGCTTATAGCGGCTATGGAGATCTCGACGGTCTTCCCTATGACAGCAGACCTGGTGGCGGAGGCGGTGGAAATTGGGGTGTTCTAGAAAAACTTCAAAATCAAAGTGTCTCCCTCTGCTATGGGTCTGACTCTTGCACGGATTGTTCGCTCTGCCCGGCACCCTGCGAAGGAGTATTCCCTCCCACTAACAGCCAAGGCGAAGCGGGAAATTCTGGAGTGGCACTTTCTCGAGATGCAGGAACTGGACTGCCCCCTGCGCGTGGAGCGGCTGCGGGGCCGGCGATTTTTTCAGACAACGATTCGAGAAATAACTTTTGGGGGCGAAAACCAAATGGTCTCTCTGTCATGCACGGAGAATTGACTTCTTTGCAAGGCGGACAAGGCGGCGGTGCAGGCGGTGACAATATTCCCGGAGCAACATTTCCATCAGGCGATTCTTTTTCTACTTCAGATTTACGTGGAGGCAGTGGTGGCGGAGGTGGTGGCGCGATTCGCATCCAATCTTTGGGCTCGATTGTGGTCGAAGGAAAAATCACTGCTGATGGCGGTGACGGAGGCGCAGGAGAGACGATGATTTTTGAACATGCAGGAGCTGGAGGAGGTGGCGGCGGCGCAGGAGGGATGATTTGCCTCGAATCGGACTCCGCTGTTTGGCTGGGAGCTGAATCCATACTCAGCGCGCGAGGCGGCGATCGTGGCCCAGGCGGTGGCAATATTCCTGGAACGAGTGGAAGTCCCAATTACTGTAAGAAGGCCAATAACACCGCTTCACGCGGCGGCGCGGGAGGGAAAGGCTTAATCCAGATCTCTGTCCCCTATGAACAGACTCGCTCTTATCTTTCCGACTGTGATGGAGATGGATTGATGGAAAATTCGATCTCGAACAATGCTTTACTTGTTGCAAATGCAGAAGGAGAGTTTCTTTCCGTTTTTTGTGAAAGTGATGAACTGCTGCGTTTGCATTCCAATCCCGCTCCAGTTTTCACCATTCTTCCATTCGGAAGACAATCGGCTGCTCTCTCCAAATGGTTCAGTACCGGTTTTGCTTCTCTGCATGGCCCCGTGCAATTTGGAAATCCTAGTTGGGAAACAGATCTGCCCTCACAAAATCAGATCTCTCTACTTTTTGAAGCGGCTGAGGAAACTGAACCCGGTTCGGGCATTGCGTTGGAAAGTTCTTGCCTAGGTCCAACGAATGATCTCAATTTGCTCTCAGGAAAAACTTTGATTCGATTTTTGCTGAAATTCGAAACGAATGTAGAAGGAACAGAGATTCGCTCTTTGCAAATCCCCTATTGGATTCCGTAGGGGCGGCGCGTGCGCCGCCTCTACAGCGAACTCAGAATGCGTCGACCAAAAAGAAAAGTCGCCCCTGCATCTAAGGCCGTGACAATTTTGCGTGGATTGCTGTGAAGCCAACGGGGTTCGACTTGTCCACCTGTGTATTTTGCACCCAATTGTTCAATCAACGCTTTGAGTTGTGGATCGCCCGTGCTGCGCAATCCTTTCAAGAGATGAGCCTTAGCCAAAGTCCCCACACCTCGACCGATTCCTGCGACCACTCCACCCTGCGCAGAAATCTTTTTTGCGATTTCCTGTGCTTTAGGCTGATCGGCCAAAGAATCCGCGCCTTCGCCTCCGATGAAAACCACCCCATCAAAAGTCGTGGTGTCGACTTCTTCGAGAGTAAAATCCGGGAAGAAATAATCAATTCCCCCAACGGCCTTCTCTTTCGAAGTCGATGCGACCTTGCATTCGACCGCGCGATTGCGCAAAGACACCCAGGTCGTACGAAACTGCTCCTCGTCGTACCCCTGATGAGGGAGAACGATCAGAACCCGTTTTTTATTGCTGGTCGCATTCATGAGCGGCATTATTGGCTCAAGCACAAATTATGCAACATGCTGAGCACTTCAAAGCAGGCAATCTCTTCGTTGCGTCTCCTCCGAAACCCATCTTTCGAGGGTTGCGTCGTCGACGCGCCTTGACCTTGCCTGCTTTGAAGTGCTCAGCATGTTGCATAATTTGTGCTTGAGCCAATCGTTACTCGCGAATCGAGTTCAGCGCAAGGTTTAAAGATCGGCCAATACCTTCTCGGCAATGTTCGGAGGAACAACGGCGTATTCAGAAGGTTCCAAAGAGAACACTCCTCGACCTTGGGTCAAACTGCGCAAAATGGTCGAGTACTGGAACATTTCCGCAATCGGCACCTTGCCCACAATCACGCGCACATTGCCGGACATTTCAATGTCAGAAATCTGCACGCGACGGCTGTTCAAATCGCCGATGACTTCGCCCATGAACTCTTCAGGCACACGCACTTCGAGTTTCATCAAAGGCTCTAGCAAGAGCGCATTGCCTTCAATGGCCTGACGGAAGGCGATCATACCGGCCGATTGGAAGGCCAGATCCGAAGAGTCGACATCGTGATATTGACCGTCAATCAAGTAGGCCTTGATATTCACAAAAGGGAAACCTCGACGTCCACCCGTTTTCGCTGCGGCAACGACTCCGTCCTCAACAGAAGGAATATATTCTCGTGGAATAGATCCTCCCTTGATCAAACTTTCGAATTCGACTGGCTCCTTGGTCGCGGCTGGTTCAAAACGCATCTTGACCACACCAAATTGACCGTGACCACCCGACTGTTTCACGTGTCGTCCTTCGACATCAATGGTCTTTCTCAGAGTCTGCCGATAGGCAACCTTGGGTTTTCCAATGTTGATTCCTACATTGTGATCGCGAGAAATTCGAGTGGTGATGATTTCCAAGTGAAGCTCACCCATTCCCGAGATAATCACCTGACCGGTTTCCTCATCCGTACGGCTGATAAAAGTCGGGTCGTCTCGCACCATCTTTGCCAATACTTCTCCGAGTTTATCGCGGTCCACATTTGTTTTCGGTTCCACCGAGAGCGAAATGACAGGCTCAGGAAAGCTCATGGTTTCGAGGACAATGGGATCTTCTTCAGAACTCAAGGTATCGCCTGTGACGGTCTGCTTGAGTCCAATGGCTGCAGCGATATCTCCAGCTCTCACTTCCGCTAGAGGTTCTTGCTGATCCGCATGCATCAACACCAAACGGCCTAAACGTTCGCGACGGCCCATGCGGGAATTAGTAACCGAATCGCCTTGTTTCGCGGTTCCCGAATACACTCGCAAGAAGGTCAAATCGCCTGTCGTTCCAGAAATCGTCTTGAAAGCGAGAGCGCAGAATGGCTCTGTTGGCAAAGATTTGCGGGTAATTTCATTCGTCGTTCGTGGAACTTTCCCTTTCACATCCGGCATATCTGCAGGAGAAGGCAAAAAATTCACGATCGCATCGAGCAAGAAAGCGATTCCTTTTTTGTGCAAAGCAGAACCGCAAAGAATCGGGTTAACCTTGTAAGCCAAGGTGCCTTTGCGAAGCGCTGCATAAATTGCAGCCTTATCAACGGCTTCTCCCTCGACAAACCTCTCCATGATTACGTCGTCAAACTCCGCTGCCGCTTCAATCAACTTCTCTCGCGCTTTGGCCACTCGTTCTGCGTAATCCGCGGGAATCGGTTTTTCTTCGACTTCTCCGTCTTGTGAGCCAGGCACAAAGGCAAAGAGTTTTTCTTCGATCAAATCGATGATTCCGTTGTAACTTTTCTCCTCGCCCCAAGGCAGCTGAATCGCTACAGGATTCGCGCCTAATCGCTTATGAATCGAATCGATGGTGTTCATCAAACTGGCACCCAATCGATCCATTTTGTTCACAAAGCAAATACGAGGAACTCGGTATTTGTCTGCTTGCTTCCAAACGGTTTCGGATTGCGCTTCGACTCCGGAAACTCCGTCGAAAACAGCAACCGCGCCGTCGAGCACGCGTAGCGAACGTTCTACTTCTGCGGTGAAATCGACGTGGCCTGGAGTATCGATCAAATTGATGCGATGTCCCTTCCACTGACAGGTGGTCGCGGCCGAAGTGATGGTGATTCCGCGAGCCTGCTCATCTGGATCGTAGTCCATGGTCGCCGTCCCATCATGCACTTCTCCCATACGGTGCACCTTGCCCGTGAGATAGAGAATGCGCTCAGAAACGGTGGTTTTACCGGCATCGATATGGGCCATGATGCCAATATTCCTCGCCTTGCGAAGCTGGTTCAAAAAGGCCGTTTCGGCCTGTGCCTTTTTATCGCTACTTGCTGTATTGGACATTTTTTATGGATCCTTAAGAAAACAACTTCACCCGACTCGATTAGACTTGGATTAAGAGTCTGGGAAAAAGACGAAGCAGTATATTCGCAGATGCAGATAAAGCAAGACTGAACAAAGATTTAGCTTAAGGAAGAATCTTGTAATGTTTTCTGGATTTGAGTTCTTACTAGAGCCTCATTTCCTGTGTTTTGCGCAATTTCTTGCAGTGTTTGCAATTGTCGAGCGGTGAAAAGAATAGGCTGATTCCAGGGGAAAGGCTTTGGAAGCTTCATTTGTTCGAGAATTTTCTTTTCTAAAATTTCCAAAGATTCGAGAGGAGATCTTTCAAAAGAGCTTTCACAAATCGGAAGTGAATTCGCCAAAAGTAGAGGCTTGGAATCGAGACCTAGATCTTTTTTATTGCGAATTAAAATCGCTGGTCGCTGCGCGAATCGCTCGATTTCCTTGCGAAACTCTAAATTTAAAGGCTGTGAACCGTCGCAAAGCCAGAGAATCAGATCTGCATCGCGAAGAGAATGTTGAGTTTCTTCAATTCCTAAATTTTCTAGGGCATCACCAGTCTGTCGAATCCCAGCCGTGTCCAAAATCTCGAATGGATATCCGCTGAGTACAAAACTTTCTCGAACAGAGTCCCGTGTGGTTCCAGCCTGAGGGGAAACAATCACTCGCTCGGAACCAAAAAAACAATTGAAGAGAGTGGATTTGCCGGCGTTGACAGGGCCGGCAATCACAATTTTCCGCGGAGTTGAAAACGCGATGCCCCAAGCTGCAGTTTCGAGCAAACGCATGAGCCGTGAGCGAAATTCGTTTTTGTTTCCTTGATGAGTTTCGAGCAGACTTTTTAATTCGCGAGAAAGTTGTCCTCGACGATTTGCTTCAAAAAAACGCGCGGCTTCGAGGCTTTTTGCTTCGAATAAAAGTTCCCACGCTTCTTGTTGGCAGCGATCGATCGCGCCTTGTTGTTCCACAATCCATGGCCATTGAGAAAAATCAATTCGTGCCGCACCAAGCGTTTCGCAAATAGACAAAACTCGTTCGACTATGGCCATGCTGCCATGTAAGGAAATTTCGTAGCCGCCCGTTACTCCAATTTCTTCTGATGACAACTCGCGCAACATAGCTTCGTCGAGAATTTCTTTTTCGAATTGAATGCGAAAAAAAATTTGTTTGCGCGGCACTGAGCTGAGAAAAAAACTCTCTGGCACTCCCAAAAGAATCAAAATTTCTTGCGCCTTTTCCCCTACGAGAAACAAAGAATGAATCGCCCCTTCCCCAGGAGCGCTTGCACGAAACACCCAAGAACTCATTTTGTCTCTCGTTTTTCTAAATGGGCGATGAGGTGAATTCCCTCGTGAAGTAAATCAGGCCAAAAGTGCTCGATGCCTTGAATCTCGCGCACTCGCTCGAGATCTCCGCCAGTAGCAACAACCGCCAGTTGGGAACCCAATTCCTGTTTCGCTTGTTGAATCCACTTTTCGGCTAGGCCGAGTAAACCAAAATGAATCCCGGCGCCAATCGCTTCTTCGGTGTCTTTGCCAATCAGACTGCTTGGTAAAGCAAGTTTTGCTTCGGGCAAAAGTGCAGTGCCATCGTGTAAAGCCTTCGCAGAGAGACGGAATCCAGGCGCAATCGCTCCACCAAGAAACTCCCCCTTTTCGCTTACTGCATTCGCCGTAATCGCCGTTCCAAAATCCAAAACCAACACGGCCTTCTTCAATTTTCCAAATGCCGCGCGAGCGACGAGTAAACGATCCAATCCCACTTGTTCCGGACGCCTACATCGATTGAGAATCCCAACCGGCAAATCGACTCCAATCTGCAATACTTCCGCAGCTCCGAAAGAATGAAGCATAGGAACAATTCGTTTTTCTAGAGGTGGATTGACACTGCAAAAGGCAATTCGCGAAATCGTTTTTCCTTCGCAGAATGCAGGAAGAAAGGGGACAGCGTTTTGAAAAATCGGCAAGCCAGCTTTTGCGGTGATTTTTCCGTTCTCGAAATAAGCGAGAGACAAACGACTGTTGCCTAAATTGACAGAAAGAAATGACACGGAATTAAGAGTACTCCTAAGACTCTACTTTCGTCGAGGAGGGGGAACGTAAGTTTTGGTGATGATTTTCCCCTGTCTCTCGATCTCGACATCGTAACGGGGTAAATCAGGATTTGCTTTCACCCAATTGATCGCGGCTTCTTTGCTAGAAACGGGATTGCCGTTGATGCTTTTGATCACGTCTCCGGTCTGCACTCCGTAGCTGTACACAGGAGAATTTGGAGGCACTCGATCAACTTTCACTCCGGAAGGTTTGTCACTCCCAGGTTCAAAATAGGGAGAAACCTTTAAATCGCGCAGACTGGCCTGATAGTTTTTTTCAAATCGCTCGCTGTCCTTGATTCCAATCCAATACTCGTTCTCGTTCATCTGAGTGGTTTGTTGAGGCGGCGAGTAATTCTGTGGGTAGCCAACTAACGCATTCACCATCGTTCGCCCACTGCCATCAGGGCCTGCACCATTGCTAGGCCGAAAGGCCATGGCCAAGGCTTGCATGGGATTGAATTCTTGTACTGCGACTTCTTCCTGTTTTCCCTCTTGCCCTTCGAAATGAAAAACGAGTCGGTCGGTTTTGACTTCGGCAAGTCGAACCGCATCGTATGGGTTTGGCAAATGATCATCCACCTCGAGAAAATCTTCTTTGGCATTTGCGGCCATCGAGGCTTCGAGATACACAACATAGCCGCGGCTCTTTTTCAACGCAGCGGGTTCGTGCTGGATGTAGACAACACGCAAGAGATCGGCAATGGTCTTGTTTGGAGCAACCTTGGGTCCGCCATTTTCAATGATGAGTGGCGGGGCTTCTTTTCCTGTTACATTGAGCTCGTAGAGTACCGAATACTCCGACCAACGCTTGGTCTTGATTGGGCTTGCGACTTTTGGAAGTACTTCCTTTTCCAGCATTTTCTGAATGTTGTTGCTCGAAAGTGGAGTGAGATATTTCTGTTTGTTACGTACGGCAAAGTCGTAAAAGGACCAAGCGAGCCAGGCAATTGCCAGGACCGCAACAGAAACGAGCCCAAGTTTGAGATGTTGAGTCTTTAACACGAGTTGAGCGTTCACGGGATTATAGAGCTCCAACAACAGAAATCTAGAAAGCGAAAACGGGCTTCAGACGAGTAGCTCTACAAAACCTTTCAGGTTTATTTTTATGTAGTCTTACCGAGCGTAACCCCAGATGTGATTCCACGAATCTGCAATTTCAATTCGTCGGGGTTATCGGAAGCAGCCAGCGCCTCTTCATAGCTGATATTTCCGGCTTCGTAGAGACGCAGCAGAGATTGATTGAAGGTCATCGTTCCGTAGTAAGAACCTTCGGCCAAGGTTTTCGCGAGATCTCGAGTTCTTCCTTCCGCCAGAATTTCTTTCACTGATGGAGTCGACATCAAAAGCTCAATCGCAGGAACTAGTCCACGATTGTCTTTTAAGCGAATCAAGCGCAAGGAGATAACCCCCGCCAAATTCATCGAGAGCTGCAAGCGAATCAAGTCATGCAAGTTCTCAGGGAAGAACGAGATGATTCGCTCGACCGTTTGAATCGCATTGACCGTGTGCAAGGTTGAGAGAACCAAGTGACCGGTTTCGGCTGCCGAAATCGCCGCTTCCACCGTTTCGCGATCACGCATTTCACCGATCATGATCACGTCGGGAGACTGGCGAACGACATGTTTGAGAGCACTACCAAAACTCTCACAATCGAGACCAATTTCACGTTGATTGACGATAGAGAGTTTGTCTTCAAATAAAAATTCGATGGGATCTTCAACCGTCACCACATGTCGATGCATGGTGCGATTGATATGCTCGATCACCGAAGCCAAGGTCGTGGATTTTCCAGATCCGGCAATACCCGTGGCCAAAACTAAACCGCGATGCAAACCGGCGAGTTTTTTCATCTGCTCGACCGGGAGATTGAGGTCGCGGAAAACGGGAACGTCGCGACGCACATAGCGGAACACAAAACCAGGTTCTCCGGATTGTCGGAAAAGATTCACACGAAAACGGCCAACCTCGGGAATGCTTAATGCCTTGTCTGCTTCTCCGTGTAGCTTGAAGAGTCTTATTTCTTCTTCATCGAGAAGACGGCTCAAAACCACACGCGCGAATTCACTATCGATTTTTTCATCGGAGATGTAGCGAACCAAACGTTGCGCGCGAATCGCAGGGTAACCTCCGGTTTTGAGAATCATGTCGGAGGCCCCTTCTTGGACCATGGTTTTG
>CAZMYG010000027.1:0-21501 GCA_964570465.1 uncultured Planctomycetales bacterium
TGAAACTCGATGTGGACAATAAGAGTTTTGAAGGTTCGGTGACGAATACGATCGTTCCGCTCTTCGATGGAATCACGAGTGCGCGAATTGACCTGATTGGCCTTGAGATCCAGTCTATTTCTCTGCAAGGCAACTCGCTTAGCTATCAACGCTTCGAAGACGGGCCGCGCAAGGGAATCGAAATCAATCTAGAAAAAAGCTACGGAGTATCGGATCGCCTCCCGATTGTGATTCGCTACGCAGGAAAGAATCCAGAAAAAGGTCTCTATTTCATCGGACCCAACGAAAATAGTCCGGAAAAACCCTATCAAATCTGGTCGCAAGGCGAGGACATGGACACGCGCTATTGGATTCCTACCTATGACTATCCCAACGACCGCACGACGAGCGAATTTTTCTTTACCGTGCGAGAGCCACTGACTGTTGTCAGTAATGGAACTTTGATCGACACCAAGCCTGCAGGCGAAGTTGATGGAAAAAAGTGGCATACGTTTCATTGGAAAATGGATCAACCCTATGTCACCTATCTCTTCGCGATTGCCGCTGCGGATTGGGAGAAGTACACAGACACAATGTCTTTACCGGGCCGCGCGCAGCCACTTTCGATCGATTACTACGTCAATCGCGGTGTCGGCGAAGCTACAGCGCGTCGCTCTTATGAAGAAACGCCACGCATGATTGAGTTTTTCTCGCGAAAGATTGGCGTACCCTACCCTTGGGACAAGTACGCACAAGCGACAGTGACTGATTTTGTCGTCGGTGGAATGGAAAATGTCTCGATCACTCTCAACACGGATCAAACCTTACACGACGAACGCGCTCATCTGGATCAATCGAGCCGAGGCCTCGTCGCTCACGAACTCGCTCATCAGTGGTGGGGCGATTATTTAACCTGCCGTAGTTGGGCGGATATTTGGCTCAACGAGGGATTTGCGACTTACTTTCAATGCCTCTACGAAAGAGAAGTAGAAGGCGAAGACGCCTTTCGCGCCGCAATGCGCAGAAATCAACAAGAAGCTCGCAATCGCGACTCCAAAGAAAACCCACGTCCCATTGTTGAGAGCTTCGTCGACTCGCAAAGCAAAGGACGCGGCAATCATGTCTACGATAAGGGATCTTCCATTCTCTATATGCTCCATCGCATGCTGGGCGAAGAGCTTTGGTGGAAAGCGATTCATCATTACGCCACCAAGCATGCAATGGGAGTTGTCGACACTCACGATTTTGAAATTGCCATTCGCGAAGCAACGGGAAAAAACTTCGACTGGTTTTTTCAGCAATATGTGTATCTGGGAGCCTATCCTGAATTTGATGTCACTCAGGAATGGATGCCGGAAACCGCACAGTTAAAACTGACTGTAAAACAGACACAGAAAATCGAAGGGATTCGGCCGCTGTTCCGAGTTCCAATCGAAATCGCCATCACGACAACAGAGGGCAGCAAAAATTACAGCGTTTGGTGTGACGCCCCCGAGCAAAACTTTTACTTCCCGGTTGAATCGCGTCCTCTGATGCTGCGTTTCGACAAGGACTCTTGGGTACTCAAGACCGTCAAGTTCGATTTGCCTGCGCAGATGCTGCG
Organism: uncultured Planctomycetales bacterium; assembly: GCA_964570465.1. Taxonomy (GTDB): domain Bacteria; phylum Planctomycetota; class UBA1135; order UBA1135; family CAZMYG01; genus CAZMYG01. The sequence goes on from CAZMYG010000027.1 coordinate 1,583, forward strand.
TTATCAACTGGCACAGGATTCCGATGTCGTAGGACGCATCGAAGCGGCAGAAGCCTTGGCGGAAAAGAAAGAAGAAGTGGATCAAAATCGCGCGGCGTTAGCTCAAAGCTTAAAAGGAGACGCGCAACACTTCGTCCGCCAAGCCGCTGCCAATGCGATCATCAAACTCGGTGGCGAAGAAGCAAAGCTCGCACTCGTTGCGGGACTCAATGACAAAAAGTCCTCGGTACGCAAAGCCTGTGTCGAAGGTTTGAGTAACTATCCGGCGGATGCAGCAGTCATTGAAAAGCTGAAACTTGTCTTACAAGAAGATCTAAGCTACCCAACTCAAGCGGCAGCACTCGCTTCGCTTGTCAAAGTGGACGCTGATCGAGCAAGCGACTATCTCGCTCAAGGGCTGAAAACTCCTTCTTTCCGAGACCAGATTTGCGCGAAAGCCATTGAGTTACTTGCCGATCAAAAGAACTCGAACACTTTCGATACGATTCGCCCCTATCTCAGTCCGACTCACTCGCGAGAGATCAATCGTGCTGCTTGCAATGCCTTGGCGAAGTTGGGTAAAGATCGTTCGGATACGGAACGTAAAGAACTTGTCGACGCAATCGCTTCATTCACAAAGCGAGAACTCCCCCGCCAGCGAAGAATTCCCGTCGAAGCCCTGGCGACTTTAGGCGACAAGCGTGCGATTCCTTTCCTTGAAGAGCTGACGAATCGTGATTCGCGAATGGTTACGGATTCACGACGTGGAGCGCAAGAAGCGGCGCTTCGCGCGTTGGAAAAACTCAGAAACGATGGGGAATCCAGCAAAAAAACGAATATCGCAGAAACAGAAAGCTTGAAAAAAGAACTCGAAAGGTTGAAATCCATCATCGAGTCTTTGGAAAAACGCATCCCCGTGGCGGTGGAGGCGTCTGCCAACAAATAGATTGAGGAATTGATGAAAAAAAATATTGGGCTTTCTTTGTTAGCGCTACTCGCTCTTTGCACTCCTGGCTGCGTGTACTCGAATATCCGCACACCTCTGGATACCGATCTCTCAAACACAAAGCTTGGATACAAAGTAGGCAAAGCCAGTGCCTACTCTGTGCTTTGGCTAGTTGCTTGGGGAGAAGCGGGCGCTGGCGATGCCGCAAAAGAAGGCAAAATCACCACTCTCAATCACATGGATTTAGAAACTCTCATTATTTTGGGCGGTCTTTACTCGAAGACGACCACCATTGTGTATGGCGAATAAATGAGAGGTCTCGCGCTACTCGCGATTCTTTGTCTCACGGGCTGTACGAGCGGTTTGCTCTATTCGAATAAACGAATGCCTCTGACTCGAAATTTGCGCGGCACACCGATTGGCAGCAAAACCGGCGAAATGTCCGTTAAAGAACTTCGAGAAGTTTTTACCGGCATAGATTTGCGTGCTCAATGGAGCTCAAATGCGATTGGCGACATCGCACAGCACTTTGGCATGAAAGAAATTTACTTTGCAGATATCAACACCTTGAGCATCCTTGCTGGAATCTGGAAAGAAGAAACCGTTCGCGTAATGGGCGATTGATTTTTTTTCTAGGGAGAATTCATGAAAGCTAGCTATTTCGTTTTGTTGACCCTCTTCGTTTCCGCTTGCGCGCTTCCTGTTCAAAGCGGAGATAGCTCCACCACCACTCCTAAAACAGAAGATAAAGAAAAGAAGGAGGAATCCAAAGCGCGCAAGAAAGACGAGCTCAAGCGGAAAATTGAAATTGCTCGAATCAAAATCGAAGTAACCAAGGCGGTGGTGAAATCGTTCGAAATTGAAACGGAACTCGAACTCAACAAGGCAAAAACCGAAAAAGATCTGGCAGAGCGTGAACTCAAACAATTTTCGGACGTAGACATGCCCCGACGCCTAGAAGAAAGCAAGCTCGGCATTCAAGAGAGCAAGGACTATGTACAAGATTCCAAAGACGAATTAGCTCAGCTCGAGGATATGTACAAAGATGGCGATCTCGCGGACAAGACTCGAGAAATTGTCCTACAACGTGGGCGTCGTCGAGTCGAACGGGCAAATAAACGATTAGCGCTTCAAGAAGTCGAAGCTCAGAGCTTGGAAAAATACAAGCTGCCTCTGGAGAAAGAAAAACTTTCTCTCGCTTTGAAAGAAAAAGTGGACGCTTTGCAAAAAGCCGAGCGCGATGCCGCCAAGGAAAAACTCGAGAAAAAAATCGCCACGATTGAGGCGGAAGCAGAACTGGCAAATTTAGAAATGGAATTAGCAGATATCGAGAAGGAAAAAGCGGAGAGCAAGAGTTGATCCGATTCCTACTCGTCGTCCTTATGGTTTGGGCGGGGGTCGGAGACCCGCCCCTACCGACATCACCTGCCCAAATTGCCTTCGAAAAAGGGCTCGCCTTCCTCGTCAAAAGCCAAAATCCGGATGGATCCTGGGGTTCTCACTCGAATCCTGGACCCAACGACGAATTCTGGTGGAATCACGAAACACATCGCTCTTGGCAGCGCGCGACTAGTGCACTTTGTTGCATGGCCTTACTCGAGTTTGGGAAAAAACCAGAAGAACGCAAAGCGCTAGAAAAAGGGATTCAAAGCCTTGTCGAGTACGAAGAGGTGAAACGCCCTTCGGACTGGGATGTCGACAACACTTGGTCCTATGTCTATGGATTACAGGCGCTCTCTTTGGCGTTGCTCGACCCTCAATTTCAAAAACCCCCGATCAGCGACAAAATCAAAGCCTCCGCCGAACGGGAAATTGCGGCATTAAAAAAATACCAAGCACCAAACGGCGGCTGGGGCTACTACGATTTTGAGACTTTGACCAAACGCCCCTCTTGGGCAACGAGTTTCATGACCGCTGTCGGAGTACTGGCACTTCTCGATGCCAAAAAAGCTGGGCTCTCCGTCGACGAGAGCATGCTCTCACGCGCAGTCAAAGCAGTCGCCCGATGCCGACTACCCACAGGCGCTTATACCTATAGTGTGGAAGACACTCCCAGTCCGGGAGGAGCCGAGTGGATTGACCAGGTCAAAGGATCTCTAGGTCGGATTCAAGTTGGGAATCTCGCTCTCTTCGAGGCGGACGAGGGTCGAATCACGAAAAACGAGTTCAAACGAGGGCTAGAGGATTTCTTCGCGCATCATAAATTCCTAGAGATTGCCCGACGTCGGCCCATCCCCCACGAAGCCTACTATTACAACTCCGGCTATTTCTACTTTTTCGGTCACTACTACGCAGCCCAAGTCATCGGATCACTCGAACCCGCCGACCGTCCTCGATACTGGCCTCGTCTCCAACAAGCCGTCGCTTCTTGCCAAGAGCCCGATGGTTCGATGTGGGACTATTACATGAATTCCTATCACAAACCCTACGGAACTGCGTTCGCTGTGATGGCATTAGGGAAGTCTCTAAAAAAATAACTGTTGACAGACTGGGGGCAATTCGTCCAAGTGTCTCTGTTTTCCCTAGGGAAAATCACGATTTTTCTGCTTTCCCCTCTGGAAATCTGCGCTCAAGTCGAACAAACTTAGCGCCTTCTGTTTTTCGTTTATCTTGTACTTTCACGAAATGTTAAGGAGAAAAGATGGCTACCAAGACCAAGAGAAAACCGAATGCTGCTTTCATGAAGCCGATGAAACCGTCCGCGACCCTCGCGGCCGTTGTCGGCACAACCGCGATTCCTCGTACTCAAGTCACCAAGAAACTCTGGGACTACATCAAGAAGAATAATCTTCAAGACAAGAACAAGAGAACGATGATCAATGCGGATACTAAGCTCCAAGCAGTCTTCGGCGGCAAGAAGCAGGTCAGCATGTTTGAAATGACCAAGCTCGTCGCCAAGCACTTGAGCTAAGCTCAACGCTTTCGGATTTTCAGAAAACGCCGGCTTCTTAGCCGGCGTTTTTGTTTCTCAAGAAAGCACGCAGGAGTCCCGATAATCCTGCTGCCATGGCTCGCCAGGCAATACCCAATTTGGATTTCATCACCCGTGCGGTGAGAATGCCTTCTATCCCTACGGTATTCAGTAAAGTTTCCGCCATCGTTTCTAATCCAGGCTCCTCGGCTCGAGACATTGCACGCTCCATCGAAACCGATCAAGCAGTGAGCGCAAAGGCTTTACAAGTTGCCAACTCGGCTGCTTTCGGATTGCGAAGTCGGGTCAGCACGCTCGATCAGGCCTGCTCGGCTTTAGGCGCGTTACGTGTTCGCAGTTTGGTGTTGCAGACTTCTTTGATTCAGAGCTATCACACACTCAGCGTCAAAGGTTTCGATCTCGATCGATTCTGGAGACATACCGTTCTCACTGGAGTGGCTTGTCGGGAAGTTTCAAAACTGTGTCAAGGCGAGCTGCTCATACAACCGGAAGAAGCCTATATCTGTGGGCTACTGCATGACATCGGAATTGTGATCATGCTCGATTCCTTTCCTCAGGCTTATCTGCAGGCAATTGAACGTTCGAATGCGGAATCACTCAGTCTCCAAGATGCGGAATTACAGATTTTTGGATTCAATCACGCTGAGGCAGGCGCAGCTCTAGCCCAGCATTGGAAATTTCCTCAATCCGTCGCTATGGCGGCGAGATGGCATCACGATGTGCCGGTTGGAATTCCTGATGAAAATGTTTGCTTGCTCGTGGCTTTGTGCAATGCCATCGCAGAAAGCATTGAAGAAGGATCCAATCTCCGCGTCCGCGTTGAGATGATGGAAAAACGCGCCTGTGAGGAACTCGGGATTAGTGAAGAACAAGTCTTCCTGGAAACAGAAAAGCTCCAGGATCTTGCTCCGACGCTCGAGGTTTAGCCGTATCTCTTCAGAAGCTCCGCAAACTTCTCTTTCGGCATACGTGTTTCGCTCTCGCCAAGTCCGGCCAAAGGCTTCTCCGTGAGTTTCAGCTCAGTGTTGAAATCCTTGGTCTTGGTATCGACGTAGATCAAACCGGTGACCAATTTTCCTTCTTGCTTGGAGCGCTCGAGCATTTCCAGCGCGGCCACGCGATTTGTCGGGTCATAGTTGGAATCGAGCTTCTTCAAAAAGATATGGGAACCATCTGGCAAATCGACTTTTACGGTCTCACCAGGTTGGTACTCCACCGTCTTCTGTTCAAAGAACGGAATGAAATCGATTTCATGCAAGGGGATATCGTGTTCCTTCACGGCATCGTAGGACTTGGTCGAACCTTCGTGATTGTTGAAGGTCACGCAAGGAGAAATGATGTCGATGACAGCCAAACCCTTGTGAGCAATCGCACCCTTGAGCAAAGGAGTGACCTGCGCAAAGTCACTCGAATAGGATCGCGCGACATAGCTGCAACCCAATTGAATCGCAATCGCGCAAGGATCGATGTTCTGGAAGAAATTGACTTCTCCACCCTTCAACTTCGAACCGAAATCGGCCGTCGCAGAGAATTGCCCCTTCGTCAGTCCATATACACCGTTGTCCTCGATGATGTAAACCATATCGAGATTACGGCGAACCAGATGGCAAAACTGTCCCATGCCAATCGAAGCCGTATCTCCGTCGCCGGAAACCCCAATCACATTGAGCTTGCCATTGGCTAGCTTGGCCCCCGTAGAAACCGAAGGCATACGACCGTGCACCGAGTTAAAACCCTGCGCCTGATTCATGAAATAAGCAGGTGTCTTGCTCGAGCAACCGATTCCCGAAGTCTTTGCAACTTCGAAGGGATTGATCCCCAACTCGAAATACGCAGAGATAATGTTGCGGGTGATATTGTCATGTCCGCATCCAGGACAAAGAGTAGAGGGAGCGCCAACATATTGCTGCTTGCTCAGTCCCGCCCTATTGAGAGTTGCTGTTTCTGCTGCCATGGCTACTTTCCTTTCTCCTGGGAAACAATTTGATCGGTGAGTGATCGTGCATCGAGAGGCAATCCATTGAAATGTCGAACCGAGCGGAGCTTGCCAGATTCGCCGCGCAATTCCAAAGTCAACAAGTCGCGCATCTGCCCGTCGCGATTCTGATCGACGACATACACGCGATCGAAACGTTTGATGAATTCAAATACTTCCGGCGTGAACGGCAGCGCTCGCAAACGCAAGTAACTCGCCTTGATGCCGTGTTCATCGCGCAATTGATCCAGAGACTCCTTCACTCCGGCATCGGAAGTTCCATAGGCAATGACGCCGAATTGAGCTCCTTGTTGTTCCTGCACTACAGGCTTTGGAACAAATTTTCTCGAAGTTTCAAACTTGCGCGCCAATCGCTCCATATTGCGTTGATACACTTCCGCGCTCTCGGAATATTTCGCGGCCTCATCATGCCCTGAACCGCGAGTGAAATAAGGAGAAAGCGGGTGCTTGGTTCCAGGAAGAGTGCGATAGCAAATCCCGTCGCCGTCGACATCGCGATAGCGTTCGAATTTTTGGACCTTGGCGAGTTCTTCTGCACTGAGCACCTTACCGCGATCGAATTTCTTATCTGGATAAGGAAGCGGGTCGCTCATCCAATTATTCATTCCCAAATCCAAATCGAGCATCACGAAAATGGGGGTCTGGAATCGTTCCGCGAGATCAAATGACATTTGTGCGAATTCGTAAGTTTCCTTGATATCACCAGGGATCAAGCAGATATGTTTCGTATCCCCATGAGAGAGGAAATAGGTCGAAAGGATGTCTTGCTGTCCCGTTCGAGTGGGCAAACCAGTGGAAGGACCCACGCGCTGCACATCGAAGAAAACACCGGGCACCTCGGCGTAATAACCAAGTCCCACAAATTCTGCCATCAGCGAAATTCCAGGTCCCGCCGTCGCGGTGAAAGCACGCGCACCAGCCCAGCCAGCGCCTAGCACAATTCCTGCAGAAGCGAGTTCGTCTTCAGCCTGCACATCGGCGAAAAGCGAAGTCCCATCCGCTGCGACACGGAATTCGCGGGCATAGTCGATAAAGGTTTCACAAAGGCTGGAAGAAGGAGTGATCGGATACCAACCCACCACAGTCGCCCCACCCACGAGACAGCCCAAGGCGGCGGCGGAATTGCCATCAATGACAATTTTCCCGGCGGTCTTGTTCATTTTCTCGACACGATAGGGATCGACCTTCTTCAAGCTGGCCCGGAAATAATCAGAACCGACTTCAATACATTTCAAATTGATATCAACGACTTTCGCCTTGCCTTTGAAATTGTCTCGAACGGTTTCCTTCAACACCTCGCGATCGATTCCCAGGATTTCTGCGAGAACGCCCACATAAACCATGTTGGCGAGCAGCTTGCGAATTTTTGGCGCATCGATTTTCTCTCGCACCAAGGTCGTAAAAGGAATGGGATAGTAGATTAAGTCTTCGCGCCCAGGGCCGTTTTTCGCGCAGAGCATATCGGAGTTGGCAATGAGCACCGCGCCAGGACGAAGATTCTTCACATCCTCGGCCCAGGTGTCCTCATTCATCGCCACTAGTATGTCGATCTCTTTTTTGCGCGCGGTGTAACCGTGTTTGCTGATACGCACCGTGTACCAGGTCGGCAATCCCGCGATATTGGAGGGGAAGAGATTTTTTGGCCCCACCGGAATTCCCATCCGGAAAAGAGCCTTCGTAAAAATATTGTTCGCCGACTGGCTTCCAGATCCGTTCACCGTTGCCATCTGAACGGACATGTCATTCACAATCGGTTCCATCTTTGCGGCATTCGCCGCCGTCGTTTTTGTTATTGTGCTTTCCACAGAAATGAGGCTCCTAACACCTAATTATTAATAGCGACCTCGCCCCGAACACCATTCTTCTCGGAACTTCGACTGCTACAGCTTAATGGGCAAAATCGAGCGAAATAGCTTGGATTCTTTTTTCAGGAAGTCAATGGCCTGAACGTAGAGTTTACTTGGTTTAGCGCGGCACGATTCGATAGACCGGACCATTGTGATCGACGAGATAAATTTCACCCTGCGAATCTTCTCCAAAGCTCGAAACCTGATGTTGACCAAACGCCTCCGTGTGATCGACTAGCGAAGTGATTTTCCCTCCGGAGTAACGGAAAGAACGAGTCCAGCCGACTTGATAATCTGCGAAAAAATAAACGCCCTGATATTTGGGGATTTTCTTGCCTCGATAGACAAAACCGCCTGTCACACTGTAACCATCGGGATGAGGGTATTCGTAAATCGGCGCGACGAATTCGCTTTGATCACAACGGCTTTGGATTTTTGGGAAGCAATGTCCGTCACCTTCAATTTTGTTCCAGCCAAAATTTCCACCTTTGACCCCAATATCAATTTCCTCCCAGGCGTTTTGCCCAACGTCAGCGATATACATTTCCTGCGTTTTGCGATCGAAGGAAAATTTCCAGGCATTGCGAATTCCATAGGCCCAAATCTCGGGGCGCGCATTTTTGTTTTTCACAAAGGGATTGTCCGAGGGAATTCCATAAGGTTTTTGTTCGCTGTCGACATCGATTCGCAGAATTTTCCCTAACAAGCTTCCTAGGTTTTGCCCGTTGTTGTAGGGATCGCCGCCTGCACCGCCATCGCCGAGGGAAATGTAAAGATATCCGTCCGGACCAAAGGCAATTTGCCCGCCATTGTGATTTGAAAAGGGTTGCTTCACTTGCAAGAGCGAGCGCTCGCTCTGCGCATTGGCAAGATTCGGATCAGAAGACACAGCAAATTCAGAAATCTGAGTGTCGCCACGCAAATCCGAATAATGCACGAAGAAGCGTCCGTTTTTCTGATATTGAGGATGAAAAGCCATTCCCAATAAACCGCGCTCGCCGCCACTCGCGATTTTGGAAATAAGATTGAGAAAAGGTTTCTCGCGCAGTTTGTCTTTCTCGATCACTCGCACTCGTCCGACTTGCTCTAAAACAAAAAGCCGTGCGTCTTCTGGAGGAGAAACTAGATCTACAGGGTTTTGCAAAGAATCGTCAATGAGTTCGAGTTTGAGATCGCTCGCTTGAGGAATGGATTTCGAGTCCTCTGTGCAGGCGAGTAAAAAAGCACTCAGCAATAAGCGCAGGATCATCGAGTCTTGCGCCCGGCGATATCGAGCAAGATCGGGGAAAAGAATCGTGAATGAGGATCTTTTCTATGCTCCTCCCATTCTTTCAGCATGAGTTCGCGATCGGAGGTGGAAAGATGACCCAGCTCGACCATTCGCTGCGAATGTACGGGAAAGAAAGAATCGGCCCAACGAAAGGCGGGAGAATCGGGTCCGCCACAAATCACAGTTGGATTGAAATCGAAAAGTGCTAAGCCAGATTCCTCGAAGAATCGCGGGAGCCTAGCGCCAACCCAAGGATCTCCTCCTCCACTTCGATAGAGTTTGCGAGTTCCTTGAACAACGGCACGGAACCCCTCGCTTTCCGGAAATAAGGAAATGCCTTCGTGATTGTAATCTTGAACGGCAAATACTCCGCCTGGCTTAATCCAAGAAGAAATTTGTTTCACAAGCGCTTCTGGATTCGGCGGGAAGCTCAACACCCATCGCGCGAAAATAAAATTGAAGGAAGCGGGTTCAATACGAGCTTCTTCAATCCGCGATTGCTGGGTCTGTACATTCCTCCACCCGCTCTTCGCGATTTTTTGCTGGAGATATTCCATCCAAACGGGAGATTCATCGAGGGCTAGAATCGAGCCCGTTTCGCCGATTCGCGATTGCAACTCCTCCAGCATGAAACCAGGACCACAACCCAGATCCAACACTCTCATGCCTTTACGCAAATTAACGCGATCTAAAAAACGCGAGCTAATTTCACCCCAGACTTGTTGCTGGAGTTCCAAACGCGCCAGCTCACGCTCATTCACTCCCAATACATATTCTTTTGTCTCATTCATGGCGGGGTTCCCTGCCTTCAAACTCAAGATTTGTTCAAAACAGCTTGACCGCATTTCCATTAAAATCAATGAGCTAAACAATTCCAGCGATGCAAAACCTAAGCAAAATCAATAAGAAACATCCTAAATATTGTTGCATTAAAAATAAAATAAAGATATATTTTTGAAGCCATACCCACCCGGAAGGAGCAACATGACAGCATGGAAATCTCTTTGTTTTTCGCTTTGCGCCATCTTTTTTGGCAGGGGACAACACGAAAGCATTGACCTGCGCCCCTCCTCAACTGCAGCTTATGCGAACGACCATTTCTTGGTGAAATTCAAAGACAATCTCAACTCTTGCGCTCATTGCCTTTTCGAACAAAAAAGGGACTTTCGTAGTGCAAGCGAACATCGCTCTATCTCTCTAGACAATCTACTACAGCGACATCAAATTCAAAAAATCACTCCGGTTTTCCGTAGAGAAACCGAACAGGCTGCGGGAAGACCATCAACTTCTCTGGAAAATTTGAAAAATTCCTGGAGAGAGAACACAGAACTTGTGCGCACTCTTTACCGAACTCGCGCAAACCGGGCAACGCGAGCCGCGCAAGCACCGGAACTCTTCCACGTCTACCGAATTGATATCCCCGCCGATAGGGACTTGCTTTCTGCGGTAGCAGATTTTTCAGCTGACCCCCACGTTGCTTACGCGCAACTCGACTATGTCTTGGAAACTCAAGACATCAAAAAGTTTCAACAGGTTCTGAATCCTCAGCCTCTGCCTCCTCTAGAACCTACGCCACACTCTCCCACATTGAATCCCAACGATCCTTTTTATCATTCTTCGAATTCTTGGGGACAGGGCTACGAGGACCTTTGGGGACTTAAGAAAATCAAGGCCCGCCAGGCTTGGACCCAAGGAGTAGAAGGAGAAGGTGTTGTCGTTGCCGTGATCGATACCGGAATTGACTACAACCACCCGGATATTGCAGAAAACCTCTGGCTCAATGAGGGCGAGAGTATGGTTGCAGATGGCATCGACGATGACGGAAACGGTTTTCTCGACGATTGGCGTGGCTGGGACTTCACCACTTGTTCCAATTTTGTTGGGGGAACTTGCCAGCAAGCTCAGTTGCCGAATAACGATCCAAAAGATGGCCATGGGCACGGCACCCATGTCTCGGGAACAATCGCTGCTATCGGGAATAACGGCATTGGAATCATCGGTGTCGCACCAAAAGCGAAGATCATGCCACTCAAAGCCCTCAATGACCAAGGCGCTGGCCTTTCTAACGAACTTGCACAAGCAATTCTGTATGCCGGAATGAATGGTGCGGATGTGCTCAGCAATAGCTGGGGCTCCGGCTTTCGGACGATTCGTAATCCCATCGTTGAAGAGGCGATTAGAACAGTCTCCAGTTTTGGAGCAGTTGTTGTATTTGCTGCCGGGAACTCCGACGACGATGCAGCTTACTACAGTCCTCAAAACATGCCGGAAACGATTACCGTTGCATCTACAGATCATCTCGATCAACGCAGCGATTTTTCTAATTATGGAGTTGAAATCGATGTCGCAGCTCCTGGCGGGGAAAGCGGAACCAGCTGTGGAAATATTCAGGTACCTAGCATTCTCTCTTTGAGAGCCGGGAGCACCGATATGTACTCCGGCGCACCCTGCTCTCCTCCTTTGACCGGACAAATGATCGTGGCCAACGAATATTATCGGACACGCGGGACCAGCATGGCTTGTCCGCATGTCAGTGGACTTGCGGCGCTGATTCTTTCGAATCGCCCCGAGTTAAGTGCAGAAGAGTTAAGGCAGGTAATTCGAAACTCTTCGGACGATATCGATGTGACAGGTTTCGATATTTTGACGGGATTTGGAAGAATCAATGCTCAAAGCGCATTGACAAGCGGTTCCGTTCTCGAAGCAAAAATTGTTTCTCCTTCCTCTGCTTCGACTCAAGGAACTGCGGAAGGAAGTATTTCAATTCTTGGGACCGCTGACGGAAGGCATTTCGATTCCTACCGTATTTTCTATAAGGCGATAGACAACTTGGGTGATTGGATTCCGATTGGCGAAACTCAATATCATCCCGTCGAAAATGGAGAGTTGGCGAATTGGTCGGCAAACGGTTTAGTTACAGGACACTATTGGCTCAAACTTGTCGCAACCGATACAGACCATCACGAATTCCAAGACATCGTTCAATTCTCCATAGAGAAAAATGTCAGGCAAATTACTCATCATTCCGCATGGCAAAAAAATCCTAAACTCTGGGGAGATTGGATTGTTTACGAAGACGCCCGAGATCACGGGAATGAAGACTTAGGCATCTACGCTTTTAATCTCGCAACCCAGGAAGAACATGCGATCACACATTTCCACTCTCAAAAGCCGTCGATTTGGGGAAACAAGGTTATCTGGCAGGACAAGAGAAACGGGAACTGGGATATTTATCTTTACGATCTTAACAATGGACAGGAACAACAGATTACAAGCCATCCTGCGAATCAAACCGACGCACAGATTTTCGAAAACAGGGTTGTCTTCCGTGACGATCGAAATCTGGCGCCAAATTCTTCTTTCCCCAGAACAGACATTTACGTTTTTGATCTCTCAAGTTCTACAGAACAACGCATTACAGAGGACTTAACAAGAAGCTGTGCTTCGCCCCGTATCTGGCAAAACGAAATTGCCTGGACCAGCATCGTAATCGGCAGTGGAAGCTATGCCAGTCGATTTACTCTTCCATTGGGTCCTGAACAGACGATTGGGATCGAGAATACGGGGCAATTTGGGAAATCCCTACAATCTCTTTTCATGAATTGGGCTCTCGTTCGATATGGCTATTATCCTGAAGGCAGCGGAGACCCTTACTTTAGCCTCATGCTTCATGAGATAAACACTGGAGAAAATAGCGCTCTCCCTGTTGAAACAGCTTCCGTGATAAATTCTGCATCTGTTTTTGGAAACCGAATCGTCTGGCAAGAGGGATATGATCTTTTAAGCGACGATACAGATATCCAGGCTTTCGATTTGACAACTCAAAGCAAATTTCCGATTACCGTCAATCCAACCGCTGATCAAGTTTGCAGTGTCTGGGAAAATCGCGTGGTGTTTATGAGCGATCGCAATGGAAACTGGGATATCTTTCTCTTCGAGTTTGAATAAAGCGTCTAGGCGCGTGTCATTGAATCGTCTTTAGCATCGTTTCGATGGAAGCAGCCCATTTCGCCATAGTTTTCGCAGGTCCTACGGCTTTGAAAAACACAGCTCCCTTTGTCGTCTCTACAATCGCCGCGATCATGCGGAAGTTTTTCTTGTCGTAATTCACCGGTCCCTTGCGGTTCATACTGTCGGAGACGTAATTGCCCGTGACATCGACTCGAGTGATTTTGAGTCCGTTTTGTTCCCAGCTTTTTGTGTCTGCAACATCTTTAGAAGGCGTTCCATCCGGCTGTTTCACCAGGCCAATCCAACGATCGAGATTCGCCGTCGTGCTGCCACCTTGATTCTCACCAAAATAAAAAGCGATGATTTCCCCGTCTTCAGAATCGTCCTCCAACTTGGCCAAACGATATTGTGCTTTTCGCATGAGATTGTTGGGTTCCACTCTTTCCCAACCAGTTTGAGGCTCAAATGAAATGGGGCCAGCATGCGCGCGCTTTTCGTTTGTCTCGGATTTAGTCGCAACGGCAGGCGTCGCTTGTGTGCTTGTTTTTGACTCTGCAACGGCGTTAGTCGCACTCGTTGTCGTGCTTTGCTGTTTGTCTTCAGAACAAGCGAGAAAACAGAGCGAAGCGCTGAGCACGAAAAGGCTGCGAGTTGGATTTTTCATGGCAATCTCCTGAAAAGAAAAGTGTTCCGATTCTAGCCGCGAATTTTCCGTTAGCATACCCCGGCTCATGAGATCGGTATGTGTATTAAACGTGGTCGGCCTGACCCCGCGAATGTTGGGGAAGAACACCCCTCATCTTTCCGCACTGGCAAAAGAAGGTTTCTCGGCTTCAATTCGTGGCGTGATTCCCGCCGTCACTTGTACGGCACAAGCAAGCTTACTGACCGGACTCACGCCTTCGGCCCATGGCATTGTTGGCAACGGTTGGTATTTCCGGGAACTCGGAGAAACCCGTTTTTGGATTCAATCCAATCAACTCGTTTATGGAGGAAAACTCTATGAAACGGCCCGCGCTCGGGCCGCGCAGCGAGGAGAAAAATTCAGCTGCGCCAAACTCTTCTGGTGGTTTAACCAAGGTGCTGCCGTCGATTATTCGATTACTCCCAAACCCTTTTACGGTGCAGACGGCTCTAAAGAATTCGGCATCTCGACTACGCCGGCTACTCTTGGCCCACAACTCGAAGCGGCCTTAGGCGCATTTCCCTTTCCCAGTTTTTGGGGCCCCAAGTCTGGACTTCCTTCCAGCGAATGGATTGCTCAGGCTTCCATCGATGTATTGCGCCGCTTCTCCCCGACTCTCACCCTCGTCTATCTCCCACATCTCGATTACGACTTGCAACGATTTGGGCCGGATTCTCCACAAGCGATTCGCGCTCTGAAGGAAATCGACTCACTCGTCGGAAGCATTGTCGAGCAAGCGAAATCACAAGGAATCAATTTGGTCGTTGTCTCTGAATACGGAATTAGCAAAGTAAACAATCCCATCGCTATCAATCGTGTTTTGCGCGAAGCGGGTTGGCTCTCCGTGCGCCCCGGGCCCTACGGCGAATTACTCGATCCCTTCTTTTCTCGAGCCTTTGCCGTGGCGGATCATCAAATTGCTCACATCTATGTACGGGACCCCGCCTTGATCCCTGCAGTAAAAGAAAAACTCTCAGCGACTCCAGGTATTGCTCGGGTCTTGAATGGCGAAGAGCGCCCAACGATCGGACTTGACCACCCCAATTCCGGAGAATTGATTGCTCTGGCACAACCAAACTCTTGGTTCTCCTATTACTATTGGCTCGACAATTCCAAAGCGCCTGATTTCGCCCGCACTGTCGATATTCATCGCAAACCTGGCTATGACCCCTGCGAACTCTTCTTCGATCCCCAACTACACTTCCCCACTCTGCGCGCCGCACGACGTTTGCTGCAAAAAAAACTCGGTTTCCGCTATCTCATGGACCTCATTCCTCTCGACGCAAGCTTGGTGCACGGTAGTCATGGACTCGCACCCATCGATCCGCTAGATGGCCCCATCTTCATCTCCGACGATTCCCGCGACAGCAGCGACTCTCTAGCCATGACCGAGATCAAGGAGAAAATACTTGCCCTACTGGGACTAGCGGCAAATTAGACTATCCCCATGCACTTAGGGCCAAAGCTTCGCGCCCAGGACTACCGCTTCCCCGGAGAAAAACTCTCTCTCACTCTCACCTTGCTCTTACTCGGCGGGATTTACTTCTTATTACTTTTTTACTTTGCCCTCGACACGGAACAGAGAATCAAGGCCCTGTTCGTCACCTTCGGAGTGTTAGCCGTCTATCTCATTAGCGTCATCCTACAACAGCGGGCAGCCTTCGGCTCTCTCGTGCGAGTAGGTGAAAAACAGTTTGGCGAGATTCACGACTTGGCAATCAAAGCCGCTACAAGACTGGGAAGCTCCCCTATACCTGTCTACATCAAGCGCTCCTCGGAGCAAAACCTCTACACCTTGGGAATTTGGCGACGCCGATTGATTGTGATCCATAGTGCCATGGTCGATCAAATGTCGCCGGCTAATTTACAATTTTTCATCGGTCGCGAAATCGGCCATATCCAAACCGGTCACACTTCGCTGCGTGCTCTGCTTCGCCCCGTCGGCTCAGAAATCCCCGTCATCGGAAAACTGCTTAACAGTGTTCTTTTTGGAGATTGGATCAACCGTTCGGAGTTCACCGCCGATCGTGCCGGATTCATCGCCGCGGGCTCTCTCACGGCTTCGATCGAAGCCCTACTTAAATTTTCTGTCGGGATCAAACTCTTCGAAAAACTCGAAGTGAAAGAGTTTCTCCAACAAATTTACGAAATTGGATCCTGGGAAGGCAAGGTCGCCGAAATCGCAACCGAGCAACCTTTCATGACTCGTCGTGTGCGAAATTTGGTTCGCTTCGGAGTCTCCTCCGAATTCCGCCAACTCATTCCCGAGGAACACAGCCGCTCGCAGATCTTAGGAGTTCTCCCGGAACGCTATCTCCAGACATTGTTGCGCAACACAACCCCTGCAAAGCTTGTCACGCGAAACGAGAAAACCAAATTGGACTTGCACGCGGCAACGGCGCTAGCCGAGAACGATATTGACCCGGAGTTTTTCCTTCTTTGCACGGAAACTCACACTCGCCACCCGCTGCGTCGCTGGCTTACTCGACTGGGCCGCGATCCAGACAATGATCTCGTTATTTCCAATGAACGGGTTAGCCACTTTCATGCGGAAATCAGCCGCGAGAACGGCATTTGGCAAATCCTCGACAAGAAAAGCCTCAACGGGATTTCTCTCAACGGAACGAAAATCACAAACATCTCCCCCTTACGCCCTGGAGATCGGCTACGCATCGGGCACAACGAATTCCTTTTCTGCAAAGATCAAAATGAACGAAAAACCTGATCCACAAAAGCCACCACGAACCGTGCTCGACACGATTCGAAACCTAACGGGAAAAGATCCAGCGATCACCGTGCCTAGCGAAGACACAACAAGCGAGGAAAACAAATCCAGCAAAACGCCGGACGAAACGAAAGAACTTGGTGTGCGTTATCAAATTTTGGGAGAGATCGCACGCGGAGGAATGGGTTCCGTACTGCGCGGCCACGATCAGGAACTCGGTCGCGATGTGGCTGTGAAAATACTACTGCCCGAGCATGCAAAGAATCCCAATGTTCTCACACGCTTCGTTGAAGAGGCGCAAATCGCAGGTCAGCTCCAACACCCAGGTATCGTTCCGGTATACGAAATGGGGTTGATGGACAACGAGCGCCCCTATTTCGCAATGAAACTCGTCAAGGGCCACACACTCGCCTCAATTCTTGCGCAGAGAACCGATCGTGGCACGCAGCGCCCACAACTGCTTTCCATTTTCGAAAAAGTCTGCCAAACACTCGCCTATGCCCACGCGCGTGGCGTCATTCATCGCGATCTCAAGCCAGCCAACATCATGGTCGGTGCATTCGGAGAAGTGCAGGTCATGGACTGGGGCTTGGCAAAGATTCTTCACCGCGAGGACAAGCAGAACTCTTTGAGCGTCATCGAAACGGCTCCGCGCGAATCCCTGGGCCCACGTTCTCTCGTAGGAGCTGTGATGGGTACTCCTTCATATATGTCGCCCGAACAAGCGCGCGGCGAAGTCGACTCGCTCGACGCAAGAACTGATGTGTTTTCGCTCGGCGCGATTCTCTGCGAAATTCTCACGGGCGCGCCTCCTTATCATGGCGATTTGCAAAGCGTGCTCGCCCGTGCCGCGCGCGCCGATCTCGATGAGGCTTTCGCGCAGCTCGATCGATCCGGCGAAGACCCCGAGCTAATCTCTCTATCAAAACGTTGCTTGGAGGCAAATCCAGCGAAACGCCCCACTCACGCTGGAATCGTAGCGGAAGAAGTCGCCGGTTACCTACACTCGGTCGAAGCGCGCGCTCGTTCGCTGCAAATGCAAGTTACCGAATCCAAACTCCGCACAGAAAAAAGGCGAAGCCGCCTTCTTCTCCTACTCGCTGCGAGCAGCGTACTCGTATTTGGGGGAAGCCTCGCCGTTTGGATCTGGAAAGACCGTCTCGCTGCAGCCGCAGAGCAAACAGTACGTCGTGACCAAGAAATGCTGAATCGCCTGGAATCCGTTCGTATTTTCCCAGACGAGGAAGCTGGTGTAGGAAATTGGAAATGGAGTGAGAATCAGAGACGCGATCAGGCTTACGAGAAAGCCTTCCAAAACTACGGACTGGATCTAGCGAAGGAAGACGAAACGAGCATCGCGAAAAAAGTCGCCGAGTCTGCGATTGCTATAGAGTTGGCAAGCGCCTTAGACGATTGGGCAATTGTTCGCCGAATTCTGGAATTGCCTCGGGAGTCTTGGGAAAAACTTTTGCACATCTCCCGCAATGCGGATCCCGACGCGGAGCGCAATCGACTGCGTGAAATGCTCTCGCGAAAAGAGCGTGACGCACAAGCACTCATCGAAATTGCTGAGTCTGCGCAAACAGCAGCTTGGCCTGTTCCCAGCTCTCTCTTACTCGCACGTGCTCTGGAAGCATCGGGACAGTTAGGAAAAGCCATTGAAACGCTTCGCTTCGCCCAGCTCTCCCGGCCCGATCATTTTGGTCTTAATTATCTCTTGGGCATGACTCTCGAAAAAACGACACCTCCCGCACTTGATGAAGCGCTGCGTTACTATTCCAGCGCCCGAGCACTAGCTCCACTGAATCTTCAAATCCTTCTACTCCAGGCTCGCGCCCTTCAAAAAAAGGGAGAGCAAGACGAGGCGATAGCCGTATATCGACGAGCCATTGAGATTCAGCCCCATTCTTCTACAGCACATAACAGTCTAGGCACTGTCTTCTTTGAAAAGGGCCAGATGGAACCCGCCATCGAAGCGTTTCGTAAAGCGAGCGAGCTCGATCCACTCGCTCCCAGGCCCTTCAACAATTGGGGCGCAGCGTTGCAGAAACTCGGCGATTATGCCGGATCGATTGTTCCGCTTCGCCGTTCGCTGGAACTCGATCCCCAGTCCTCAGTGACTTTCAACAATTTAGGCGTTGCCCTATTCACGACAGGAAATGCAGACGGCGCGATACAGGCTTTCGAGAAAAGTGTCGCGATCGACCCCAATCAACGATTGTCTCTCTATCGTTTGTCCCAACTTTGGACGAGTAAGGGAAACAGAGCCAAATCGCGGGAGTATTTGGAACGAACGCTTCGTGTCGATCCCAACTGCGCAGAATGTGACAACGATCTAGGCTGGATGCTCGTTGCCTTGCCTGCCCGCGAACCCTTCGATCCAGAGCTTGGCCTCAAACACGCCGAGCGAGCGGTTCAGCTTGCCGAAAAAATGGCGACTTTTTGGAACACCTTAGGCATTGCTCGATATCGCAACGGGGATTGGCAAGGATGTTTGGAGGCTTTGAATCGTTCGATGGAAGGAAATTCCGGCGGCGATGCCTGGGATTGGTTTTTTGTGGCAATGGCGCATAAAAAACTGGGCGAGAGCGAGCAGGCCAAACAGTGGCTAGCAAAAGCCTTGGAATGGATGAAATCGCAAAAAAACCAAGATCCCGAATTACAAGCCTTTGCCCGCGAGGCAGAAGCGGAAATCTTCTGATAGAATCCTCGGCCTATGTTGATCCAGAGAAAAAAGACGAGAACAGCAACGATTGGCCCTTGGACGATTGGTGGCGAAGAAGCTATTCGAGTGCAGTCCATGTGCACAACACGCACTGAAGATCTAGCCGCGACACTCGCCGAAATTCATCGACTTGAAGAAGCTGGCTGCGAAATCATTCGCGTCGCTGTTCCCAACAAAGAATCCGCAAAAAATTTACCCGCCTTGAAAAAGGCGATGAAAGTCCCGCTCGTCGCGGACATTCATTTCGACTGGCGTCTCGCCATCGCTTCGATTGATGCCGGAGTCGATAAGGTTCGTTTGAACCCAGGCAATGTCGGCGAGCGCAAACGTGTAGAAGAAGTCATTTCTCATGCCAAGCGAGTGAATCCCAAGCTCGCCATTCGCATTGGAGTGAATTCCGGATCTGTGGAACAGGATTTACTCGAGAAATACGGATTCCCTTCTCCCGATGCTTTGGTGGAAAGCGCCTTGCGACATGTTGCCATGGTCGAAGAAATGGGCTTTCACAATCTCATTGTCTCACTCAAATCTTCCGACACAGCCGCCGCCGTCGAAGCCTATCGCAAATTTGCTGCGGTCTCGCAAGTTCCTCTGCATCTGGGAATCACCGAAGCCGGCAAACCTCCCTATGGAGTGATCAAATCCGCTGCGGGACTGGGCGCTTTGCTGCTCGATGGAATTGGCGACACGATTCGCATTTCACTTACGGGCGATGTAGTCGAAGAAGTCAAAACTGCCTACGATCTTTTGAAAGCCACTGGTCGACGAGTCATTTCTCCCGAGATTATTTCCTGCCCTACCTGTGGTCGCATCGAAATTGATCTCGAGAAAGTCGTGAAAGAAATTGAAGATCGACTGCACGG
>CAZMYG010000028.1:0-21332 GCA_964570465.1 uncultured Planctomycetales bacterium
TTTTTATAAGAAGGCGTTCGGCGCGGAGGAACTTTTCCGAATGCCCACTCCCGATGGCAAAAAGATTGCTCACAGCGAATTTCGCATTGGAGATTCTGCGGTGATGCTTGCGGATGAAGCGCCGGAAATGAAGGTGCTTTCTCCAAAGACCATTGGTGGCACACCGACTTCTCTTTATCTCTACGTTCCCGATGTGGATAAAACCTTTGCCCAAGCGGTTGCTGCAGGCGCTACGGTTGAAATACCTCTGCAAGATAAGTTCTATGGCGATCGCAATGCAATTATTGTCGATCCCTTCGGTCATCGCTGGGGAATTGCAACGCATAAGGAAGATCTCACTCCAGAAGAAGTCGAGAAACGTGCAGCGAAGGCTTTTCCGAAATGAAATAGCTAACGTTTTTCTTGAACGAGTTGTTTTGCGAAAAATTCGGAGTGTTTTGCTAGCTCTTGCATATAGTTGCGGACATCCTCGCGGGCCGTTGGAGCCAACTTAGAAAATTCTTGCACATGTTCTTCAGGGACATAACGAAAGGTGAAGTTAATTCGCCGTGTCTCGAAATTTTCTGTCTGCAATTTGAAGCGATGTTTGGCGCGTCGGTCGACACGTAACACGCGATGAAAGCTGCGATTCTTCCAACGTTCGCCACCAAAGATGAGCAAGGAACGATCGTCAAGCCATTGCTGTAGTAATAGCGGAGCTCGCTCGCCACGTCGACTAGGACCCACGAACTGAAAGAGTGCTCGTTCGCCTAGAGAAATCGAAGCAACCGGGCCAGGTTCGAAATCACGGTGCTCCCCGACTCGGGCAGTATCAACTCGTTTCCCGTTGACCAGAGAATCTCCATAGAGATTCACCAGGCATGTATTCATGGCCCAATGCTTCGGCATATCCAGGCCGTGAAACATTTTTCGACTGATAATTTCAATGCGTTGAATCCAGCGCTTCATGACGGGAGGAAAATCTTCTGCGCGTACGCAGCGATTTTCGATTCCCTTTGGTGGGCGATAGTAGTCAAGACAAGCAAATTGCCAATTTCCGAGCCAATAAACAGGGCGCAACAAACGCCTTTGTTCTGAAGGGCTTTTCAAATTTCTTGGCGAGTAACGCATTTCCCAAATCGGGTGAATCTGACTTAACCATTGCACAATTTCCGCATGATCTTGAGAGTTGAGAAAATGAGCATCGTAGTGAATGCCTGAAATGGATCGTTGTGGAATTCTAGCGTGCAAGCTTTTCCTTTTTGTGTGAGTTTACTGGAGGAGAAAGTCGACATGCTTTTGAAATCGCAAATCGATTTCGATTGAAGCTTCGATAGACTTTGTCAAAAAGCCAACGTAGTCCTGGTAAGCGAAAGAGCATTGCGAAGGGCCAAGCCCACCAGATTTTTTGCATGAGAAAAAGATAGGCTTGTGAACCTGAGATCAAATGGTTGTCTGTAAGTAGCAATTGAAAATCCTTCAGCAATTGTTCTTCGCGAAGACCAGTTTTTTGCCCTACCCATTGTGATTGTAATGGAACGATTTCAAACCCTCGTTTCTCTAGTGTTTTCTTCCACGACATCACCCATTTGCTGCAGAAACCACAGCTGCCGTCGTAGAACACCCAGCCTTGGATCGAACGCATCTCTCTTTTTGGGATTAGTTCAAGTCAAAGAGCAAGAGTTCGGAGTCTTCCTTTGCACTAACGAGCAATTCACCGGAATCGGAAATCGCCGCTCCGTCTCCCGCCGAAAGGATTTCATCGCGTATTTCTATCGAGCCACGCAGTACCTGAATCCAAGCATGTCGCGATTTTTTGAGTTCGTAAGCAGTGGATTGATTCTTTTTTAGTAGTGCTCCGTAGAGAAAAGCATCTTGATGAATTCGCAAGGATCCCTCTCTTCCGTCTGGAGAAACGAGTAGACCAAACTTACCTTGGCGTGGAGCGAGCGGAAATTCCTTTTGCTCATATTCAGGCTTGTGTCCCTTTTGATCCGGCTCAATCCAAATTTGATAGAGATGCAAAGGCTCTTTCGGCAGAGGATTGAATTCACTATGCCGTACTCCCGTACCCGCGCTCATTCTCTGCAATTCCCCCGGACGCAAAGTCTCTTCATGACCCATGCTGTCCTTGTGAGCAACGGCTCCTTCAAGGACGTAGGTAATGATTTCCATATCGCGATGTCCGTGTGTTCCAAATCCTTGTCCTGCCTCAACGCGATCTTCATTAATCACTCGCAAGCTACGAAAGCCCATCTGCTCGGGATCGTAGTAGTCAGCGAAAGAAAAAGTGTGATAGGTATCGAGCCATCCGTGATTGAAATGCCCGCGTTCTTTAGATCTTCGAATCTGGATTTTTGATATAGAGATTTTCTTCTGTGGGTTCATGCCCTTAATTGTGGCAAAATTTCTATAGTTTTAAATCCATCGCGAACATTTCGAACTAGGAGGGTGATCGATGATTTTTGTAAACGGGGTCGTTGTTGTATTCGCTGCGATTTTTCCACTTTCTCAAAAAGCGGATTTCTCCGCGGAAAAAGGCAAAGATCTCTATTTGCAGCACTGTGTTTCTTGCCACGGACTGGAAGGAATGGGGAATGGTCCGATTGCCCATTTTCTCGAACCTAAGCCTCGAGATTTTTCCTCAGCCAAATTTCGCATCGTTTCGACAGAAAACGGCGTTCCTTCAGAAGAAGATTTGATGGCAGTTTTGCGACGCGGTATGCCAGGCTCTTGGATGCCTTCCTATGATCATTTAGCGGAAGACGAAAAAATCGCACTCACTAAGTATTTGAGAACTCTAATCTCCGATGGAGTGAAAAAACGAGCCCAGGAGCATTTAGTAAAGTTGGGTGAGAAAATAGATCCCGAGGACTTTGCGCGGTATCTGCGCGAGAAAACGCTCCCCGGAGTGCTTATCGAAGTCCCTTCCGAACCTCGACCCACGGAAGAATCTTTGGAGAGAGGTAGACATCTGTTTGTTCGAAATTGCGCTTCTTGTCATGGAATGGAGGGTCGCGGAGACGGCAGGACGAAAATGCAAGATGATCGAGGCGCCTTGGCAAAACCGCGCGATCTCACGAAGGGGATTTTCAAGGGCAGTTCCGATCCTCAGTCTTTGTACCGGCGCATCTACAACGGTTTGCCGGGTTCACCCATGCCAGCGTATTTTCATTTGGATTCGCAATCCATTTGGGATCTCGTCCACTTTGTTCGGACTGCGCCCATGCCGGGCAGCGAAGAGAGAACTCTTCCCCAGAGGCGCAATCTTTACGCATCCCGGAAGTCGAGTGTCCCCAGTTCTCCCACGGATCGAGTGTGGAACGATGTGCCAGCTACGTTTCTCAGTTTGATGCCGCTTTGGTGGCAGGACGTACGGGTCGAAGGGCTTTTGGTGCGCGCGATTCACGACGGAAAGGATTTGGGGGTTCAGATCTCTTGGATCGATACGAGCCGAAACGATCTCGCCTTGCGATTTCCTGAAAATTCCGATGCTGCTGCGGTTCAATTCGCTTCTGGGGCAGAGCCGACGGTTGGGTTGGGTGATTCGAAAGATCCGGTGAACCTTTGGTATTGGCGCGCGAACTGGGAAAAAGAATGTCAGGGCTCTTGCGATCTCCAGGTCTTTTATCCTGGGATGAAATGGAACCCGTATCCTTGGGCTTCCCAGCTCTATCCCAAAGAGATGGAGGAGAAGGTGCAAGATTCAGGGGAAAAAGAGCTTCACCGTGTTCAAGCAAGCGCCGATTGGATGGATCCGGGATGGGTCGTGATGTTTCGCCGCCCTCTGTCTACAGCGGAATCTCGCGATATTGTGCTGGCCCCTGCTCAGCGAGTTTCGATTGCATTTTCTGTTTGGGATGCTGCGGAAGGTTCAAGGCAATCTCAATGTTCCGTGACCGTTTGGCACGATTTGTTTTTAGAAAAATGAAATGAGTTCCAAGGAGTTTCGATGAAGAAGAACTTTTCGCTCGGTGTAGCTTTTTTCATGGTGTTTGTTGGTGGATTGGTTTTTGGATCAGGTTTCCTTGTTTCCACGCCAAAAGAATTTCCCGTTCGCGGGTTTTCCTTCGATCAAGAAATCGAAGTACCGCTCACTCCTGAAAAGGCCTTTGATACTTTCACTGGCGATATCAGCCCTTGGTGGGATCATCGCTTTTCGAAGAAACCTACCAAGTTTGTGATCGAGCCAAAACCGGGCGGACATTTTATTGAGCAATTCGATGAGCAGGGGAATGGTGTGATTCACGGACTTGTGACTTGGAGCGATCGGGGGAAGAAATTGGTTTTCCGCGGTCCTTTAGGTTTGCATGGGAAGGCGTTGGATCTCGTTTGCGGTTTCCAATTCGAACCCAGCGCCGAGGGTTGCAAGATCAAGGCTTCAATTCATGGAATGGGGGAGACGAATGCAGAGACCGAGAAAATCATTGCTCAGGTTTGGGATCATTTTCTCGTCGAGCGTTTTCAAAAATACGCTCAAGGCCTTGGATCAAAGAAAAATTAGGAAAACGAAATCTCTTACAAGCTTTGGCGGACCACAACTACTGGCATCGCCTTGGAACGAGCCGATTTCTTGCTTGACGAGGACTTCTTCACAACGCGCGCAGACTTCTTTTGGCTTTTAGCGACTTGCTCGCTATAGCAGGGGGCGCAAGCGGGAAAGTATTTTTCTTCGGCGCCTAAGTCGATACTGGGGCCTTCAATCGTCGCGACTCCATTGACGTGTTTGAGATTAAAAATCCCTTTGCGATTGCAGAAAGCGCAGGTGGTTTTGATTTCTTCAATCGAATCGGCCAATTCGAAGAGTCGGCGCGCTCCTTCAAAGAGCTGAGTGCGGAAATCCGTACGCAATCCATAACAAATCACGGGAACGTTGTGATCGGTTGCAATGTTTCGGAACTGATCGATCATTACCGAGGAGAGGAATTGGGCCTCGTCGACGAGAATGCAACTCAGTCCGCGCAGTGTTTTCAAATCGATTTTTGTTTGCGGTCCTAAAAGTAAGTCCGCTTTTTGCTCTAACCCGGCTCGCGATCGGACATGACCTTCGCCAAAACGATTGTCCAGCGCAGGTTTATAAATCAGGATTTTCTTCCCTTGTTGTCTGTAATTGTGAGCGACGGCGAGAAGGTTGAGGGTTTTGGCACTGCCCACGGCGCCGTGACGAAAGTAGAGTTTAGCCATGGGCGGATCCTAGAAAGTGAGAGGGGTCCCTTCAACCCCCTGGCTAATTTTCCCTCGAAACCTATAGAATGAGCCGCTCTCTAGTGAAACCCAAAAGCCAAACGATCCCATCCTCTCCCCGCTATCTCGTCGATTTCGATTTGAGACGAATCCCTTCCTATCACACGGATGTATTGGTGATTGGCAGTGGTTTAGCGGGTTTGAGCGCTGCTTTGGCAGCTGCAAAAAACCGCGATGTGATCGTTCTCGCGAAGGGGCGTCTATCCGAAACAAACACTTCCTATGCGCAAGGTGGCGTGGCTGCGGCACTTTCACAAGACGATTCGCCAGCGCTTCACGCCAAAGACACCGTAGCCGCTTCTGCAGGTTTAGCCGATCCAGAAATCGTGAAACTCATCACGGATTCTGCCCCTTCCGCACTGCGCCGTCTTCTCGATTGGGGAGCGCGATTCGATCGAAATGCGACAGGAGAATTGGAACTCTCCCGCGAGGGCGGGCATTCGAGACAGCGGATCGTGCATGCGCAAGGCGCTTCGACGGGATCGGAGATTCAGCGAGTGATTGTGGAGACGGTTCGCGCCCAGCCGAAAGTCAGCGTATTCGAACGAGTCTTCGTTCTCGATTTGTTGACTTCGCCTCAAGGAAAATGTGTGGGTGCTCTTGCTTGGTCGGAAGAAGTCGGCTTTGTTGCCTTTGGAGCGGAACAGACGATTCTCGCGACTGGCGGAGCAGGCCAGATTTATCGAGAAACGACGAATCCAGAAATCGCCACGGGCGACGGTTTAGCCATGGCCTATCGAGCCGGTGCGCAATTGCGCGATCTCGAATTCATCCAATTCCATCCCACTACCTTATATATCGCCGGTGCTGCGAGAGTGTTGATCTCTGAAGTGGTGCGCGGGGCGGGAGGGATTCTTCGGGACCGTCAAGGCTGCGCGTTCTTGCAAGAAGCTCATCCCGATGCCGAGCTTGCTCCACGCGATGTGGTTTCCCGCGCGATCACACGGCGAATGGCGGAAACCAACGACACCAATGTCTATCTCGATCTCTCGAAAATCCAAGGGGATCCGCGCAAGCTCTATCCGCGCATTGCAGAGATCTGCAAGTTTTTCGATATCGATTTGCGTAAAGATCCGATTCCCGTTCGACCTGGAGCGCATTACAGCATTGGCGGTGTAAAAGTAGACTTGCAGGGTAGGAGCAGTTTGGAAGGGCTTTTCGCGGTGGGGGAAGTATCTTCGAGCGGTTTACACGGTGCGAATCGTATTGGATCTAACTCATTGCTCGAGTGTTTGGTTTTCGGTCATGCTGCGGGCCAGGCCGCAGCGGAGTCAGTTCTCGGTCTTCGCCAAACTTTAGAAGGAGGCGAGCATCGCAACGGACGCCAGGATCCCGAAGCGGTCGGACTCAATCTCGATGACATGGTGTACTCGTTAAAGTCTCTTATGGGCCGCGATGTTGGAGTGGAGAGAACGAAGGAAGGGTTACAAGAGGCTGTCGAGAGATTGGAGTTTTGGGGGAGATATCTCTATCGATTTTCCTTTACGCATAAACGGGGCTGGGAGCTTCTCAATATGCTCACCGTGGCGAATCTGATGGCGGCCAGTGCGTTTGCGCGGGAGGAGTCCCGTGGCGTTCACTACCGCAGTGATTTTCCGCAGCGGGATGATTCGAAATGGTTAGGGCATCTCAATATTTCTCGATCCGGTAACGACACTCTAATTTCTTTTCAACCGCTCAAAGAGCGAGTCGCGGTTGGCTCTCGGTGAAGAAAAAAAGCATTTCTGTTGAGCCTCAGGTGGAGCGCGCCATTTTGGTTGCCGTCGCTTTAGGTGGCAAGCTAGAGGAAGCGGAAGAGTCTCTGCGAGAACTCGAGCGACTTGCGGACACGGCAGGAGCCCAAGCTGTCGGTACTGTTCTGCAACGTCGAGAAAAAATCGACCCACGCAGTTATGTCGGCCGTGGAAAACTGGAAGAAATTCATGCCGAAGTCCAAGCCGCCGATGCCAATTTAATTTTATTCGACAATGATTTAACTCCCGGTCAGGCACGAACGATTGAAGAGGACACGAAGACTCGCGTTCTTGATCGCAGTGAATTGATTCTCGACATTTTTGCTCGTTGCGCGCGCACACATCAGGCCAAGGTCCAAGTCGAACTTGCTCAGCTCGAATATCTTTATCCGCGATTGCGGCGCATGTGGACTCACTTGGAAAAAACCGGCGGGCGTATTGGAACCAGAGGACCTGGAGAAACTCAGCTCGAAACCGATCGACGTATTATTCGAACGCGAATCGAAAAGCTCAAAGCGCAGTTGCGTGAGATTGAAAAACGCAAGGAGCGCGAAGTCGACACACGTTCCTCGATGTTTACGGTTTCCTTGGTGGGCTATACCAATGCCGGCAAAACTACCTTGCTCAATCGTTTGACTGGGTCGCAAGAAGTCGTTCGCGATCAGCTATTCACCACTCTCGATACTCGCACTCGAAATTGGAATTTGCCTGGAGGAAGAAAATTACTTCTCTCCGATACGGTAGGGTTCTTACGCAATCTTCCCCATCATCTTGTCGCGTCGTTTTACACCACTCTCGAAGAAGCGCGTCATGCCGATTTACTTTTGCATGTGCTCGATTGCTCCCATCCCATGGCGGCTTTGCATATCGAGGCTGTCGAGAATGTGCTCAAAGAAATTGGCGCCGGTGATCGCCCGCGACTCTTTGTTTTCAACAAAGTCGACGCAGTGCAGGATTTTATGGAATTGGAAGCGCTTCGACATCGCGTGGGCAATCCGGTTTTAGTTTCCGCCCGCACGGGCAAGGGCATCGATGAGCTAGGGCAACGAGTGCTCGAGTTCTATGAAAAACAATTGATCCGTGTATTAGTCCGTACACCGGCGGGAAATGGCCGAGCCATTCATCAGCTCTATCAGCATGGAACTGTGCTCGAAGGACGATTCGAGCACGATCAATTTATCGCGACTGTGGAATGTACCCCGCAGGCTTATGGGAGTTTGCAGGGGGCGCTTTCTGGGGATTCGACTTCGTTGCAGGTTTTGGAGTCGGTTTCTTAGCTTTCTTTTCCCCGCCTACTCGAAACTCGGCCTTCGTGTCACGCAAAGCCTGAATATCTCGTGTGGGATTTGCAGCTGTGCTGGAAAGTGGCTGGAGATCGTCGAAGTTTTCTCGAGAAAAATGCCAGAACACCGCGCTCGCGAGAACGAGAGAGAGCATTCCGAAGAGAATTGTTTTCCGCGACCCGAGTCCGGTTTGGCGCATAGGCGCTATTTTTGCGCTAGGGCCTTGGATTGAGCAACAGGATTTTTGGTCGCGGACTGATTTTTCTTCTGATCGCGCGAAACGAAGTAGAGCACAACGGGGCTTGCAACATAGATGGTGGAATAGCAACCAGCTATGGTTCCCACCATCATGGAGAAGGCGAATCCTTCGAGAACATTTCCTCTACCGTAATTGCAGAAGAACATGACCGTGACCACAGCTAGAACCGTGCTCGCCGTCAAAATCGTTCGCGAAAGAGTTTGATTGATACTGAGATCCATCAACTCTTGCATACCCATTTGAGAGCGTTCGCCGTTTTCGCGGATGCGGTCAAAGATAACGATGGTGTCGTTTACCGAGTAACCAATGATGGTCAAAAAGGCGGCAAGCATCGTGAGATCGATTTCTGCAGAAACCCAACCGAAATGATGCACGAGAACTACGGCGCCCATGGCAACCGCGACGTCGTGGAAAATCGCCACAACGGCTGCGATACCCCATCGGAATTCATGAAAGCGGAATCGAACGTAAAGAACAATTCCAAAGAAGGCGAGGAACAGCGCGCGCAGAGCTTGATCTCGAAGCCCGCTCACTACTCGAGCGCCTAACTGATTGTGTTCGGGAAATGGGTTCAAGAGCCGAGGCGTTGTGGAATCTCCAGAAACCGCCGCTTCCGCGAAACTCCGCAGCAGTTGAGAACGCAGCGTTTCTACTTTGAGATCGGAACTGACGGTACCGGTAACTTTCCAACGTTTGCCATCCTCACCATTTTTTTCAAGCTTGAGCTCGCCTAACTCCTCGACTCGCCCGAGCACTGTGCGCAGTTTTGCGTCTTCGGTGGAGGTTTGGAGATTCAATAAGAAACCAGCTTGAGCTTTGGGGCTATTTGGCGCTGTACTCAACTGCAAATCAGCAATGCCATCTTCAATTAAGAGCCCGGAAAGCGCCGTTCTTAAATCTTGTAAATAGTTGGGGTCCTTACCGGCAACTTCACCTTTTCGTTCTTCTTCGCTGAGCTTGAACTTAATCGTGAACTCGTCGGAAATGCCACGCAAAAAATCGGCGTCACTAATCCGATTGCTATGGTTCTGATTGACCGAAGCGGAGGTATAAACCTTGTTGACGCGAGTTCGGATTTCATCAATGGGGGCCGGTTTCGAAAGTTGAGTGCGAACAATCACACCGCCGGTGAAATCGAGTCCCAGTTTTTCGTTGTCATCGACCGAGAAAAACATAGTCAAGCTCAGTATCACGAGCAAAGCGGAAAAACCGCCGGCAAGCCATTTGAATTTCAAGAACTTGAGCTTCGGCTGTGCCCAGAGTCGGAGATATTTGATGTCCTGTATCCAACCCTTAGCTAATCCGATATGGAAAAGTACTTTGGAAACAAGCAAAGTTGAGAACAAAGTGGTGAGAATTCCAATACAAAGAGTGACGGCAAACCCTTTGACTGGTCCAGAGCCGAACCAGAAAAGAATGAGACCGCTGATCAAGGTCGTAAGATTACTGTCAATGATGGTGACTCCAGCTCGTTCAAAAGCGGTTTGAACGGCCTGGAGCATGGATCTACCTTTCTCCCGTTCTTCTCGGATGCGCTCGAAGATCAAGATGTCCGCGTCGACGGCCATACCGACGGTCAAAATCAAACCGCCAATACCAGGCAAGGTCAGAGTTGCTCGGAAAAACGCCATCGCGCCCAAGATCAAAAAGAGATTGATAAAGAGTGAGATCGAGGCATTCACTCCAGAAGAGAACCAGAAGGGCGTGCCGCTGTAATAAACCATCATGAATACCGGGATCAAAATCATGCAGATCCAGGTGGCGAGCTTCGCTCTTTCGATGGCGTCTTGACCCAGTGTCGCACCGACACTGGTTTCGCTTTGTAATTCGGGTTTGATGGGGAGGCTGCCAGTGAGCAATACCTTGGTCAGCGCTTGTACTTCTTGAAGAGTGAAGTTCCCTTCAATCACACCTCCGCCAGGCAGAGCAGACTTAATATTTGGTGCCGAGCGGACTTCACCGTTGAGAATGATGGCCATGGATCGGCCAACATTTGCTTTGGTGAAATCTTCGAAATCAGCCTTTCGGGATTCTTTCATTCCGAAAGAAACCACAGGGCCTTGGCCAGGCATTGCCGTCTCTACCGCATAGGCGAGATCGTCACCGCGGAATATCCAGCTCTCTTGTTTTTCGAGGCGAATCAACGAGTTCGGTCCAAGTCCGCGTTCTCCAGTATTTGGATACCAGCGATAACCTTGTCGTGGACCGCCGTCTTTTTCAGGAGTGCGATTGAAAATACGAAGGCTTAAACCGGGATTAGCTTTTTGCCAGTCTTCTAGTTTCCTGGTTTCATCCGCGACATCTACTGAATCGCCCTTGCTGGCATCAGCGACAATACGGAATTCAAGTTCACCCAAGTTTTGGAGAATGCTCTTGATGCTCTCCACTTCATCTTGACCCATGCCAGGCAATTCAATGAGCAGCTCATTATTTCCCTGACGTTGAATGGGGATGTCGCGTAGTCCCAACTTGTCGATGCGCTCTTGGAGAATCTGTTGTTCTTTCTCCACAATCGCCGTTTCGCTGTCACGAAGCGGATCGATGCGCCCATCGGCCTTCGCCTTTTCAATATCCAGGCGATAAACCAAGCGCGAACCGCCTTTGAGATCGAGTCCCAAAGGGATCGGGCTGCGTCCAGGCCAAAAAAGAGCCACACTCGCTGCGGCAAGCGTCACGAAAATCGTGAACAGTTTTCGGCCTAGATTTGGGACCACAGGTTTTTACTTTTTCTCGGTTTTGTTTTCGGTTTTCTCTTCGCTAGCTGCAGCAGCCGCTTTCGCCGCCGCCGCTTTTTCAGCCGCCGCCGCTACTGCTGCGGCTTCGATTTTTGCTAAATCCGCTGCTTTTGCTGCTTGTGCTTCCAAAACGGTTTCCGTTCCTGGCATGATGACGCCTTCACGTCCTTCTAGAAGTTCACGAACCTTGGTCGCCTTACCCAAGCGAGAACGCAAGTAGTAAAGCTTCGAACGACGGACATCGCCTTGGCGGGTGATTTCGATTTTGGCGATATTGGGGGAATGTACCGGGAAGGTTCTCTCCACGCCTTCGCCTTGAACAATGCGACGGACGATGAAGTTTTCTCGGATCCCGCGATTCTTGATCGCGATCACCGTGCCTTCGAAGATTTGGATTCTTTCCTTGTCGCCTTCACGGATTCGGTAATGCACCTTCACCGTGTCTCCGGTTCGGAAATTTCCTAGTTTCTTCTTCCCCAATTCATTTTCTAACGTTGCGATGAAATCCATGTCACACCTCTCAGTTCTTCTAGCCTAAATCAGGCCTTCGTGCCTTTGTGCGTTTTAGAGCTTGCTCTTCACGCCATTTTCGTACTTGCTCGTGATTGCCACTAACGAGCACGTCCGGCACATTCATCCCGCGAAATTCTCGCGGCCTTGTGTATTGCGGATAATCGAGTTGCCCCGCGCAAAACGATTCGTAAACCGCAGACTCTTCGTCTCCTAAAACTCCAGGAATCAAGCGCACACTCGCTTCTAAAACAGCCAGCGCTGGCAGCTCTCCTCCGCTAAGAACAAAATCTCCCATCGAGATTTCATTCCATTCAAACCCTTCGCGAATCCTTTCATCGAAGCCTTCGTAGCGGCCCGCGAGCATCAATAATTTCTCCTGCTCAGCGAGGCGTTTTACCTCTGCCTGGACGAAGGGTTTCCCGTCCGGAGTCAGCAAAATCTTATGGCAATTACCTTCCTTGGCTTCAATCGTCTCAATCGCTTCGAAAATGGGCTCCGGTTTGAGCAACATGCCCGGTCCACCTCCGAAAGGTCGATCGTCTACGCTGCGATGCTTGTCCTTCGCATGAATCCGAAAGTCATACAGCACGACTCGGATTTTCTCCTTCTTCTGAGCGATTTTCAGAATACTTTCATTCAAGTAACCTTCGATCGCCTTGGGAAAAAGAGTCAGGATGTAGACGAGCATCGGGGTCCGTGGAAAAGGCGAATAAACTAGGGCAGATAAGGAGTTGCGTCAAGGGGATTCATTGGGCGATGCAGCCGCTTTTTCATTAAGAATTTGCAAATGCTTACCGAAAAGAATCCATGTTTTGGAGACGAGTTTGCTGGGTTTTATGGGGGAGCATTCTCGTTTTTGCAATGCTTGCATCATTAGGATGCGGTGGAGGAGGGGGTGGTAGCGGGGGCGATTTAGGTGGAGAGAACGAAGACGAAGGGGACGACGAAGACGTAGATGAGGACGAGAATGAGGATGAAACTCCGGATCCAGATCTAGATACAACTGCTCCAACGGCATCCCTCACTCCAGCAAGCGGCGCGACTCTCACGGCTACAAGTTCTATCGTTATTCAATTCAGCGAGAGCATGAGTCGCGCTAGTATTTCCATTGGCGGTACGGGAGCTTCTGGAGTTGTTCAAAGCTGGAGTACAACGAGCGAGACCGACGATACTTTGACCCTGACAGGAAATTGGGTTGACGGGGATAGCAACACGATCACAGTCGACGGTTCGGATCTTTCCTCGAACGCCATGACTCAAGAACTCGCGACTTACCACATTCTTGGTAACGACGTGGTTTATGTGGCGACAACTGGGAACGATTCCAATTCCGGTGCTCACGACGCTCCGAAACTCACCATCGAGGAGGCATTCGAAACTCGAGATGATCTCTCTCTCAGCGAAATTCACGTCGCGAAGGGGAGCTACGACACGACGGGTTTAGAGGTCGTTTACACATTAAAAGGTGGCTACACCGCTGCGGACTGGGATGCAGCGCGCGATCTCTCAGAAAATGCAACGATCATTAACAATGTTTCTAGCGCAAACGGCAGTGCGGGAACTCCGAACTACACAGTCTCGATGGCATACAACAGCAGCATCGATGGTTTCACAATTCTTGGGGCGAGTTCTGCAAATTACAGCGCTGGAGTTTATGTGAACAGTGTCAGCACGGTAACGGTTTCTAACTGTTACATCGAAGGTGGTGCAGGAAGCACTTTGTCCTCTGGAATTCAAATCGGAACGATTTATGGCGATTGTCTTTTCAGCGCAAATTACATCGATGCCGGTAGTAGCACGGGTGCGCAGTATGGTTTTTATATGAGTGCTGCTCAAAGCAGCGACACGATTATCGCATCCACCATCGTCGCATCAGGTGCTGTTGGATGTAGCGCGGCCATTGCGATTTACTCCTACGGCGTCAATGGAATCACGATTTCGGCCAATTCTTTATCCGGAGGCGAGGCCACGCTTTCAGCTGGTTTCTATCAGCATCAAGGAGGTTTTATCGGTTATCGAGGGACCATCGCGAACAACACCATTCATGGAGGAGATGGAACGACAGCGTACGGAATCCGTTTGTACAAGGGCGTTTTGGCGGGAACCACGACAGTGCAGAACAATCGGATATACGGTGGCAATGGAACGAACACGACGGGAGTTGTTGTGAATGCCACCGATGAAAATCGGCCTTATGTCATTACTCAATGCCTAATCCACGGAGGAACTGCGACGGATACTTCTATAGGGATTTCTAACGATGTTTCTTCTGCGACGATTACGAATAATGCGATTTTTGGAGGCGTCGGTGTGACCACTCGCGGTATCTCGGTTTTGCAGAGTGCTAGCCCTTATTACCCCTATGTCTACAACAACACCATTAATGGGGGCAATGCGAGTGGAACGTCTTCGGCGATTTACGCCTCCTTTTCCATGGACCATATCGAAAACAACATTTTGCTGACATCCGCAGGAAGTTCACGCTATGC
The DNA here is from genome assembly GCA_964570465.1 of uncultured Planctomycetales bacterium. Lineage (GTDB taxonomy): Bacteria > Planctomycetota > UBA1135 > UBA1135 > CAZMYG01 > CAZMYG01. The sequence goes on from CAZMYG010000028.1 coordinate 14,236, forward strand.
GCTCAACTATTGGGTTCAAGGCGGAAGCGCTCAATACAATGCCTATGTTGATGGCGCGACCATTCTTTTGCACACGCGCTGGAATTGCGGATCTGCTTGCATTGACTACAACACGCTCAACGACATCCACGCCCAGCTCGATGGCGACGACGTTGATTATCTCGACAGCATAGATGCTATCGATTTCGTTAATGGCTCGGATCCAGATGATGTTTGGAGTGTCACGGATTATTCCTTAGCCAATACTTCCAGCGCGAATATCAAAACTGGTGGTTTAGACGGTGATGCTGAAGCTTGGGGCTTCACCGTCGATTTGTTAAACAGCACTCGCACTGGTTCTGGCGGATTTGGGTGGTCGATTGGAGCGTTTGAGTATTAAGCATCGACCTCGTCTTCATTTCACGTTATCTATATCGCCCTTCTTATGTTTACAGGAATTGTCACGGAACTCGGCCGAGTGAAATCGCTGCGCAAACGCAGTGGTGGTTTGGAAATCTGGGTAGAGATTGGCGCGCTTGCTAAGAAATCTCGCATTGGTGATTCGATTTCCGTTTGCGGTGTCTGTCTCACGGTAGAAGAAAAGAAAAACAAAGACGCACGGTTTTTTCTTTCGAAAGAAACTCTTCAGCGCAGTTGGCTTGCTCGGCTTCAACTTGATCAGCGAGTCAATCTGGAACCCGCCGCCCGATTTGGTGATCCCATTGGCGGGCATTTAGTACAGGGACATGTCGATGGCGTCGGACATATCACATCGGTAGGGGCGGGTCCCCGACCCGCCCGATCTGGAGTTTTCAAAATCCAAGCGCCCGCTTCTCTAAAACCCTATCTGCTTTACAAAAGCTCCATCTCCGTCGACGGCATCAGCCTCACCATCGCTTCCGCGCGCGGGCGAGAATTTTCCGTTGCGCTCATTCCCCTGACTTTGAAAAAAACAAATCTCCAATTCAAAAAAAACGGTGATCCCGTGAATCTCGAAGCGGATGTGATTGGGAAGTGGGTGAAGCAGTTTGCTCGACGTTGAAAATGGTCGGGGCGACAAGATTTGAACTTGCGACCTCTTGCACCCCAAGCAAGCGCGCTAGCCAAGCTGCGCCACGCCCCGACCGAGAAGAGAATCAACAAATGGGGGCTCGGATTATAGGGCGCAACCCTCTTTTTAGAAGCGGGCTAAAAGGAACTAAATAAGATCGAGGTGAAAGTTCCAATCGGCGCGGCTTCGCGTCCGTCCTCAATCGTGCGATTCAAACTCTTGAAAGTGGTTTGAATATCTTTGTAAAGCTCGTCATCTCGCAGAATCTTGCCCAGAGTTCCTTTGCCCTCCTTCACATCGGCGACAATTTCTTTGAGATCGGAGAGTGTCGTGTTCGCATTGTCGTAAAGCGATTTGTCATTGAGTAGTTTGGCTAGGCTGCCATCGCCGGTATTGATTCGATCCGTAATCTCGCGAATGTTTTTGGCGGCACTGGTCACGTTGTTGGCCGTCTCTTCGTCATAGATGAGCTTGCCGATTGTTCCTTTACCAGCGCGCAAGTCGGCGACAATTTCGTTGGCATTGTTGTAGAGAGTTTCGTCGTTGAGCAATTTTCCCAATGTCCCTTTCCCGTCTTTCAAGCCTTTGGCAACGTCGCCCAAGTTGGTAACTGTGGTTGAAATATTGTTGGCGAGAGTTTCATCACTAAGCAGCCGACCCATCGTGCCTTTCCCGGCCTTGAGATTGTCCGTGATTTCTTTGGCATTATCCAAAGTCGCTTTCAGGCTGTTATAGGCATCTTCGCTCTTGAGCAATTTTCCAATCGAGCCTTCACCACTTTCTGCGCGATCGACAATTTTGCGCAGACCGGAAATGATTTTCTGAAAGTCTTCTTTATTGTCGGAGACGACTTTGCCCAACGCCGTGAGCGGACCTTCATCGATGCTGCCAATCAATACAGTGCCTTCGCCGATTTGTGTTCCTGTTGGCGGGCCGGGGTCAATCGTTGCAATGCGTCCGCCTAAGAAACTCGATTCTTCGATTTTGATCTGGAAACCTTGTCGCAGGGTGACGGGTTGATCGAGTTGGAGTGTGATGGCGACGCGCAGATTTTCCGGCGTGCGATCGTTATAGCTGACATCGGTGACTCGTCCTGATCGCGTTCCCAAAATCAGAACGGGGTCTCCTTTCTTGAGCCCTTGTGCTTTGGTGAAATGGACGACGTAACTTTGTTTGGGTTTTAGAGAAAAATCGGTAAGCACAATTGTGAAATAGGCCAGCACGGCGATTGAGCCGAAAAAGACCAAACCCAAAATCATGTCGCGAGTTTTTTCTGTCATATTAATTCCTCAGTTTCGGGAGGGTCGGGGACCCGCCCCCTACTAATCTAGTAAATCTCCTAAGAATCTTCGCACTCGCTCATTGTCCGTGTGGCGAATTTCTTCGGGCGTACCTTCTTGCACAATATGTCCTTTATCAAACACGGCAATTCGATCGGCTACGGTAAATGCACAACTCAAGCTGTGCGTTACCACTAAACTCGTCACTCCTAATCGTTCCTGCAAATCGATAATCAAATGGTTAATCGAGGCAGAAATTTCCGGATCGAGCGCCGAAGTCGGCTCATCATAGAGAATAATGCTGGGATCCGTGATCAAGGCGCGAGCCAAACCAACACGCTTTCTCATTCCACCAGAAATCACGTCGGGCATTTTATCGGCATCGGCGCTCAATTGGACGAGTTCTAACTTCGAGCGCACGCGTTCTTCAATCTCTTCCTTCGAAAGACGAGTGTTTTCGCGTAGAGGTAGGGCAACATTGTCAAAGACATTGAGCCAATTGATTAGCGCGCCGTCTTGAAAGAGATAGCCCATTTCTTGTCTCAGACCTTTAAGTTCTTTGGGGCCAACGGTTGCAAGATCGATGTCATCAACAAAAATTTTTCCGCTGTCTGGTTTGTGTACACCAATGATGTGTTTGAGAGTGACGCTCTTGCCAGTGCCGCTAGGGCCCATAATCACGTAGGTTTCTCCGCTTTTGACTTCGAAAGAGAGATTGTCGAGAACGTTTTTCCCGTTGAATGTTTTACAGACATTTTCAAATCGAATCATCGGTAGAAAAACCAGCTCATGAAATAACCCAGAACGAGAATCAGGATGATTGAGTTTCGAACGGCGCCTCGAGTGGCTTCACCTACACCGCGCGCACCATTGCGAGCACGCATCCCAGCGCCGCAGCTCACGGTCGAAATCATCACGCCATAGACGAAGGCTTTAACGAGTCCTGTGTACACGTCCTTGGGGAGACCCCAAAAGTCTTCCGAGGGGCGTATAGAGTCTAGGGCCGTAGTAAAAAACAACGCAGTGTCGACTCCGAGCTGAGATCGGCTGACCAAGGCACCGCCAAACACTCCAACGAGATTGGCGACGATGGTCAAAATCGGGCACATCAAGGAGAGAGCAACCACTCGTGGCATGACGAGAAAACGAATTGGATCAATCGACATGATCTCGAGAGCCAAAATTTCATCGGAGACTGCCATGGTGCCGATTTCCGCAGCCTGAGCTGAGCCTACCGCAGCGGCAAGAATAATGGCCGTGATGAACGGCCCCATTTCACGGCACATCGTGATCGCAGTGAGAGTACCGACGGATTCTTCTTGTCCAAAACGAGCGAGCACAATGCCGGCTTGGAAGGAAAGAATCATTCCTGCGAAAAGCGAGACGAGTAACACGACCGGAAAAGCGCGCACTCCGCCGACAAACATTTGATTGAGAGTCTCGCGATATTTTTTGTGTAAATAGGGAAGTTGTCCTGCGATGCGCAGGAGCAAGTTCATCTGAAAGCCAGCGCGCATGACCTGCTTTCGGAACTGTTGTGCGAGAGAGAAAGGGAAGGGGGCTTCTTCTGCCATGCTTAGTCCCAACCCGGTCCTGGAAACGAGGGAGACATCATGCCGATTCCTGTGGAGTCTTTACGGAATCGGAAGAGCCCGGCAAGGAAAGACCACTCACTGCTGCCATTATCCAACTGGCGTCGCGCAAAAAGTATCGGAATGGAAATTCGATCTTCTCCGTTTCCTGCTTCTCTTCTGTAGAGGTCGGCAAAGGAGCGACTGGAAAACTCATTCTTCTCGATCGTGCGTTGACGATAGAGCGTGTAAAGCGGCCAGAAATTGTCGTCGACCCCGCGAATTTTGTGACGGAACAAGATAGGCGAAGGGAAAGCCAATTCCGTTTTTTGATCGTTTGACCATTCTCGATGAGCAAAGGGCCAAAATTGCCAATATCCATTTTCCTTGCCGTTGTCGTCTTTACGCCACCATTCATGCCAAAAGGGAAGCACGTATTTAGAGTTTCTTCGATAATGCGATCCGTTTTCTTCGCGTATCCAAATGAAAGGCCAAAAATACACGCGACTTTTCACTTCTTGTCCATCGAAATCAGCGAAGAAAGGCAAAACACGAGTGCGCTCGGCTTGGTTGCCGCCACGAACGATTTTGATCAAAGGCCAGAGAATGTCATAACTCGAGTACCCGGTTTTCTCGTTTTTGGCATGACCAAAGAGAAAGGGCGGAACAATGGTCCAGGATTTCAAATGTTTCGCGTTGCTATAGCCATAAAAGGGAAAGAACAGGAAATGAAAGCCGGGTTCTTCTTCCTCTAATTCTGTCCAACCGAAATGAATGAGTGGCCAAAGAATGGAATAGTTGTCCCATTTCCCTTCGCGTTTGGAATGACTGAAGAGAGGAAAAATTCGAAGACCTGTATGTCCGCCTCCATGAGTCCAACCGAAAAACGGCCAGAGCAAATTCGTCGATTTTCGCCCACCTGCCTTTTCTGTGTCGGAATACAAAGGGAAGAGGAGAAAACGCACACGATCGAAAGTCAGAAAATCTCTCAGTTCTCCAAAGAGGGGAAAAAAAGCAAAGTAGCGTTCGCCGCTTTGGGACTGTCCACCAAAAAAGGGGAAAAGAATCCAATCGATATCGTGCTCTCCCTTTTCGTTGAGATGATCTTTCCACCAATAGAGAGGGAAAAATCTCCAGAAGTTTTCTTGCCCGTCATTTCTTCCATAGCCCAGAGGATAGAGAAAATCGGTTTCAGAAATTCCCTGCGGATCCGTGGTGGTGCGATAAACCGGGTGAATCGAGAATTCTTCTAGTTGAGGGTTCTGTCCTCCTTGAAAAATTCCACCGAGAGCTTCCCAATGACGTCCGCCTTGCGCCGTGCGATGCATGGCGAAAATCGGCGCCAGATTCATTTCTGAAGATGTGATCGAGCAACCGAAGAGAAAAATAGCCAAATAGTGGACTTTGCGGAAAATTCGCACGCGAGGATTCTACTGAGCTAGTCTTGCGGAAAAAGCCCCAGCCACTTTTTTCCATTCGCTATTTTCGTTACAACGGCCTTATGGAACGTGTTCTCAGTGGAATTCAGCCCACCGGATCGGTGCATATCGGCAACTATTTAGGAGCGATCAAAAACTGGATTGCTTTGCAGTCACAGAATCTCGATCGACTTTATTGCATTGTTGATTTGCATGCGCTCACTCAAGCACCAAAGCCCGAAGAGCTGCGCGAAAACGTACGCCGCATGGCGATTACCTTTCTTGCGGTGGGTCTTGACCCTGAGAAATCCATTCTCTTTCGCCAGTCCGATGTGATCGAACACAGCGAGCTTGCCTGGATTTTGGGTTGTGTCACGTCGATGGGTGATCTCTCGCGAATGACTCAGTTCAAAGAAAAAAGCGAGAAGGCGAATTTGGTGAATTTGGGGCTTTTTAGTTATCCCGTGCTGATGGCGGCCGATATTTTGCTCTATCGAGCGAACAAAATTCCCGTGGGAGAGGATCAGATTCAGCATCTAGAGCTCGCTCGAGAAATCACGCGCCGCTTCAATGCAACATACGGCGACACCTTTCCTGAGCCACAGCCGATTCTCTCCAGCGCCCCGCGAATTCTTGGACTCGATGGGGTGAAGAAAATGTCCAAGAGCCTCAATAACGAAATTGGGCTTTTCGAATCTCCCGAATCAATTTGGAAAAAACTCTCGGTTGCGATGACGGATCCTGCGCGCAAGCGCCGCAGCGACCCAGGTGATCCGCTCAAATGTAATATTTTCAGCCTGCACGGTTTTTATACCCCTGAGGAAAAACGTAAAGAGTTGGATCAGGGATGTAGAACCGCTGCGATTGGCTGTATCGATTGTAAAAAGGTCCTTTCTGACAATCTCATCGCCGAACTGGCTCCCTTTCGGGCAAAGGCAGCAGAGCTAGAGAAGAATCCCGATGTGGTGGAGCGCGTTTTGCAACAAGGTGCGCAAAAGGCTCGGGCGATTGCGCAGGAAACGATGAAACTAGTACGTGAGAGAGTTGGGTTGAGATGAAACCACTTTTGCTGCAGTGTATTTTTGTCGCTCTCTGTGTGAGTTGTGTCTCAAAGCCCCTTCCTCCTGAGAAAGACGTTTCTCAAGCTCCTCCTCCCGCTGCTCGGCAGTTTCTGGACAAGAGTTCCGTGGTTCTCGCAGATCGAATCACGGGGGAATTTCAGGCTGAACTCTATCACGAAGTAAAATATCGCGCGGATCACAACTTTCACCGTTTTCAAGAAGACCGCTCCCAGCCCGCGCAGATTATTTTGACTTTGGAAAACACTTCAGGACTTCCCAATCAACCGGTGAAACTTTGGGTGGGAGAGTTGCAGCTCGTCGCGACCGGTTCGATTCGTGCGGTATTTTCCAGTGTTCAATTGGGATTCCAAATCGAAGCGCAAGGGGAAGCACTTTGGAAACAGGGGGAGCGATCTGTTCGCGGGCAGAAGATTTCTTTTCTCAACGGACGTGTCGATTCCACAGATTCTCCATGAAAACATTCTGGAGCGCGGCGCTTGGCGCGATTTTGTTTAGCAGCGGTTGTAATGGAGTTCCCGAGAACCCGGAAATTGTCCGCCGCTACGAAGAGTTCGATTTGGATGTTCGTGGTCAGGTGTTGTTCAATTCGATTCGGAAAACTCCGCATCTAGATGATCTCGAATCTGCGCTTCAGTCTTTGCGCGAACTGACCCAAGCGCATCCCAACAATATTCCAGTACACCGCGAATATCAGGATCGAATGATCGAGGCGGGCA
>CAZMYG010000029.1:0-21034 GCA_964570465.1 uncultured Planctomycetales bacterium
CGCCCGCCGACCGCGCTCGCAACGCGGCTAGCGGTAGTTTTTAGAGGTGCCCTATAAGTTCCATGATTTTCTGCGCGACTCTGTTTTTCCTTCTACAGTCGCCGACTTTGCCAGGAAACGAAGGCAATCTTAAAAACGAAAGTTTTGTCCCACGACTTGACGAGGCAAGCACCCGTTCCTGGCAACAGGCAAAAGAAGCTCTGGAGCAAGGGAATACAAAACCGTTCGAACAATTCTGGAATTCGCTGCAGCTAGATTCTGACTCTATGGTGTTTCGCGATGAGCGACTGGGAATTGGACTTGAAGAAGAAATCGAATCTTTTTTAGAAAACTTAGAAGCGGTACAGCTCTCTCGTTATCGGTCTTCGATTGAAAAAATAAGTCAGCGACTCGAATCCAGTGCTTGGAAATCCGAATCGCTGCGACAACTCACCCTCAAATTTCCTGCGAGCCAAGCCGCCGCAAAGGCTTTTTTTCTTTTAGCAGAACAAGCTTTTGAAAAAGGGGATTTCTTAGCCGCAGATCACTATTACCGCCGAGGAAAACGTTTTTATTTAAATTCCTCTCTCGACAAGAACTGGAATTCTCTACGCGATCGTTTTCCCCTATCCGTACGAAGCACTGCGCCTACTTGTGATTCTTCAACCAAGCTTTCCACAAATTCCAAAATCTCTTGGAAAGCGGATTCAGAAGAGCCTGCAGTATTTTTTCGCAGTCATGCGCAACTCAGTCGCAAGGGATTTTTTCTACAAACACGCCGATTTCTTTATGAAGTCGACAACTCGGGAAAAGAAGTTGAAAAACTTGACCTCGACAAAGCGATTTGGAATTTAGATTCTTTTATCCCTTCGATTTGGACCGAGGAAGAAAGTGCCTCGCCTCGACAGATTCAGGTAGTAGAAATTCCCGGCTCAACAGAAATGCAAAGTGCAGGATCTCTTCTGCTATTGCATTCACATCCCTCCAAACCCAACGAAACCAATGTACTGGCTGCGATGACTTCTACCTCACCTCGATCTTTGCTTTGGAAACGCGGAGGAGAATCCGACGAAAATCCCTGGCTGAGAAAAATTCAATTCTCTCCAGATCTCTTGGTTCTCGGTCAGCGGATTTATGTTGGTGCTCAGAAACTGGAAGGCGAAATCTCTTCTTTCCTACTTTGCTTCGAAACAGAGAAAGGAGAAATGCTCTGGAAACGTTTTCTTTGTAAGAGTGCCCCGTTACGCAAAGAGTCCGACCGCTTGCTTCGCACTCGTTTACCTTCTATACCTGGCACTGGCCCCCTATTCGTAGAGGGGAGTTTGATTTACTTGACCAATCTAGGGGTACTCGTTGCCGTCGACCCCATCGAAGGCCGCACAGTTTGGAGCTGGAAATATGCGAGAAATGAAGGAGAAGAAGCTTCCGAATTTCCGGCTAGCTTGCAAAACCAAGACTCGAATCTTCGATTTACCCCTGCCGATTCTCGTTGGCTCTATTCCCTAAATCTTGCTCCGCAGAGAAACCCAAAGAATTCAAGTCTACCCTCACAAAGCGAAGTCCCGAAACGTCTCGAAAACAAACAGTTTTGGGTCGGAAATGTGCGAAATCGCAACTTTTTTTGGGATGACAATCAAAATTTTCTCTTCTCCCCTTCCTCCAAACACGATGCCACTTTCCGTTCTGTCGCTCTGAGTCCTCAGGAAAATGCACTCGACTGGCAATTATGCCCCGATCAGCTCTATCTACTGAGTTCCCACGCTCTCTACAACTTCGATTTGAATCGGGAATTGCTACTCCAAAACCGTACAGAATTCTCTCGGCCTTCTCAGGAATCACCTTCTTGGATAGGAGAAATTCAACTCTTTCCGTTTGGCCTTTTCTTTTCCGTTTCAAACCAGCTTTTTCTCTTGGAGCCCAGTCATTAAGAACGGTTTGTGAAAAACCGAAATAATGGTTGCTCGCGAACTTGTCCTGACCTAGAAACAGCTTTTCAAAACTTGAATTTTCGGAGGAGATCATGGTTTCTGCACAAGGCGGTCAAGAACCCAAAATCGAAGGAAACGACTCTCAGTTAGCGGAGAAACTCCGTAGCACGTATAGCTCACTCAAAGAAGAGTTACACAAAGTCATCGTTGGCCAAGATTTAGTACTCGATCAATTGCTTTACACATTATTCTCGCGCGGACATTGCCTGCTCGTTGGTGTTCCGGGCCTCGCCAAGACCTTGATGATTTCGAGTCTTTCCAAAGCTCTCGACCTTTCTTTTAGTCGAATTCAATTCACACCGGATTTGATGCCTTCCGACATCACCGGCACTGAGGTATTGCAAGAAGACAAATCGAGCGGAACCCGTGTGTTGCGTTTTTTGCCTGGTCCCATCTTCGCCAATGTGATTCTTGCGGACGAAATCAATCGTACTCCTCCAAAGACTCAAGCGGCTCTGCTCGAAGCCATGCAAGAGAATCAGGTCACGACAGGTGGAAAACGTCATCCTTTGCCAAAACCATTTTTCGTTCTGGCAACTCAAAACCCCATCGAACAAGAAGGAACTTATCCTCTTCCCGAAGCTCAGCTCGATCGATTCATGATGATGGTCAAGGTGGAATATCCCACCATCGAGGAAGAACGAGAAATTCTGAGACTTTCTTCACAAATTGAAGAAATCAAAATCAAACCCGTGCTCAATGCAGAGGACATTTTAAAATTCCAATCCTTAATCCGCCGAGTGCCGATTGGGGAACAAGTGCTTAACTACGCAATTACTCTATGCAGGAGAACTCGGCGATCGGAACCAGATGCGCCTAATTTCGTACGGGAATGGGTCACTTGGGGTGCAGGTCCGCGTGCTTCGCAGTTCTTAGTCCTGGGAGCTAAGGTGCGAGCCATACTCGAAGGCCGTTCCTATGTCTCTGCAGAAGATATCGCTGCGATTGCTCATCCTGTACTACGCCACCGAATCATCACCAATTTCAGTGCAGAAGCAGAAGGTGTGAACTCCGATCGAATCATCGACCAGTTGCTCGAATCGATTTCGAAACACGAAAACGCGACTCTCGATGATCCGCGTCTTCCCAAAGTTCTCAAAAACGCTTGATCTCGCTCTCGTAAAAAATAAGTCGGATCCAAGAAAAAGCACATGCATGAAAAACTTCTAGATCCTCGGGTCGTCACGAAGATTCTACCTCTAGAACTTCGCGCCCGACGCATTGTGGAAGGATTTTTAGGGGGTCTGCATCGAAGCCCCTATCGCGGAGTATCCGTCGAGTTTGCAGAACATCGAGAATACGTTCCTGGAGATGACATCCGTTTCTTGGACTGGAAAGTCTTCGGTCGCTCTGATCGCTACTATGTCAAAGAATTCGAAGTCGAAACCGATCTCTGCTGCCATTTCTTTCTCGACACCAGCGAGTCGATGAAATTTAGCTCCGAAGAAGTTTCCAAATTTAGTTACGGAGCGACTTTGGTTTCAGCGCTTTCTTATCTCACCTTGCACCAAGGCGATGCCTCGAGTTTGGTGTTTTTTGATGAAGGCGTAGGCCAAATGATTCCACCAGGCAGAGGAGCTGGGCATCTCAAAATCATGCTCGATACTCTGCAAAACGTGAGCCCCACGAAAAAAACCGCTACCGGAGCAAGCTTGCATGCCTTAGCCGAGCGTTTACAGCGCAAGGGAATTGTCATCATTCTCTCCGATCTCTTCGATGAGCTTGATTCCGTACTCTCTGGCCTGGAACATCTCCGACATAACGGCCACGAAATCCTTTTGTTTCATCTGCTTGACCGAGCGGAACATGATTTTCCCTATGATCGAATGACTCTCTTTGAAGGCATGGAAGGCATGCCGAATCTCGTGGTTGATGCTAAGGATTTGCAAACAAGCTATCTCAATGAACTTCGAGGATTTAATGAGCGTGTTCGTAAGGCTTGCCTACAACAGCAAATTGATTATTCGCTGTTCTTGACCGATCAGGCTCTCGACACCGCATTGATTCATTATCTTTCTCGCCGTGCTTCTCACTCGAAAGGGAGAAACGCACGATGAATTTTGCAAACCCATTTTTACTTTGGGGAAGTTTGCTCTTCACTGTGCCTCTGCTCATTCATTTGCTGAACAAGCGCCGCTATCAGAGAGTGCCTTGGGCTGCGATGAAATTCCTTCTGGCCGCGCACAAAACCAATCGTCGACGCCTACGAATGGAAAATCTTCTTTTGCTTTTGGCCCGATGCCTCGCGGTAATCCTTCTTGCTTTCACTGTAGCTCGTCCTTTTTTCGCCGCAGAAAATCCGCTCACCGTAGTCGAAAAACGAAAAGACTATCTCTTGGTCTTAGATGCCTCCTACAGCATGGGTTTTAAGGAACTCGGCGGTAACTCTTTTCAACGAGGAGTCGAAGAAGGATTAGCCCTACTTGAGCAACTTAAGCCTGCGCGAGGTGATCGAGCGAGTGTGCTTCTTGCTAAAAAAGATCCCGTGCTCTTAAGCGATCGAGACCCAGTAAAAGCGCGCGAACAGTTGCGCAGTTTGGAAAAACCCAGTTTTGAATCCAACGATTTTGCGCTGAGCTTGGAATGGGTTCGTCGCGCGGTGGAAAGTTTTGGAGAAGAAGGAGAAATCTCCATTTTTTGGATTTGCGATCTTCAGAAAAATTCTTTTTTACAAGGATCTGAAGAGGAAAATAAAAAAAATGAAAAGTTGGAATCCCTCTTTTCAGCTCTCGCAGATCGAGGAGTTCGTTTGCAATGTATCGATGTCGGCGTGGGGTCTCAAAAGCCCGCAAATCTGGCCATCACCTCTCTTTTTCTCGACGAAATGGAACCCGAGTTTGCCGGTGCTCCTCTTTATTTGCGAGCTCGAGTTCGAAACTATGGGACTCAAGAGCAAAGCTCGATTCCAGTACAGTTTTTCGTCGACGATGCCATTCTCCAAACCGAGACTTTTGATTTAGCAGGAGGGGAAGAAAAAGAAATTTTTGCGATGGCGAGCTTCGCTCAGGCGGGAAGTCACTCCATTCAAGCGAAGATGTCTCAAGACTCCCTTTCTGCCGATGATCAAAGAGCCTTAGCACTTTGGGTTCGTCCTCCTGCTCGTTTACTTTTTGTCGACGGAGATCCCTCGCAGGAAACTTTCCTCTCTGAAACCGGCGCTTTGAGAACCTTGCTGCAACCCGAAGATTCCCTAGATGCTAAAAGCGAAATCCGATCTCCCTTTCATATCGAAACGATCGACCGATCGCGATTTTTCGCGAATCCTCAGAGCATTTTCGACTACGACCTTGTCCTCCTGGCCAATATTGATGGTTTTTCACCGGAATCCGTTGAAAGACTCGAAAGCTATGTCTCAACAGGAAAAAGCCTGCTCTTCACTCTAGGAGATCGTGTAGAACCCGCAGACTACAATGCCAGACTTCGCCGCAATACTGCCGAAAATCTATTGCCCGGTTCTTTATTATCGCGCAAAGCTGTCAGCTCACGCCGTCAAGAGTATTACCGAATTGCCTACCCCAATCTCGATCATCCAGCACTTCGTTTTTTCCAAGACGAAAAATGGAAACCTTTGCTGACAGAAATTCCAGTTTACGAATTCATCCAGATCGATGCGGACGCGCTGAGTTCAGGAACTCGCATACTTGCTTCTTTAGATGATCCAGATCGAAGCCCTCTTTTGCTTGAAAAACCTTTTGGTCGTGGTCGAGTCGGTTGGTTTAGCAGTAGCCTCGATTCTGCATGGAATCAAATTTCAGAGAGTCCAAAAACTTTCTACCCGCTTTTCTTTGAATGGTTGCGCTTGCTCACTTCTCCACCAAGCAAAGCGCGCAATTGGGAAATCGGCAAATCTTTGGACTTAGAAACTTCCCGCTTTCCTCGTCGCGCAAGTTGGATAGATCCCAACGGAAAACGTTTTCCCATTGACCAAGCACCAAAATCGCTCGGCTCCAATGAATATCTCTTCTCGTCCGTAACCCGAATGAACGAACCAGGAATCTACACAGTAGAAATGGAAAGCGCTCAAGAAGGAGAAATTCGCAAGGAGATCGTACATTTCGCAGCCAATGTCGATTCGCGAGAAAGTGACTTAGAGAGAATTCCACGCGAGGCATTCAGTGCATTTTTCCCTGGGGTTAGGACAGAAGAAAGAGAACGTCAACAGTCAATCACAGAAAGAACACCCGCTACGGCAAGTATGGGAGAGATCTGGCCAAATCTTCTGATCGCAGCGTTGGGACTGTTGGTACTCGAATCCGCTTTAGCTTTTTGGTTTGGCCGACGACGAGTTTTAAAGAGCAAGGTGAGTTCATGAGTTTTTGCGCTTTCCTTGCTTTCGTTGCAGAAGAAGAATTCCGCAGTCGCTTTCGTTTTCTCAATCTCCCAGCAGATTGGATTCTTTGGCTGGTGATTTTGCCCGGCATTTTCTTTTTCAGTTATGTGGTCTATCGCAAAGAAAATCTTTCCATTCCGATGCGTCGCAGCCTCGTGTTTCTGCGAGCCAGTACTCTAATCATACTTGTACTCATTCTGTTCCGCCCTGTGATCGAACGAGTCGAAGTGGTAGTGCAGCGAGCAAAACTGCTTTTCCTTCTGGACGATTCCGCCAGCATGCAGAGAAAGGATTCCTACCCAGAAGTTTCAACACGGCAAGCCATTTCTACAGTCTGCAAATTGCCGGAGAACCAACAACCTGGCGACTTCAATCGAGCGGAGCTGATGGGAAAAGCACTTCAATCCGGCTTGCTCGATCGGATTCGCAATCGTTTTGAAGTTGAGCTCTATCGTTTTTCCACAGAATTAGCGCCTGTTTTGCAGCCGGAAGAGGTACGCGGTCGCGGAGAAAGTACGCGCATTGGAGACGCACTTTCTCAATCCATCGAAAGTCAGAGAGGGCAATTCCTCAAAGGAATCGTGTTACTTTCTGATGGCCAATCCAATGAAGGCATGGAACTTCGCGATGCGGGAGCGCGCGCAGGGCAGCTAGGCATTCCGATCTATTCCGTCGGCATTGGCGATGCCACTACTCCTAAAAACCTTTCGGTGACTTTGGTGGAAGCTCCGAGAATTGGGCTCGAGGGAGATGAAATCACCGTCACGGCGAGAATCCATGCTCTGGGCTATCGGAATAGAAGCGCTTCCTTGTCTCTAGAAAACGAGGACACTCGCGAGATTCTTTCTGAAGAGTCGACAGTATTGGAAGAAGGAGAAGGAAAGAGAATTTCCTTGAGCTTCACTCCTACTCAGTCCGGAGAATATCGACTTGGGGTTCGCGTTCCTCCCCTCCCCGAAGAAACTCTCCAAGACGATAACGCCGTTTTTTTCACCCTCTCCGTGCGACCCGAAAAAGTTAGGGTTCTCTATGTCGAAGGCCGTCCTCGTTACGAATATCGCTATCTCAAGAACACTTTGCTCCGCGCGGATCGAAACGTTCTCGTGCAGTGTTTTTTGCTTTCCGCAAATTATGATTTCCCCCAAGAATCTACCAAAGGAACTCCTTCACTCACGGCCATTCCTGTAACCAGTCAAGAATTGACCGAAAACTACGACGTCATCATCCTAGGAGATGTAAACCCCTTCGAGATTGCAAGAACTCAAGAGCAATGCAATGAGTTTTTACGATCTCTCAAAATCTTTGTCGAAAAGGGCGGAGGCTTTTTGATGATTGCAGGAGAAGAGGATTCTCCCCGCTCCTACGCCAATACTCCGGTGGAGGATTTACTCCCTGTCATTCTCTCTGAAGGCGAAGAAGATTGGATTGTGCCTGGCTTGGGCGCAACGGAGTTTCATCCTCAATTAGAAAATCCCAGTTTTCCCAATGAAATTTGCCGTCTGCACCGAGAGCCAGAAATGAATCGCAGGCTTTGGGAAGATGCGGATGGCCTGCAAGGAATGTACTGGTATCTCCCAGTACGAAAAGCCAAACCAGCCGCTGAAGTTCTCTTGCGTCATCCTGAAAACAAAAATCAATACGGACATCATGTCTTAGCCGCAGTCAGCTATTACCCCGAAGGCCGAACCATGTATGTGGGCTTTGATGAGTCCTGGCGTTGGCGATTTCTCTATGGAGAAACCTATTTCGAACGATTCTGGAGAAATGCGATTCGCTACTTGGCTTTGAATAAATTGCGCGAGGGGAATCGCCGCTTTTCCCTTTCTGCGGAAAGATCCCATTACGAACTCAATGAGCGAGCGGTGGTGGAAGCGAGAATTCTAGATGAAGGTTTGGCTCCCTCTCGTGCTGCAAATCAAAAGATCTGGATACGCTTTCCGGACCAACATCAGGAATCTCAGAATCTGGATCTTATTCCCAGTCAGCCAGGAACCTATCGCGGCTCTCTATTGGTAGGCAGTGCTGGTTCCTATGAAGTGTGGATTTCCGAGGGTGACGAGGCTCAAGGGAAAAAACTCAGTTCGATTGAATTTCAGGCCAGTATTCCCTCGAAGGAACAGAAAGATCTCAATCTGAATGCTGCAAATCTGATGGCCCTCGCCAAGGCCTCTGGCGGGCATTATGTCGCGCTCTCTTCCTTAGATGATTTGGAACCGCTACTGCCAAAATCTAGCGATATCGAAATTCCCGTTCTGCCTCCTGCGGTTTCCGAGCTTTGGGACAATGGATATCTATTGGGCTTGCTTGTATTGCTGCTGGCTGCTGAATGGCTGCTGCGCAAGAAGGCGCTACTTATTTAGACGGTGTAAAAAGGCCGAAAAGGCCTATGAATTAGATACTTAAGGAACTGGTGACGATTTTGAGAGAGCGACTGAGCAAAAAACTTTTCCGAAACTCTAGGGTTTTGGGACTTGCTCTATTTTTTCCCCTCCTTGCCCAAGACAACGCTCCCAATTTTGCGCTTGCAGATAGTCGTGAAGTTCGTGATTTACTTCGAGATGCCGAACAGCATTTTTCCCAATCTCGCTGGACTGCAGGTCTGAGCCGACTTCAACAAATTCTCGATCAATATCCCAACGACTTACTACCCTCAGCAGAACAGTCTCGCATTTTTCTCGGCGCTGGCGAAGAAGCAGAAAATCGATTACGAAATCTCCCAACTGAGGCACGACGCAATTATCAGTCGAATTACGGAGCTTCTGCAGCATCCATTTTTGAAGAAGCCCGAAGAAATCGAGATCGCAGACGACTTGAACAACTCTCTGCGAGATTTGCTTTTACAGATTCGGGAAAGGACGCCTTTCTGCTGCTCGGAGATCTGGCACTCGAAGAGGGTAATTGGAAAGAAGCGGAAATCTTGTATCGGAGATTGTCTCAGTACTTCCCTTCGAGCGAACAAGAATCACGACGCCAAATTCGACTGAGAGCAATTCGATCCGTTCCCGGTTGGAATGCCCAACAAATTTCAGAAAAAGGATTTCGTGCTACGGATTCGAATTCTCTTCCCAGCGAGCCCACAGGACTCGACCAAGTAGCCTGGAAGCTCTCCAGAGCCGAACAGCTTTTCCAACATCCCTTTACTCCGGATTTTGGAATCCCCGAGCCCACTTTCAATCTCCATGCAGGATTAGAAAAAGAAGCGGTTTTTTTGAGCGACTCGATTTCGGTTTTTGGATTTGACCTCTATAGCGGTGTCGAAAAATGGCGCTTTCCGGGTGCTGTAGGTTGGGAAACAACTGCCAATCGCGACAGAGATTTCTTTGGATCCGGAATCAATCCACATGTCGCTGTTGCGCCTGCAATTTCTCAAAACATTGTGATTTTTCCTCTACAAGTTCCCCTGAAGCTCCATGAAAACGAAACCTATCAGGGAATTCCCATCCGAACTATTATTCCTGCACGAAGACTTTTCGCCCTCGAGAGTTCCGAAGGAAAAATGCTTTGGAATCACTGGAGACCTGCCTTAAGCCGACTCGGGCACGGGGAATTTACTGATGAAGCGAATGTTGCGGCCCCGCCTCTGATTGTCGGCGAGCGAGTATTTGCACCTTTCTATCGCATGGAAGGGAAAATTGATTATTACTTGGCTTGCTTCGACCTGCGTAGCGGAAAACTCATTTGGAAAACTCCAATTGTAACGGGGCAACTTGAACTCAATATGTTTGGCCGCCCCATACGTGAATTTGCAGGTTCTCCGCTTCTTTATCACGATGGCAATATTTACGCTTCGACGAATCTAGGTGTTCTATTCAAGGCCGACTCACTGTCTGGGCGAATTTCCTGGATCTCTCAATACGAATCGATTGCCATTCCCCCAGCGACAAGCTATCAACGCAATCCAAGAGCTTGTTATTGGGCCAATCAACCACCTGTAGCCAATGAAGGAAATATCTTTTTCACCCCATTAGATTCGGAATATCTCTACGCTCTCGATTCCCGAAGCGGCGAAGCTCTTTCTTGGTTGCACTATGACAAGCCACATCGCTTCGGCTTGCGACATATGTTGGGAGCGCATGACTCGAAACTTTTCTTGTACGGCAACAGCTTGGTTGCGATGGCAACACGAGAAGGATTAGGCACTCCACGATTTTCCTTACTACCCACTTGGCGCAGAGCTTTGCTTCCTTCGGAAATTACAAAGAGTTCCTTATTACCCCGAGGGGCAATGAGCGAGCAAAGCCTACTGATTCCTACCTTGGAAGGAATTCGTTCTTTCTCTCTAAACGACAGCAGCGAATGGCGAGAAATCATCCCTTGGCAGGCCTTGGGACGAGATTTGGGAAATCTCCAAATAGAAGATGGTTTTGCTTTTGTTTTCTCAGATCGAAATGTCGAGATGCGTTTCGACTGGGATAGTCTGCTACAAAAGAACCGCCGTCTTGCGGCCAGTGGTGATGTGCAAGCCAAAGAAAGACTGGGGCGATTACTGCGCCGCCGGGGCGATTCTTTTGCGAAAGCTTCCCGTCCAGATCGTGACGCAGCGATTTCGCACTATCTCGAAGCTGGGCAAATTTTGGGCTCT
Organism: uncultured Planctomycetales bacterium; assembly: GCA_964570465.1. Classification (GTDB taxonomy): domain Bacteria; phylum Planctomycetota; class UBA1135; order UBA1135; family CAZMYG01; genus CAZMYG01. Next base: position 10,880 of record CAZMYG010000029.1, read on the forward strand.
CTTTACCAAGCTGGAAATCTTTCTCTAGTCCAGGAAATCTTCGATTTGGAATTCTCACTCTCAGAAATTGAAAATGAACGTGGGCAATCCATTTCTTCTTTACTTCATTTGCGCAAGGCAAAAGAACTTGCTCCCACTCCAAACACTCGGTTGAAAATTGGACTGAGGCTCTGCTCATTCTATGAATCACAGAGTAACGACACAGAATTTGAAGCCGAATTACGCTCCGTGCAACGTGAGTTCTCCAACGAGAACATGCCGGAAGAGGAAAATGAAATCCCGGTCGGCTTCTATGTTCAGAGCAAGCTCTATCAAATTCAAAAGCGTCGCCACGATTTCGTTCCTGCATTAGAGACCTTACATGAGATTTTGAGTCGCTATCCTTCCTATCGAATTGAAGGAATGAATGCCTTTGAGTATTCAAAGAATCAAATCGAAATGCTCCTCAAAGAAAATGGCAGAGAGCTCTACTCTCCTTATGAGGGCAAAGCGACCACACTATTTGAAAAAGGAGTGGAAGAAAAAGATCGGCAAAAGCTTTCAGAGCTCATTCGGCTTTTTCCCAACTCTCAAGCTGCCACTCGTGCACAACGTTCTTTACTCGACCTTTCTCTCGAAAGCGGAGAACTCGCAACCGTTGCTTCTATTTGCCGAGATATTTTCCGTCAGGAAAAAGATCCCGTTTTGTATAGCTCAGCACTTCGTCGACTCACTGCTGCTTTTGATAAAAACGGAAATCTTTCCTTAGCGAAATCACTGAGGGCAAAGCTCGCTCGAGATTTTGCGTCGATTGTTTCAGACTATCCTCCTGATCAATCCAAGAAATTTTCCTCTCTGGGTGAAGAACGAACCCTAACGCCTCCTTTGATTGGGCCACGAGCGCCACTCAGCCCTCAACGGGAAGTGCTCATCGCAAATCAATCGATTCGCTTGTTGCAAAGCACAGGAGAAAACGCTTTCGCTAGTGGCTATGTGTTTGCTGTTTGCGATGGTGAGTTGCGATTGTATCGCCCTCTCGAATCGGGAATGGAAAAACCCCTGTGGTATCGCAAACTTGATCCTGAGGATCTTCGCTTCCCTGCAGTTTCTTTATGCAATAACACGGTGGTGTTTGCTTCGAGCGACACCCTTTTAGGATTGGACCTACATACAGGCGAGAAAAAATGGGCGCGCGTTTTGCCTTCTCCCATTTTTGAATTCTTTGCGAAAGACGGAGTATTGGTCACCATCACCCAAGAAAAAGAGGGGAATTTCCGTGTGGAAGTCGCTGACGCTGTAGGTGGAATTCCGATTTGGTTTCACGAATTTTCAGGAGAAGAAATTCCACGAACGGTGCTTGGAGAAGGCAAACTTGCTTTCCTGCCTACTCGTGGATTTCCAAGAGATGCAAATGATTCCCTGGGCGAAGCAATGATCTTCGATCTTTTTACAGGCACTTTGCTTGCAGAAATTCAATTCAGCGCATTCCGAGAAATTCTTTCCGGGGCGATTTACCAAAATCAACTACTTTGTCTGGTTGCTCCAGGCGCCAACCGTGATTCTCAAACTCCAGAAAAACGATTTACCATTTGGGGGTTTTCTATCGAAGGAGAAGCTCGCCCGTGGAAATTTGAATTGCCCGTGCAATACAGCAACGGATACTTTCACTTCGCAAAAGACCAAGTTTACCTTCTTGCTTTAACGGGAGAGCCGCGCAGTGATGGGCTGGCGATTTATCGCATCCAAGCCAAAGAAGGCAGTCTCTACGCCATGCAACAATTTCCTTCGGAGTCTCAGCTCCCCGATCTACATCCTTTTTCTACGGACCCTGGACAGGTAGCGGACTTCCTTATTTTGAATCCGGAAGGGAAGGGACATTTGCGAGTGATTCATTTCGATTTAGAGAGCGCGCAAACGAAATGGAAACGAAATCTCCCAGTACCTGGTTGGGTTAGTTTTCCTCCTGCGCTTTCGGGACATCCTGAACTTCTCTCCCCAGTCTGGACGGATGAACTATTGCTTTTGCCGCTAAAGCGAAGAAATACTCAAGGAGATCGTGAGGAAATTGAAGTTTATGTGTTGAATCGAGCCAGTTCAGAAACTGTGAGTAGCACCTTTTCGTTGGGCGAAGCGAGCAGCAGAACAACACCAGAAATCGTCTTGCTCCCAGGAACATTACTTGTGCAACAAGACTTGCGATGGCGGCTATTCTCAGGACCAGAAAGGTAAAACGATGTTATCGATACTTTTTGCTTTTTCTGTTTTGACCTTGCAGCAGGGCAGCACGAGTTCACGCGAGATCACTCCGGAACTGGTCGCCGCCGTAAATCGCGGTCTCGAATATCTCGCCAATCATCAACAAGAGGACGGTTCTTGGCATGGAGATGTGGGTTACAAACTCAATACAGATTACGCCACCATCGCTGAAGAACGCCCCCATGTCGGAGTCAGTGCACTGGCATGCATGTCCTTCGTTGCCGGCGGTCATTTACCAGGTCGAGGCAAATATTCCGCAACGGTTCAGAAGGGATTGGATTGGATTCTTTCGATTGTCAACGAACAGGGCTATATCACGGCTTATGGATCGCGCATGTACGATCATGCCTTTGCGACTTTGTTATTAGCAGAAGTTTATGGCATGACTCAACGGCCCGAATTGCGAACCGCTTTGCAAAAGGCCGTCGATCTCGTTGTAAAAAGTCAAAATCGCGAAGGTGGTTGGCGTTACGAGCCCTTCAGTCCAGAGTCTGATATGTCCGTCACTGTTTGCCAAGTTATGGCATTACGAGCAGCACGCAATATTGGTATTTATGTCCCCCATTCGGCCATTGAACGTGCTGTTCAATATGTCAAACGAAGTGCGGTGCGCGAAAGTCCCACTCGATTTCGTTTTTCCACGCCGAACTGGGATGTCGATGAACGAGGCTCTTTTCGCTATCAAGCTCAAGACAATAGCCGATCTTCTTATCCTCTGACTGCTGCAGGAGTCGCCACTCTCCATGGAGCGGGAATCTATTCCGATGAAGACATTCGCTATGGAGTCGATTATCTGCGCCGCTATCACGATAGTTTTTCCTCTCGATGGGGTGATTCCGAATCGGGACATTATTTTTTTTACTACGGGCATTATTACGCCGTGCAAGCGATGTACATTGTCGGTGGCGATGATTGGGAAAGCTATTTCGCGAAGATTCGTGAGCAACTACTACGCATGCAAGAAGCGAATGGTGCTTGGCCAAACCGAACGGGCCCAGGACGAAATTACAGCACGGCAAGCGCAACCTTGATTCTTCAAATTCCTTATCGTTATTTGCCCATTTTTCAACGATGAACGAGAACAGTCTGACAAGAGAACTGGAAAAACTTCGCAGCCAACTGCGCGGGCTCTATTTCGTACATGGGCTAGGAGCCTGTGCCAATTTCATCTTGGCTACTTTCTTACTTTCCTATGTTCTCGACCGACTTTTGCACTTGCCGGGAAGTTTTCGACTCGTTTTCTTAGGCTTGGTGTTGATTGGTAGCGCTTGGTTTCTAGTTCGAAAACTTTTTTATCCTTTGCATCGAAAAATAGAAGAACGGGATATCGCCTTGGCATTAGAGCGTCGTTTTCCTGAGCTACGTGAAAAACTCATTACCGCGATTGAATTTAGTGGATCCACTTCTTTGTTTCCGGTTTCAGAAGATTTGAAAGCGGAGTTACAGAAGGATGCAAAAGAAAGTTTGCAAGCTCTGCCCACGAAACGTGCCTTGGCTCCCAAACGCGCCATGGCCCCCTTATTCTTTGCTTCCTTACTCACTCTAACCTTCGGATCTGTTCTCTACTCAGATACAAAAGCAGCTTCAATTTGGTGGGCCCGCTTCTGGGGCGAAGAAATTCGTTGGCCAAAATCAACGGAGCTCGAAATCCACATTGCTCCGCAAGAAGGACAGATTCAAGTTTTAGCAAGCCCTCAAAAAATTCGAGTCGAAATGGTTCGAGGATTGGATTTGCCCGTGCGTGTCGTAGCACGCGGAGCTGCTCCCGATTCCGTCGAATTACATCTCTCGAATGGTAAAAGTCGCAACGCCTTGCGCAGCGGAGAAAAAGATTTCAGTTATTTATTTTCCTCGGTCAACGAAACTTTTAGTTTTTGGGCCCAAGGCGGTGATGATTTTGATCAAGAGCCTTTGGTGGAAGTCACTCCACTGCAAACACCCAGTCTCACTCGACTGAATCATCGAATCCATTTTCCTTCCTACGTCAGCCAGCTTCCAAAAGAGATCGAAGGAGCAAGCATCGAGGCGTTGGCCGGGAGTGAAGTCGAATTATTCATAGAGAGCAGTGAAGCTGTCGTTTCGGGACAGATGCGCTTTCAGCAATCAGGTCGAATTCTTCCCCTTCATCTGCAAGAAGACGGAAAACATCTGGATCTGCGACTGCAAATACTCGAATCGGATCGCTTTTTCGTTGAATTGAGAAATGCAAAAGGACTTCAGAACTCAGACACTGGGCCATTTCCAATTCTCGCTCTTCCAGATCGAAAACCAGAAATTACTTTGCGCTCTCCAAATCGCCTCGATCTCGATGTGACGGTCTCAGGTCGAGTGCCCATTCGTGGCCGAGTTCAGGACGATTATGGAATTAGCTCAATTCAAATGCTGACCCAAATCGGCAAGGAAGGAGCCGTTCAGGAATTTCCTCTCCGCTTGAATCGCAATACAGAAGAAGCAAATACCCCACCAGAGCGGGAGATTTTGATGAACTCGGCAATCGAGGTTACCGAATTGAGAGCTGGAGATCGTCCAGCTCATGAAGGAGAAATTGTCTTTCTCAAGATTCGCGCCGCAGACACTCGTCTCCCCCAACCCAATCTCAGCGAATCTCAAGAATATCGCTTAGTACTTCTCTCAGCTGAGGAATTAGAGCGCAGAATCCATGAAGCGCTTACACGTACCAAGGAACAGGTGCAAGCCGCAGAAGCTCTCCAAAAAGAAAAACAAGATCGAGTCAGTGATTTGCTCACGATTCTAGAATCTCATTCTTCTTTCCCTCCCAATGAAGAAGGTGCGCTTCGAAGTGCCTTTTCGGGGCAAGCGCGAGTTCGCTCTAGTGCAAAAGCCTTCTCCAATGTCTTCATCGATTTATTTGAATCGGCGACCTACAACCGCTTGGATCGTGACGCTCAACTCTGGATCGATCACACAGAAAACTTGCGAAGCAGTTTAGAGCCTACGAACACAGCAACTGGAATAGCTCGCATTGAAGAGGATCTTTCTTGGAAACTTCAGTGGCTGGAAAAGATGTCACTCAGCTTCCATGAAGGAAAGCTTGGTCGATCTGAGTTGCTGAGCAAATTATTGGAAATGTCCCGTTTATCGTTGAACTTAAGCGAACGGAGCACTCGCCGTGCCGCTGAAGCCCTGGAAAACGTTTCCCTGCGTACCGATCCCTCCGCCCAGAAACAGTTGCTCCAAGAGGCCTTCCAAGCACAGAAAGAATCGCTAGAAATTCTCAACAAGCTGCTGGATCAACTCGCAGAATGGGATAATTATCAGACAGTCATTCAATTGACTCGGGAATTGCTGGAAAGACAGAGAAGCATTCATTCTCGAACCAAAGGATTGAGTGGAAAATGAAACGGATTGCTGGGATTAGTTTTATCCTCTTCGCTTTTATCAGCGCAACAATCACGTCGGTTCTTGCTCAGGAATCCCGAGAAAAAAAATCCATTCTCGAAGAACAAGAAAGACAGCGTCGACGAGTCGATCGACTACGACAGACGATGACTTCTTTGCTTCCTAGGCTACAAGAGAAAGGGCGCAATCGTGCTGCGGAACTTCTAGAGCAAGCACTGACACGACTCGAGGATTCCCAAGTCGAAAAAAGAATGGCGGAGATTTCACGATTTCTCGACGAAGGTAAGGCTCTACAAAGTCTCGAGAAAGAAGAATTGCTGCTACGAGATTTAGAGGAATTGCTCGACATTCTCTTGGATCGCAAGGATCTTGAAAAATTAGAAAAAGAACTCCGCGAGTGGGGAGAAATCTCGAAAGCGCTTGATACGCTGCGCGAGTTGCAAAAGAAACTGCGCGAAGAAACGGCCAAGCTCAATGAGAATTCACGTTCTCCAGCACAACGGGAAATGGAGAAACAATTGGATTCTTTGATCCAAAAACAGGAGCAACTCCAGCAAGAACAACGCGCAGAAGAAAATTTAAAAACCGAAGCCATGGAAAAGGCTTTGAAATCTTTGGAAGCGCTAGGACAACGGCAAGAACAGGTTTTGCAATCTTTAGAAAAGGAAAATTCCAACCCTCAAAATCCGGAAAAACCCGACCTTTCTGCACTTTCGCAAGAGGAGCGAGAAATCCGCCGGGAAGTAGAGAAAGTAGCTCGCAGCCTTTCCAAACAATCGGAGCAAGAAGAAAAAGCAAGCGATGAACTTTGGAAAGCTTCGGAGGAACTTTCAAAAAGCGCCGCCGAAATGGAAAAGCAGGAAGCAAAATCTGCTGAACAATCCGCGAAAGCAGCACTTGAATCCATAAAACAAGCGAAACAATCCGTGGAGCAAGCACAACAAAACGCAGCGGCAGAAGCAAAACCACGAAAAGAACAGACAATGGCAAGCCAAAAAGCACTTGCCCAAGAACTTGAAGAATTGCGAGAACAAATTCCCCAACGGCTGCGCAAGGAAGACTTCTCCGAGGAAGAGAAGAAAGAACTGGAACAGTCGCTCGAAGAAGCTGCTCAAGCGATGAAAGAAGCGAGCGAGAAAATGGCTGCTTCTCAATCCAAAGCCGCACAAGAGGCGCAATCTAAAGCTGCTGAGAAAATGCGTCGCGCTCGTCGTTCTTTGTCACGAAAGAATGAGCTTAGCGCACAAGAGAAAGAAAAGGCTCTCGAGCTCGCTCGTCGACAGAGAGAATTGGAAAAAGAAATTCTCCAACTAGCAAAACGCGAAAAAGAAAAAGCGCAGAAATCGCCTTCAAAAAGCATTGACTCTGCAGGACAAAAAGCCGGAGAGGCTTCGGATCGTTTGGAACAATCGGATCCTGAGCAAGCAGAGCCAAAACAAGAAGAAGCTGAGAAACTGTTAAGCCAAGCCAAAGAGGAAGCAGAACGAGAGGGCGAGAAATATCTGAAATTGCGCCAAGAAGAACTTCTGTTCCGCATTGGCGAAGAACTCAAAACCATGCTCACAGCGCACGAAGAGCTGCGCAAAGCCACTTCGGAAGCCCAAGTCGAAAAGCAACAGTCCCCCACACCGAGTAGAGCCTTAAAACTCAAGATTCGTGAGTTGGGTAAAGGGGAAGAAAAGATCGCACAGGACTGTGTTCGCGTAGCCGAGGCGCTGGAAAAAGAACAAACCGAGGTCTTTGCCTATCTGTTGCGCGCAAATGAGGAAGACTTGAATCGAATTGCCCAGTGGATGGGCCCAGATGAAAACTATCGTTGCGATGAAATAGTCGGTGGCATGCAACAGGATGTCAGTGAGCGCTTTGAGGAATTGCTCAAAGCGCTGCAGGAGGAAATGCAAAATCGATCGAAAAACTCTCAGCAGCAGGAATCCAAAAATCAACCAACTTCGAGCAATAAATTGGTTCCAGATATTGCCGAGCTCAAAATGCTCAAGCGCATGGAGGAAGAGTTGGCAAAACGTACTCAGAACTTAATTGACTGGCAGAAGAAGGGATTAGCGGAAGGTACTGTGATGGAACGAGAAATTGAAAGACTCGCCCATCGCCATCATCGAGTGACTCAGTTGTTTTCGGAGTTTAAAAAACGTTTAGGAATCGAGTAGTAAAAATGAAGTACTTCGCAGGACTCTTGTGTTTGCCTTTGCTCTTCCAAGGCATGGGTGGAGAAAGTAGCGAAGAAGAGATCAAATATCTCTTTCGTTCGATTGAAAAAAATCTCCAAGAAATTGACAAATTGCTGCTAGATGCCCGCTCCGAAAATGCAGGCGCTGAAATGGAAGCCATTCAAAAGAAAATGGATGAGCTTTTGAAAAAGGCATTGGAGAGCCAGCAACAATGTGTTCGACAAATGGAAGAAATACTCAAGAAAGCGCCAAGCTCTGGAAATAGCTCGGGGAACTCTTTGCCTCAGCCCGAACCAAACTCCAAAGATCAAAAACCTTCTTCACAGCAGGAAAGAGAGAAGCTGCCCCAAGATCCAGGGCAAATGAACGGCAAAAATCCAGCGAGCCCTCAGGACACCCAGCAAAGTGGAGACAATGTCAAAGCACCACCTCCACGATTGCCACAATCCGATCCTGCAAATCAGTCCAATCAAGGAGGCAAATGGGGCGAGTTGCCTCCCATGTACCAAGAACTTTTCCGTAACCAAAAAACAGAACAAATGCCTTTGCGCTATCAAAGATGGATTGACGACTACTATCGGCGAATCCATCAAACGAAGTCGTGAAACTACTTCTCATCGCTTCTCTATTCTGCTTACAGAATTCTGAAAGTGAGAAAGCTGTTTCTACGGATTCGATCGCTACGGAGATCTCAAACGCTCGTCTTGCCGTTGAAAAAGCATTAGATTTCTTGGCCAACAAACAAACAGAAACGGCAGATGGTTCCTATCCTCAAGCAGATGCAACTCTTTACGCCCCCATTGGAGTCAGTTCTTTAGCAACTCTCGCTTTTCTGGGAGCTGGGGAATTAGGACATTCACCACGGGCCAAGATCACAGAACGCGGTCTTGAGTATTTGCTTGCTCATAGCTCTCGCCAAGTTGACGAGCAGTTTGGCTATATTTCTGCGCAAAGCGATCTTCACTCCCGCATGCATGGGCATGGCTATGCGACTCTCGCACTTGCAGAGGCCTTAGGCATACAGAAAAAACTTTCTCCAACATCTAAAACCGAATCGCTACAAAAAGCCTTAGAGTCTGCAGTTCATCTCATCGAAAAAACGCAGGGAGACAGCGGGGGCTGGTATTACCCACCGAAAAGGACTCTACAACATGAGGGCTCCATCACCATTGTCTTGATTCAAACCTTACGCGCCGCACGCAACGCCGGAATTACCGTGAATAAGGAAGTGATTGATCGAGCCATTGCTTATGTCAAAGAATTGCAAAAAGAAGACGGTTCTTTTCGCTATCAATTGGGTTCCGCTCAATCTAGTGCAGCGTTAACGGCAGCCGGTGTAGCGACTCTCAATTTCGCAGGCGTTTATGAAGGCGATGCTGTTGAGCAAGGGATCGATTTTCTACTTCGTCGCGAGGCTTCTTTAGCATTCCCATCGTCCTTAACCAACATCCCTCAAGAAACCTTTCCCGAATATGGTCGTTTCTATACCGCTCAGGCTTTTTACCAGTATCGCGACCCACGAATGTGGAGGGATTGGTATCGAAAAACTGTTAAAGAGCTTATAGCTAGCCAACGGGCCGATGGTTCCTGGTCCTCAAAAAGTAGTGATTTTGGCTCGATTTATGTCACTGCGATGAATTGCCTGACCCTCGAAGTGAGCTTCAGTTACCTACCCATCTTTCAGCGATAAAACCAATTTCCTAAATAAAGCTATTCCCTTGCTATTACCGATATATTTAGCCGATCCAATAGAGATACTACATGAAACGATTAATATGGAATTCGCAAAGTGGCGCGATCACTCTTTTCGAGTTGATCGCCGTGATGGCGATCATCGTCACGCTTGCAGGTTTTCTTGCCCCCTCTTTTATGGGAACACGACAAGAAGCGAGAATTTCAGAAATCGCAACCACAGCCGAAGCTCTCAAGCGAGCCACGGAACGCTATTACATCGATACGGGGCAATGGCCTACAGAAGATCCAGCGACGAATGGTTGTCCTGATAAAGATGGAGATGGTGTAACGGATGCGGATGACCGTTGTCCGGAAGTGAAAGGAACTCTTGCATTACAAGGTTGTGTGGATACTGACAATGATAGTATCATTGATCCTGATGATGCGTGTCCGGAAGTTGCGGGAACAGTAGCTAACAAAGGATGTCCTGAAGTAGTGGAAGCAGCTCCTGCAGTGATGGGATTAGATAATGTTTATTTCGAAACATCGAGTGCAAAAATTTCGGAAGGATATCAAGCCGTATTAGATGCAGCTGCGAAGAACTTAAAAGAAAATTCAGAAATTAAAATTGAAATTGTTGGACATACAGACAGTACGGGTCCAGAGAGTTTCAATAAATCGTTGTCTAAAAATCGTGCGG
>CAZMYG010000030.1:0-2376 GCA_964570465.1 uncultured Planctomycetales bacterium
CCCACTACTGGCGCCCAGGAATGGGTGATGGCGGGCTATAACGATGGTACTTTCGATGGAACTGGGCAAGGAGAAGGCACAGGGAAGCCTATTTTGAATGGCCCAGGCGGAAGTGTAATTGGCCGAATGGTCCCGCTCTTTGCAGTGACGGGCGGCTCTCCTCAAGGTCCATCGGTTTCTGCGCCTATGATCGATTCCGTTGGCAATGTGTGGTTCCTTGCTGCATGTGAATTTTTCAAGACCGACAAGTTCGGCAATCCTTACAGCGATTATGACACCGCACTCTTGAGAGCGGTTTACAACGAAGAAGTCTTTAGCTACGAGCTGGAGATGATTTTCGAGGTAGGCAATGTTTACCCTGGAATGAATTCGGGGACCAATTGGCAAGTTCGATTCATCGGAATTGCGGATAGCAACTCGGTGAGTTCAGGTTCTGCTTGGTCAGGCAATATGTTGCAAATGCCACACAGTACGGTGAATGCCGATTGTCTTGGTTCGTTGCAAACTAGAGACGCGCGAACTTTGGGCGGAATCGTCATCAATGCAACCGTTGTTTACGACGTTGACAACAATGGAGATTTCGATCCGTACTGGGCAGAAAACCCCACAGGAGTCGATCAGCGTTATGGTGCTCTTCTATACGTTGGAGCTTTGGATGTAGCTCGGCCATTCGGAGATCTCAACCAGGACAATCACGTCAATCTGGATGACATTTTCTATGTGCTCGCTGCATTTTCAAACGCGACGGGTTTTCCCAACGCAGACATCGCTCCTTGCGGAGGCGATGGGCGTGTCAATCTCTTGGACATTCTTTTTGAGCTGAACGCATTTATCAGCGGACCTAATCCCTGTCAGTGTCAATAAGAACCACCTTTTGTTTTTTGTTCCTCTCTGCTGCGGCCTGGGCTCAATGGAATCCCAGCGCCGCACAGTGGGGCAAGTCTGACCCGCGCGATCTGCGTGTGATGGCCTACAACGTCTACGACACTCTTTGCTCCAGCAATAATAAGGTAGAGGGTTTAAACGATTGGACTGGCTTGGCTCGCATCGTTGCGGCGATGAAGCCGGATGTACTGATACTCGAAGAAACTGCGGACAATAGTGGAAATAACACCGGCAGTGGCGTGGATTCAGTTGAGAATCTCACCACGACTTTGAATTTGTTTTTGCGCGGGGGGAACGACCCTTTCAAGCCAGGCAATCCTCCGGTCACAGCCTATGTACAAAAATACGCTGCAAACTTCGATCTCCCCTATGTTTTTGTCAGCGCCAGCAACGACGGATTCAATCGCAATGCGCTTTTGAGCCGCTACCCATTTGCCGATCTCAATGGCGATGGCAAGAGTACAAGCAGCGATATCTTTTTTGTATTGCCTCATCTCTATGCGCCAGGAGGTAACGGTGGAATCCGGGGTTTCCTTTTTGCAGAAATCAACTTGCCTGAAGATCAGGGATATTGTGGCAATCTTGTTGTAGGCGGCGCACATCTCAAAGCAGGTAGTTCCGACCCCAACGATCACACGCAGAGAATTACTGCCGCTCGGAATGTCTCTTATTTCGTCGATCATTTTTTCAACGGCGCGGGAATGGGAGTGCCTGACCCGTTTTCAAAAATCGGCGACAGTCCTCCAGCGAACACGATCTTAGATGCCTTTACTCCTGTGATTCTCGGTGGAGATTGGAATGAAGATGAGTTGACCAACAATACGGTTGGTCCCACTCAATGGCTGACGGCTGCGGAATTTATCGGTGAGCTAGATGGCACAGATCGAGATGGCTCTGACATGCTTTATGACGATGCGCGAGAGACATTCACAAATAATCGAGCCACCATTGGTTCTACTGCAAAACTGGATTACATCTCTTGGCAAGACAGTATCGCAACTCTTCGGCGTTCTTTTATTTTCTATTCTTCGAATACCCCACTTGCATCCATGCCTGCAGAAATTCTAGGACTCTTAGTTCCTACTTTGGCGAGTGGGCTTGCTTCGGACCATCGCCCTGTGCTTGCAGATTTTATTTTGCCCCGTGTTCCAAATGTCGAGTGGCAAGCCCAAGGTGGTAGATATTTGCATGTATCTGTCGATGCCAATGGAACAATTCCCGTTGCTTTGCAATTGAGTTCTGTAGATTTCCCTTGTCTCACGAGCTATCTCAATTCCAAGGGGCAGATTGTTGGAGAGGCCGTATTCTTGCCTGGTAAAGATTGGGGTGAATTCAACGTGTTTGGAGAGGCGATTATTCCTAACACCAACTACGAGATTCGCGTGCAAAGCCAGAATGGCGCCTATCTTTCTTATCCAACGCGAACTTGGATTTGGGGTGACACCAATCAAGATGAAATCGTCAATCTCGAGGATTTGCTCTGCGTGCTCA
>CAZMYG010000030.1:2476-20227 GCA_964570465.1 uncultured Planctomycetales bacterium
GAATTTCCTCTCCAATAAACCGTGTTTTTGAAAAACGGAACAATCCAAAGTCCTCCGAGCAGCAGATCTTTCAGTAGTAGAAGTGGTGGAATTGTCCAAGCAGATCGGTGAGTGCGAAGCAAGCGCTCGGAGGAAATCGCAAATACAGAACGAAGAATCCAAAGCCCCAGTGCCATTGCAACAGTCATTGTCGAAGGGATCAGAACGAGAGCGAAAATAGACATCAAAGTCGGATTGCTAAACCATTCCGCGCAATAGGCTGGAAAATTGATGCGATAGCGGATTTGGGCCCAACGCAATTGTCTTTGTAAAAATTGAGTGGTGCTGACAGAGCCTTGTACGTTTTCGATAGTGCTTTCGCTGACTGTACAAATGCCTCCAAGTCGCGCGAGTTCTTCGCCGCAGACCTGATCTTCAGCGAGATAGTTCGAAAGTTTTTCAAAACCGCCAATTTCTTCGAGCTGGCTTTTTCGGAAGAGCATGGATTTTCCGACTACGCAGGGTTGGCGGAGAAACTTGGTGATGACGGCGACTCCTCCCATGACAAAGCTATGCAAATGTAAAGCTTCTAGGGTAGCGCCGAGCCCATGTCCGTCGCGTGCCCGAATGGGAGCGGAGACAAGATTGACGTTTGGCTGAGAAAGATGCGCAATGGAGTTGAGCAAAAAATTAGGCTTCACTCGAACATTGCTATCGCTAATGAGATAAATCGAATGCCGCGAATTTTTTTCTAAGTTGAAGAGATTGTTTACCTTGGGATTGAATCCTGGCTTGCGCTGGCCCACAACGATTTGACTAGGAACTTGGGGAAATTCTGCAGCCACTTTTCTGGCAATTGCTAAGGCTGGATCGTTCGCATCCATCGCTCCTAAGAGAATTTCAAAGCGGGGATAGTTTTGAGAAAAGAAACTACGAAGATTTTCTTCGAGTTGGCTGTCGACGCCTTTGAGTGGTTTGAGAATACTAATCGGCTCTAGCTTGTCGTTCGGAAGTTTTGACAGCGGCGATGAGAGAAGAAGAGAGCGTTGTGCCAGATAGAAGAACACGCTCAGTGCAGCGCTAATTAGTAAAATCGATCCAAACAACCAGATCATTTAAGAAAAGTTTAGCCAGGGAAGATGAGGTTTGTGTGAAGGGCAAATTCGTTTTTGGTGAGCCAGGTCGCTCTACTGCACGCTCTCGGGTAAAACAGTAATTTCATGAAATTTGCTGAAGAAGGGAAAGTTCGAATCGTTGCCGCGGATATGGGCTATGGCCATTTGCGCGCGGCGATGGCGATTTCTCAAGAACTGGGTCTTCCTTGCGAACGAGCAGATCAAACTCCCCTCGCAGATGAGAAGGAGATGAAGATTTGGGGGCGATCCAAGAAACTCTATGAATTTGCTTCGCGAGCCTCTCAGTTGCCCTATTTGGGGCGACCTTTTCGTGGGCTACTCAACTCACTGACCTATATCCCAGATTTGCATCCTCATCGCGACTTATCGGCGCTGAATTGGCCCGTGCGTTTTCTGAGTCGACAGATTCAGTCGGGGCTTGGAAAAAATCTAGCCGAACAATTGAAGGCTCAGAATGCGGCACTTTGTAGCAGTTTCTACATCCCAGCGATTGCGGCAGATGCCGCTGGTTGTGATCGAGTTTTTTGCGTAGTGACGGACGCGGATATTCATCGGATTTGGGTGCCAGTGCAGCCCAGCAAAACAAAAATCCATTACCTTGTTCCTTCTCGTCGCGCCTATTTGCGCTTGGTTTCTTATGGAGTGCCTAAAGGGCAAATCCATTTCACTGGTTTCCCTTTGCCAGGGGAATTGTTGGGCGGGCCGGAGTTAGTTGCGTTACGTGAGAATCTACGTTCACGTTTGTTGCGATTAGATCCTGAACGCGTCTTCTTTCAGCAATATCGAGATGAATTGAGGTATTTTCTGGGCGCAGTTCCGCAGCAAAATGCCGTAGAGCCACCACTTTTGACTTTTGCTGTAGGTGGAGCTGGAGCGCAAATCGAAATCGCAAAGCGATTCTTGCCAGATTTAGCAAAATTCGTCCGTTCAGGAAAAATTCGCCTAGCGTTGGTTGCAGGGATTCGACGGGAAATCGCAGAAGGATTTGAAACTCTTGTCACGCAAGTGGGGATGAAGGATTTACTCGGCTCTCAGGTTCAGATTTTTTGGGAGCCCGATTTCGAATCGTATTTCCGCAGCTTCAACAAGCTCTTAGCAAAAACAGATATGCTCTGGACCAAGCCGAGTGAATTGACTTTCTATGCTGCTCTTGGAATCCCCATGATTTTTTCTTGGCCTGTCGGGCATCACGAGCGATGCAATCGACGTTGGGCTATAGAAGCTGGAGCCGGTTTGAAACAAGGCAATCCCAAATACGCTTCGCATTGGATCAACGATTGGCTCTCGGAAGGCACTTTGGCTGCTGCGGCTTGGTCAGGGTTTATGCGTTTGCCCAAGTTTGGCCTCTATCGCATTCTGGATTGTCTTCAGGGGGGAAAGACTCCACTCACAGATTCTTAACATTCATAGGGTAAGATTCCTGTATGCCTGCCATTGCTGCAATTGACGTGGGATCCAACGCCATGCGCCTTGCTATCGCAGAAGCGAAAAATGCCAAGGACTTGGACGTGGTCGAGAACCATCGGGAGTCAGTACGACTTGGGCATGATGTTTTCAAGGGCGGCAATATTCGCGAAGAGACTTTGTCCCGTTCCATTGCAGCCTTTTCACGTTTTCAGAGTCTCTTGGCTCAAAAGGGAGTACAGAAAGTCGTCGCTGTGGGAACCAGTGCCTTGCGCGAAGCGCTGAATCGAGAAATTTTTGTCGATCGCATTGCTCAGGAAACGGGCATCTCTGTTTCGGTAATCGGAGCCGAAGAAGAAGCGAGACTGATTTTCCAAGCGGTGAATCAGAAACTTCCCCTCAAAGACGAATCGGCGTTACTCGTCGATGTGGGCGGTGGAAGTATGGAAATCACCTGCGTTGCGGAAGGGGAAATCCTTTTCATCGACAGCTTCAAAATGGGAACGGTTCGCTTGCTCGAAAATTTCAATCGTCGCCGAAATAGCGAAAAGAAATTCAATCAAATGGTTCGCGAGTATGTCGACACCATTCAGAAACGGATTCAAAAAGAAATTGGACAACGCAAGGTTCGAGTTTTCATCGGCACCGGAGGCAATGTCGAAGCGCTAGGTGATTTACGTAAGGATTTACTTGGTAAGGATCGAAACAAACTTCCTGCTGACGATCTCGCCACGATTTTAGAGAAACTTCAGGAGATGAGTTTTGAGGAAAGAGTGCAAAAGCTGGGTCTTCGCCCCGATCGAGCCGACGTGATCGTTCCCGCCGCGATTGTGTTGCAACGTTTGCTGAAATTTGTCGACGCGAGCGAGATTCTGATTCCGAATGTGGGATTAAAAGAAGGGGTCCTTTACGACGTTGCTCAAGAGCTTTTCGAAGGGAAGCGTGTGCTGCGCGGCGAGCAATTGTCTTTTGCTGCAAAACAGCTAGGGCGGAAATATCAATTCGACGAGCAGCATGCTGAGGCTGTCGTCAGGCACTGTTCCAAATTGTTTGATGAAACGCGAGCGCTGCACCGACTCACTCCGGAGTATCGCACTCTCTTAGAAGTTGCTGCGTGGTTGCACGATATTGGCCACTTCGTCAACACAATCGGGCATCACAAACACACTCATTATTTATTGAGTGCCGCTCCACTCATTGGTTTGAGCGAAACGCAAAATGCCATCGTTGCCAATGTGGCTCGCTACCACCGCAAGGCTTTCCCGAAGCTCCAACATCCGGCCTATAAGGCTTTGAGTGAGAAAGATCGTGTCGTAGTGATGAAGTTGGCCGCGCTGTTGCGTGTGGCCGATGCTCTAGATACCGAGCACGCGAACAAGGTCAAAGAAATCGAAATTGAATTTAAGAAGCCGAAGTTTCGTTTGCGGTTGAAAGGCGAAGGAGATTTGCTGCTCGAGAAGTGGGCGCTTCGCGAAAAGGCAAAACTTTTCGAAGAGGTTTTTGGTCTTGAGTTTCACATCGAGGAAGAATAATGCCTGCGAAAATTTCGAAAGTCGTGGAAGGGTTGCCCGGCAAGTTGATTGCTGTTGAAGGGCTCGACGGTTCGGGAAAATCTACTCAAATTCATCTGCTAAAAAGATGGCTCGAACTCGAGGGCTATAAAGTGTTTTTCACCGAATGGAATTCGTCAATTTTGGTGAAGAAGGCGACAAGCAAAGGGAAGAAGCGGCAGCTTTTGACACCCACTACATTTTCTTTGATTCATTGCACGGATTTTGCGGATCGTTACGAACGACAGATCTTGCCTCTGCTCAACGCGGGTTATTTGGTGTTAGCGGACCGCTACATTTACACAGCCTTTGCTCGTGATGCGGTGAGAGGCTGCGATCGCCCTTGGCTTCGCGATCTCTATAGTTTTGCAAAACCTCCGGATTTAACATTTTTTTTCAATGTTCCTTTAGATGTTGCATTACAAAGAATTTTGGAAGGTCGCCCTCAACTCAAATATCATGAGGCGGGAATGGATATGGGCTATTCACGCGATCCGTATGAAAGTTTCCGGATCTTTCAAGGGAAGATTCACGAAGAATATTTGCGCATGGTGAAAGAGTTCCGATTCGTCACCATCGACGCCAGCAAGTCGCCTGATACACAACAGCAAACAGTACGCAAGTTGGTTCGCCAACATATTGATCTTCCACGCTACAGATGGCGAATGCCGTTGAGTCAGCGAGCGGCTTTGGAGGAAGCATTGGGAAATCTACATCGGTAAAGGAGTACACAGATGGGAAACAAAGTTGAATCATCAAAGCGTTTCTATGGCGCAGGGCTTCCCAACGTTGATCTCGCTCAACTTAAAGGCAAGTTGATTGTGATTGAAGGGGCCGATGGGTCCGGGCGATCCACTCAAATCGCTCTCGTAAGAAATTGGCTCGAACGATTGGGGTACCCTGTTTCTGAGGTTGGGCTAAGACGCTCGAGTTTGGTTTCCAAAGAGCTAGAAATGGCTAAACAGGGGAATATTCTGGGTCCTAGAACTTTGAGCCTTTTCTACTCCACGGATTTTGCAGATCAGCTTGAAAACAAGATCATCCCAGCGCTTCGAGCGGGTTTTGTAGTTCTTGCGGATCGTTACATTTACACCTTGATGGCGCGAGACGTTGTGCGCGGAGCAAGTCCAGAGTGGCTTTGTTCTGTGTATGGAATTGCTTTGATCCCGGATGCCGTTTTCTATTTGTCTGTTCCAGCGCGAGTGCTAGCCGAGCGCAATCTGCATAAGCGTTCGATGCTGGACTACTGGGAATCCGGTATGGACATCCAACGTGTGGGGGACATGTATCAATGTTTCATTCGCTATCAATCACAAATCCAGCGTGAATTCAAAGCGATGCAGGGCATTTACGGATTTGAAACCATCAACGGAAACCGCAGTCCGCGCGCGATTGCACGAGATTTGCAGGCCAAAATTGAGCATGTTCTCAATCCCGAACTGGCTTCTGGATCACGAGAGCAAGAAGCCGAAACGGAAGCAGAGGTTGTTTATGAAACAAACAAATAAGAAAAACAAAATCGACATCCGTAAGACGAAACAAGATCTTCTAGGGAAATTGCAGCATCTGCGATCTTCAGTTCGAGTGACAACGCAAAATTATCAAGCGCGGATGGAAGCGGACATTTTGGAGCTCGGGGAATTTGTACATCGCGTCACCGATCGTCATGGCTCGCATGTCAAATGGATTGCTCAGAAGCTTGATCGAATCGCGATTAAGCCAGAAAAAGGGAAGAGAAAAGATCTTCGAAAAATAGAGGAAGCTTTATCCAAAATTCGTCGGCGTATTGAGAAAAAACGTAGCTAGCGTGGTGGTGCTAGAAGCTGAGCTTTTCCGTCTAGGTTTTGAGGTTTAGGGATCTGTAAAAAATCCGCCAAGGTTGGCGCAATATCCACAACGAGGGTTTTTTCTTTACGCGTTGCCTTAGGAATTCCATTTCCCCAAAGCAACCAAGGAACTATTCGATCGTAAGCCCAAACCGTTCCGTGTCCCGTTCCTGTTCGATACTCGGAAATGTAGTAATTTTCTTTTCCAACATAGAACAAATCGCCGCTGCGATTGGG
This sequence comes from uncultured Planctomycetales bacterium, assembly GCA_964570465.1. Classification (GTDB taxonomy): domain Bacteria; phylum Planctomycetota; class UBA1135; order UBA1135; family CAZMYG01; genus CAZMYG01. Next base: position 8,609 of record CAZMYG010000030.1, read on the forward strand.
TAAATAAGAGTTCCATAATAAGGCGGCGATTGGGTCTTTGTCTTTCTTCGTTTCCAGCTCATTGGCGAGATAAACCGAGTGTACGTATTCGAGTTTCCTTGCTTCTGCAGCGATAGACTCAGCCAACTCTTCCGATTTCAAATTCATTTTTTTTGAGAGCTCATGATCGAGATACACCGTTCGCAGGTCTGAGGCGAGTATCAACGCTTGATCAGGAAAGCGCGACTTCACTGCTTTTTGACAGGCATCCAATTGCTGTACTTCTTTGTTTGGGATTCGTTTGCCAGGCAAGCCTTTAGTTTGGCTCCATTCGGGCAGAGAAATCACTCCGTGATCTGCGCTCACAGTAACGAGCAGTTTATCTTTACCGATTTTTTCCTCGAGGAAATGTAAGAACTGATCCAACGAACGGTCCAGACGCAGCAAACAATCCATCGCTTCTTGGCTGTTGGGGCCACAGCCATGTCCGATGGTGTCCAGCGCAGAAAATCCCAGGCAAAGTAGATCGAGATTCTCTCTTTGGCCTAGTTTTTCTTGAATTACCGCTTCTTTCGCTAAAGACAGACACAATTCGTCGAGAAATGGGGTGTAGTAGATTTCTTTGAAAAGTTCATCGCTTTTTTCTGAAAGTTCGTAGGGGAACCAATATTTCCCAAAGACGTGAATGAATTCTCCTTCGCTTCGATCGGCGCTCGCTCCCCATTCCAAGAACTTCTTTTCTTCGAATAAGCGATCCCATCGTTGACTTGAAAAGCTGCTCGCGCCAACTTTTTGATTCCAGTCCGTTACCCAAAGCGGGAGCTTTTCGCCGTAATAACTACTGCTGCCAAAGTTGCCATTGGCTGAGGAGTACCACAATGCCCAGTCAGAGTGTTTGCCTCCAAGCAGAATTGCTGCTCTATCTTTGCCGCCGATGGAGATGACTTTGCTTTTTGGATCCGCGGTTTTGATCCAATCGCCGAGCGATTCCACTAAAAGGTTTTTAGGAGAACCGGAACCTATGCCAGCTAAAGGTTTTGCCTGTGAGTCTTCCGTGCAGTAAACGAATTTTTTGTTTTCTCGGTCATACCATTGATTCTCAATAATTCCGCTGCCTCGCGGATGTCGCCCGGTTGAGATGGTTGCATGCCCTGGCCCTGTTTCACTATTGGCATGAGCAAATTCGCAGTGAGGGAAAACACTGCCCTCGTCAATAAACCGCTTAAAAGCTCCTGTAAAAACAGGGCGGAATCGGTCTAGATAGTCCGCGCGCATCTGGTCGACCGAGATCAAAACGGTCAGTTTTCCCTTTCCTTCAGAAAGAAATAAGGGCAAAGCAATTAGGAGTGGAAATAGCATCATTAAACCTCGATAAAACGCCTACTCATACCCAAGGAAGCCCGCTAGAATACCGCCTCAATTTTTTCTCGTCTCTCGCAAATATAAAACTCATAAATGGCTTACAAGGGCAACACCTTTTCTGCTTACATTTCGCGCTTACAGCGAGTTGTAAATCATATGAAGTTTCGATGTTTGTTCCTCTTAGTTTGTTTGCTTTGGATTGGTTGTTCCGGTGGGGGAGGAGGGGGCTCCAAGTCTGCCGGCAGCTTTACTTTACTTTCGACCAATGTGTTATCTGGTCAGATTTGGCCCATTAACTCTCCAATCGAATTTCGATTTAGTAAGCCAGTCAATCTTGATTCCGTCAATTTTTCTTCGTTGGCCATTATCCCTACACCTCCAGCGACTCCAGGCGCCCCATTAGCTGGACCCGCACAAGGGAGTTTTCAGCTCTCAGCAAATTCTGGCGGCAAAACAGTCATTTTTCAGCCCTACTGCCCAACCGATGCAGAGAATCTCAATGGGGGGTTGATGCCAGGGAACTCCTTTGGCGTTGTCACCTATTTTGTTTCGCTGAACGGAAGTTCTAGCAGTATCGGAGAGACCATTCGCTCTGTGGATGGAGATCCTTTACGTGATCCGTTTAGCTTTTCTTTTCAAACGCCGACGGCGCCGAGTTCACCATTTTTAGATCCAAGGCCGGAATCTCCACCCAATATTGCGAACCTTGCTGAGTTACCCCTCTCTCTGGGGCCCAATCATCTGGTTGCTCCAAATTCCCCAATTACTTTGGTACTGGATCAACCTCTGCTCGCGAGCACGGTGAACGATGATTCGATTCTTGTAGAGGTTGAGGATTCTACTTCAGGGATTTTGGCTCGGATTCCGGTGAACATTTTCCTCTCGAATAATTGCGATGAGAATGGTCGGGCTTTGTTGACCGTTGTATTGCGAGGAGTGTTGCCTGGCGCTTCAACAGTACGTTTCTCTCTCTCAAATACCTTGCGTGATCTGGGTGGGAATTCGCATTTCTCGGATTTGTTATTTCACGAAGCCATTGTTGATACCCCTTCGATTTCCCCAGAACGTGATGCCATTCTCGAACGGTTTGATGTTGCGGAGACTCCCGATCTCAGCGCGCCATTTTTGGTTCCGTTTGCGCGTGCAGAAGGAGACGGACTGCTCAACTCTGCGGAGCTGTTTCCTGGGTCTGCGAACGAAATTGAGATCGAGATTGGGCCTGGCACCAGTAATGGAACTCAGGTCACTTTTTCGACGGATGGAGCGGTTCTTAGAGATCGTTTAGGCGTTGAAGTGTTTTTCCCAGATGGGGTGATTGACGTCGCCAAGTTTCGATTGAAGTCTCCAACGCCTGGAGGAAATTCTCAGCTCAAGGGGATTGGTTCGCGCCCGCTCGTGATTCGTGCTCGCAAGCAACTAATCATAGAACAAGGGGCCAAGATTTTGGTGGAAGGCCGTCAGGGCGAAGACGTAGTGGGAGTTGGAATCGCGAATTTCCCGTCTCTCGGTGGTAGCGCCGTTTGTGGCGGCGGTCGCGGAGGCAATGGAAGCCCCTTGACGGATCGCTCAGATCCAAAAGGTGAAGACGGTTTTGGGCCTTTCCAGATTTCTAACGGTGGCGGACAAGGTGGGCATTCTGCTTACGCTCATTTAGCCACGACCAATGCTCGTCCTGGAGGAGGCGGCGGAGGGAATTGGGGAGTCAGCGAATACAAAGACGGAGCCTGGCAAAATTTCTGTTATTCAGCCACCGGTTGTGCGGCAGTAAATTGTCAAAGCTCCTGTCCGGTGACGACTTGTTTTCCGCCTACAGGAACGCAGTTTCTCCGTCCTTCGCGTGGCGAAGCAGGAAGCAATGGAAACAAATGTCCCCTTCCTCTTCCAAGCCCTCCGGATCTTCAATGCAATATCAATGTTGGTGTCACCCCCGCTTTTCAATGGAATGTCTGTCAGCGCGATGCCGTGACTGGGGATTGTTGGGCTAAAGGAGGCGTTGTTGGCCCATCGGTTTTTGTCGACAACAATATCGAAAATAATTTTTGGGGAAGAAAGCCACTCGGTGAGGAAGTGGAGTATGGCGAACTCTTAACGCCCTTAGGTGGACAAGGCGGTGGAGCCGGTGGAGACAATATTCCCGGTGGCAGTTTTCCCAGCGGCAGTATTTTTGCTGCCAATGATTTTCGCGGTGGCGCTGGTGGAGCGGGAGGTGGAATCTTGATTCTCCAATCCCTAGGGCAAATCGAAATCTATGGATTGCTCAACGCCAACGGCGGTGATGGAGGTGCTCCAGAAAGTAATAACGGCGACGATCTTGTTGCTGCAGGCGGTGGAGGTGGTGCAGGGGGGATGATCGTTCTCGAATCCGCCACAGGAGTTTTGTTGGGCGAAAATGCCTCTCTTACGGCGTTGGGTGGAGATCGTGGGCCAGGTTCTGGTTTATTGCCGAACACGGCTGGAGCTTCTGGGGATTATTGTTTTTCAAATATCACCGCAGCTAAAGGTGGCGCTGGTGGCCTAGGCTTGATTCAAATTCATGTGCCTTTTGAGCATTCTCAGATGACGAGCTGTGCAGACCGTCTACAACCGAGTATTGCTTCGGGTGCATTAAGCGTGATTACAAACACTGGGACACAACAAATTTCTTGTGAAAAAGATGTTTTGCTTCGCGAACGTTCCAGACCGAGTCCCCACGTCCTGATTCCGAGCTTTGGTGCGCAAAGCGCCTATCGTTCACAATGGCATTATTTGGGTGCAGGTTTTGACATTGGGAAACCTGCGTTTGAATTTGGCGGCATCGATACGATCAGTGGAACGGTTCTCAAGGGGGAGGAGCTTGTGACTCTTCATTCAGGACAAGGTGGGGTTATGAGTTCCTCAACGAATGCGTTGGTTTTGGAAAATGCTCCATTGGCGGATCTTATTCGCAGTGAGCCGTTGAGTTTGATTGCAGATCGTTTTAGACCAAATCCGCAAGCAGGACTTTTCACCATTGAGAACGCCACCGTTTCCGGGAACCGTGTGAGTCTTTGGACCGATGCTGCGGACGGCGCAATTGGCAATGTCAACAACTGGACGATTTACCGGCGATTTTTCCAGACAACTTCCAATAGTGTCTCTGCGGCGCTTCCGGAGAACGCTAGCTTTAAAATTTTATTCGAAGGCGCGAATGCCGTTGCTCCTGGATCGACTTTGCCAAATCCTGCGAGCGTTGTAGGGCCTACAGCGAATATTCATGAACTCAGCGGCAAAGAATTGCTTCGCTTTGAAATCCATTTCAATGCAAATGTGAACCAAGAAGCCTTGGGGGATTTCTTGCCAATGCCCGGGACTCAATTTTTGAAAATTCCATTCTCGTTTTAGGATTCAGAAAGGTTTGCGATGAAATTCATGCGCACGATCGCTGTGATCTCTCCGATCTTCTTCTGCTCTTTTAGCTATTTCCTCTGGGGATTTCCAACTCACCAGATGATTGCAGAGAAGGCGGCGGAGAATCTTCCGGACTCCCCGTTCAAAGCCTTCGCGCTCGAGAATCGCCAACTGTTGAAGGAACAGGCAATTTATCCAGATCAACGCCGAGACAACGATCCCTTAGAAGGTCCTAATCACTACATCGATTTTGAGATGTATGGAATTCACGATCACAAGGCCAAAGAATTCGAGAATGGTTTTCCTGAGCCGAAGGGGCTCGTAGAAGGGAAACAAGAATCCTATGTCAAAGGGCGAGTACCTTGGCGGATCGAGGAGCTTTACGATCGTCTCGTCGTTGAGATGCGGACTGGTGGTTGGGAGCAGGCGAAGAGAACGATGGGAGAGATGTGTCATTATCTCGCGGATGCGACCATGCCTTTGCATACAACGGAAAACTATGATGGACAATTGAGCGGGCAAAAAGGCGTGCACGGGAGATTAGAAATGGAAGTGGTTGATCCACGAGTTGCGATTCTTGCATCGTCGTTGAAATTGCCAGAGCCGGTGCGTCCTCTCGATGCTGGCGCCCGTAAAGCGGCTATTTGGCAAGTGCTTCGTGAAAGTTTTTCACAAGTCTCGGCAGTGCTTGAAGCCGACAAGGCCTTACTCCCGTGGAAAGGGGCAGAAGAACAAAAAGAGGCTTTTTGGCGATCTCAGAGAGAAATCATCGAGCGCAAAATGGGTCGAGCTGTTTGGATCACTGCGAGTTTTTGGCAATCTGCTTGGGTGGATGCAGGAAAACCGGAGCCTTTGTTGCTTAATGATCCAGAAGGCGGCGAAGTCGTTGCAGAGATTTTGAACGCCAAACAAACGAAGGATTTTGGTGGCAAGCAAGCGACCGTGGAGTTTTTAGTGGTGAAAGTTTCTCACTCGGAAGCCAGTAATCGTTGGTTTCTCAATTCTCACGATCCTTATAAAGGGCATTTTTCCGTCACGGTTTACCCTGAGGTGAAGGAAGAGTTGGAGAAGAAACTTGGCGGAGCGCTTCGCGAAAAACTCCAAGGCAAAACGATTCAGGTCAAAGGTCAGATCCGCTTACGCAATGACACACCAGAAATGAAATTGCGCAATGCGGAAGATTTGAAGCTGCGTTAATTACTGAGTTTGTTTTAACGACTCTTCTCGAAGGGCTTTGAACTCAGTTCCAGGCATCCATTCCACAAATCGATCTTGCTGGGAAACGCGATAGCCGACTTTGAAGAGCAGCTCTAGATCTTCAATCATCCCTTCGTAATTCCAGTTCGCATCAAACTCATCTTGAGGTTTGTGATAGCGCTCTGCGGTGTAGCGATCGCTTTGTTCCTTGCCCCAATTCTTATGCTTACCGATGTATTCCATTCCGGGATCGGTGTACAAGGCGGGCACGCCTTTCTTCGCGAAGTTGAATTGATCCGATCGATAGAAGAATCCTTTCTCCGGTTCTTGATCAGGAAGTATGCTGCGTCCTTGCTCGGCTGCAGCTTGTTTCACGAAGTCATCGAGTTCCGAGTTCCCTAAACCAACAATAATGAGATCTTTGGTTCGACCCAGTACATTCATGCCATCAATGTTGATATTGGCGACCGTCTTGTTGAGAGGGAAAAGCGGATGTTCGGCATAGTACTTAGAGCCCAATAATCCTTGTTCTTCCGCAGCAACTGCAAGAAAGACAATCGAGCGGTCAGGGCGTTTTGGAGCATTTACGAATGCTTTTGCTAAGGCGATCAAACCGCTGACTCCCGTCGCGTTATCTACAGCGCCGTTATAGATTTTGTCCCCTTTGATTTCAGGACCAATTCCCAAATGATCCCAATGTGCTGTGTAGACAATGTACTCGTGTTTTTTCTTGGAATGTGAGCCAGGCAAAATGCCGATCACATTTTTGGAATCAATCGTGCGCAGGCTGTTACGAATCTCTATGGAAGCGTTTGCTTGTAGAGAAACTGGACGGAAATCTTCGCGAGCGGCCTTCTTTTTCCATTCGGTTAAATTCAATCCCGCCGCTTCAAAAAGTTGTTCGCCAATTGCATAAGTGACCCAGCCTTGCATGGGTAGAACGCTATCTTGGCCGCCGTTCTTTTTAAGCATATCGAATTGCTCTCCAGCCCAAGATCCACTCACTACTTCCCAGGGATAACCCGCACGATCAGTTTCATGGATAAGCAATACCCCGCTTGCTCCTTTTTTCGCGCCGATTTCATATTTGTAAGTCCACCTCCCATAGTAGGTCATCGCGCGTCCGGCGAATTTACGCTCATCGAGAAGAGGAGGGTCGTTCACCAGCATGACGAGGATTTTTCCTTTGCAGTCGACTCCTTTGTAATCATCCCAGTGAAATTCGGGTGCGACCGTTCCATAGCCGACGAAAAGCAAATCACCTGAAGCGGTGACGCTTGGCACTTCTTGTTTTGTCCATGCCATGAACTCGCTGCCATAACGAAGTTGTTTGACCCCGGCTTTTGTTTTCACTTGCAAACTCATCTCTGGGTTTGCGTCGATTCCTACCAGTGGCACTTTCTGAAAGAAGCTTTCATCTTGTCCGGCAGGTTCGAGTCCTGCGTTTTTGAATGCGTTGGCAATGTAATTTGTCGCGAGCTCTTCTCCCTTACTTGCTGGAGCGCGTCCCTCCATTTCATCGCTGGAGAGCGCTTTCAAGTCCGCGCTAATTTGCTTGGCATCGAATGTCGTGGCGGGAGTACTTGCCGTCGCAACGCTAGGCTTAGCCGCAGGCTTTGCAGCCGTGCTTTTTTCGGCAGCAGCCTTTTGTTCGGAATCGGTAGTTGCTGCACAGGCGAAGGACAGAGCCAAGAGAACGCTGAATGAAATTAGCTTTTTCATAGGCCGAGCAAGTTACGCCATAATTCGCTTAGAATCCACACTATGCCCGAGCTCTGTCCAAACTGTGGAGAATCGCTTCCCCGCAATGCAAAGTTCTGCCGCGAATGCGGCAGCGATGCAAAGACCGGTTGGCGTTCGAGTGAAGATATCGAATATGATTCCATCGAGCTTCCTGAACAAGGGGACTACGAAGAATTCTTACAACGAGAAGGACTTCAAACACGGGGTGTTCAAAAGGGTCGCCGTTGGATATTTTTAGTGGCCTTAATTTTGATTTTGGCCTTGTTTCTTTCCCTGTTGCTCTGAAGAATCCATTTTGTTTTGCCGAAAGAAAAGGCATTCCCAGTAAATATTAATGAGGAGATTTCCGTGCCCGATATTTTTGTAACTCAAACTCAATACGACGAAATTCAAGCAGAGCTTCGTGATGCCGAATCCAAACTCCAACGCGCTCGCGAGGCAATTGGCGAAGCGGCTTCCAAAGGCGACCTTTCGGAGAATGCCGAGTACGATGCGGCTCGCGAGGACGAACAATACTTTCTCGCTCGAGTCGCACAGCTCCGCGAAAAAGTTCACTCTGCTAGAGTGCTCAAGAAAAGCCTCGAATTCTCAGGGGAAATTGCCATCGGCACCAAAGCCGTTATTCAAGATATAAAAACCAAGGAAAAGGAAACCTATATCATTGTCGGTGCGGGCTCTTTCGATTTCACAAAGGGTGAAGTTCCTTACACCGGACCGTTTGGCGCAGCACTCTGCGGCAAAAAAGCCGGCGATGAAGTGGAAGTGGTCGTTCCCGCTGGGAAATTCCGCTACAAGGTTCTCTCCGTCGAACAGGCTTGATTGGTTGAGCGCTGTTAAATGAGAACGCCAAAAAAACCTGGCTTGTTCTCAAAGACGAACGAATTTCTAAATCGAGATCTCTGGCAGCGAAAAACGGCAGACTTGCCTTGGCTGCAACGAAATCTCTATCAAGTCGCACGCACGATTGTCATTGTCGGTCGCGGTTTTGTTGAAGACCAACTGCTACTGCGCGCTTCGGCGCTGACCTACTCTACTTTATTGGCGCTGGTTCCTTGTTTTGCTTTAGCTTTTGCTGCGTTGAAGGGTTTTGGCATTCACAATCAAGTGGAGCCGTGGATTCTTGACCGAGTGGCGGCCGGCGCAAGAGAGACGGTTTCTCAAATTGTCCAATATGTGAATAACACCGACGTGCGTGCTCTTGGAGCTGTCGGTTTAGTGCTACTGCTCTTCACAGTGGTTTCTGTCGTGAGCAATGTCGAAAAATCGCTCAACACCATTTGGGGAGTGAAAAAATCGCGCAGTTGGTGGCGACGTTTTTCGGATTATCTCAGCATTGTCGTACTTGCACCGATTGTGCTTTTTGCCACGCTGACAGTGACGGCAACTTTGCAGGCGCGCACGGCGCAGTTCGTCGGCTCTCTTTCGGATATTCCAGTGATTGGTTGGATTGCGGAGACCTTGGCGGAATCTCTTCCTTCACTTGGAACGGTGCTTCCTTATCTGATTCTTTGGGCCTTTTTCACCTTCGTGTATTTTTATCTTCCCAACACCAAGGTCCGATTCCGCTCCGCACTTCTTGCGGGTTTGATTGCTGGAGTGCTCTGGCAACTCATGCAGTGGGGATATGTTCGCTTTCAAATCGGAGTCGCCAAATACAACGCAATTTACGGCACGCTAGCACAGTTGCCTGTGCTACTTGTTTGGCTCTATTTGAGCTGGGTTGTGTTCTTGCTCGGAGCTGCCATCGCGTTTGCGCATCAGCATCTGCGTACTTTTGAACGCGAACGAGAAGCCGGGGCCTACTCACATAGAGACCGTGAAATTCTTGGGGTTCGCATGATGATCGAGATTGCGAGGAGTTTTGCTGGAGGAGGAGAATCTTGGAGTGCTGAACGTTTGAGCGAGCATCTCAATGCTCCGCTTCGATTGGTAAATGAAACTCTTTTCCAATTGAAAGGCGGAGGATTGCTTGCCGAGGTGAATACCGATTCGGAGGCTCGATATTTGCTTGCACGAGATCTCGACAGCATTGAGTTCTACGATATCCTGAGCGTATTGAAACGTTTCCCTCAAACGGGAACTGGAGAGATCCGAGATTCTTACGTTCACTCTCTTCTTGATCGTGCGGAGGAATCACAGAAACACACGTTAGAAAAAATGACGCTAAGGCAAGCAATTGCTCAGGAGGCTTCGAAATGAGGAAAAACTGGATGGGATTTTTGGGGATTTGTTTGACCACTTCGGCTTGCTCTATGTTTTCTGGCCAAACGCAAACCACGGCGACAGATCAAGCCAAGGCGAAGAAGTCTTATCAAATGGGACTTTCAGAAGCTCAGGCTGGCCGTTATCTCGAAGCCGAAGCGTATTTGCGCGAAGCCGCATCTATGGACCCAAACTCAGTCGACGCTCAACTTGGTTTAGCAGCGTTACTCTCTCAAACCGGACGCAGCAAAGACGCCGTTCAGATTTATGAAGCTGCTCTCAAGCGTGTTGGAGAACGTCCAGAAATTTATGAAGACATGGCAGCTTCTTATGCCGGTGCGAGTGAGGCAGAGCTTGCGATCGAATCCTTGCGTAAGGCACTGAATCTACGAGCGAACATGGTTGATACTCCAGAAAATCGCAAATGGATTGAACAGGACAAACAGTTGATTGCCGAGTTGACTCGCCTAGTTAACGAGACAAAAACTCAGTAACTCCAATCGATTTAGCACCTGTTCCCTGGATTCGCTGACGCAGTCCGCGATCGTTGCTGACGAGCACTATTTGTTTGGGATTCGCATTTTCCTCGACGTAATCGACGATGGCGTCGTCGGCCGTTTTCCCTTTTGAAAATCGAACTTCGATGCCTGCAAGCCTTTCCGTTGGGGAAAAAATCATTTCTCGACTGTCGAAGAAAACGGTTACTCGATTGTTTGTACTTCCTTGAGGGCGTTGTACGGCGAGATGTTGGATTAGTCTCTTGCGTTCTTGTTCGAGTGAGCCGCCACCCAATCCTGAAGCGCGGATTACGTTGTAGCCATCAACAATGTAATGAAGAGACAGACTACAAGCCTTTCCACCAGCTGAAAATTTTTGCGCTGATCTGTGGGGCGGTGAAGCCGAATTTCTCTGCGAGCACTTTGTCTGGCGCTGACGCGCCGAAGCGATCGACTCCAATCACCAAGGATTCTTTTCCTACGAGTCGGTACCAACCCCAAGTGAGTCCCGCTTCTACAACAGCAAAACGCACGCCTTTCGCAGGTAGCACCGAGTCTCGATAGTTTTGTGTTTGCGCGAGGAATGCTTCGATGCATGGCATCGAAACAACTCGCGTCGCGATTTGTTCCTTTTCCAAAACGTTTTTTGCTTCCATACAAAGCGACAATTCAGAACCTGTGCCAATCAGAACCAGTTGAGGCTTGCCACCGCTTGCTTCCGTAACGATATAGCCACCTTTGGCCACCATCTCCGCTTTGAAATTTGCATCGCGTGTAATGGTAGGGACTTTTTGTCTGGTAAGCGCAAAACAAGTGGGGCCGTCTTGGCGGCGCAAAGCCATTGCCCATGCCATGGCGGTTTCTGTCGCATCTGCAGGGCGAATCACCCAGCAATTGGGAATCGCGCGCAATGCCGTGATGTGTTCTACCGGTTGATGAGTCGGGCCGTCTTCTCCTAGGAAAACGGAATCGTGGGTGAAGACAAAGGTCGATTGCAATTTAGCAAGCGCTGCGATGCGAATCGAAGGACGCATGTAATCGGAGAAAACGAGAAAGGTCGAACCATAGGGGAAAAAGCTCCCGTAATAGGAAAGCCCATTCACTATGGCGCCCATGCCGTGCTCACGGATTCCAAAATGTAAATTGCGCCCAGAAAAATCTCCGTCAAGTACGGCTTTGGATTGGTTAATGAGAGTTTTTGTAGAAGGCTCTAAGTCCGCTGAGCCGCCAACGAGGCCTGGCAAAAGCGCCGCGGCTTTTTGAATAACAGTTC
>CAZMYG010000031.1:0-19964 GCA_964570465.1 uncultured Planctomycetales bacterium
CACGAAAATCACCACTGCTCAGCACAACGACACACATCTCATTCCTAAAAAGGCCATTTTCTATGAAGGAGAGAAACCCGTGATTTTCGCGGTGCGAGAAGGCACTGCGGTTCGCATTGTTCTCGAAGCTGGATTTTCCGATCCCGAACGAATCGAAGTTCTCAATATCAAAGAAGAAGGCCTTCGTCCCGACGATCGTGTCATCGTGATTGGCAACGCGGAATTGCGCGATGGCACCAAGGTCGAGATTGTAGAAGGTTAAGCGGTGAGCGAAGAACCACCTCGCGAAGGACTTTACGGTTTCTCGGTTCGCCGACCCGTAGCGGTGAGCATGCTCGTGCTTTCCGTCATCGTTTTTGGTTTTGTTTCCTTTGGCAAGCTGCGACTGAATCTTCTCCCCGAGATTTCCTATCCATCCGTCACGATCCGTACTGAATATCCAGGCGCCGCGCCGGAGGACGTAGAAGAACGCGTTTCTCGTCGCATTCAGGAATCGCTGGCGACGATCGGACACCTCGTGCGCATTGGTTCGGTGTCTCGTGCTGAGGTTTCCGATGTCACTCTTGAATTCAATTGGGGAACGCAGATTCCTTTTGCGATTCAAGACGTGCGAGAAAAATTGGATCGTGTCGTTCTGCCAAACGATGCCAAGCGCCCCATCATTTTGCGCTATGACCCCAATCTCGATCCCGTCTTGCGCATCGGAGTTTCTTCGAAGGAACGTGATCTCAAAAGTCTGCGAAAAATCTGCGAAGACGAAATTCGCCGCGATCTAGAAACTGTAGAAGGTGTCGCTGCGGTACGCGTGCGTGGTGGTGTCGAAGAAGAAATTCAAATCGGATTGGATCCGGGAAAACTGGCAAAGCTCAATCTTGATCCCGAACTCGTCTTGCGACGTTTACGCGAAGAAAACCTGAACGCCGCAGGTGGAAAGCTCGAAGAAGGCGACAACGAATACATTGTCCGCACCTTAAATGAGTTTCGCTCGATTGCGGAAATCGAAAACATTGTTGTGCTCGCGCGTGGCGATCAACGCATCTATCTCAAAGACATCGCTCTTATCGAACGCGGCAGCAAAGAACGAGAAGTCGTTACGCGAATCAACGGCGATGAAGCGGTGATGATTGACATTCATCGAGAAGCAGATGCGAACATCGTCACTCTGGCAGGATTGATCAAAACCAGACTGTTTGGTCGTGAACAACAGCAAGAGTTTCTCAAAAAACATCCCGAATATGTTCAGGCTCGAAATGAAGGTCGCAAGCCTGACTTCTCGGCTCCAGAAAAAACACCTGAAGAGAAAAAGCTAGAGAAGACAGAAGAGACAAAGAAAGAAGAAGAAACCGATCCCAAGAAAAAGGAAGAGGCAGAGAAGCAAGCACTCCGGGAACAGCTACAACAGGAGAGAGGGCGACGTTTGGAGTATGAAAAACATACCGCTTTCTTGTCTTGGAAATTACCTGCCGATTTCTCTGTGAGTGTCCTGAGCGATCAATCTCGCTTCATTCAAGAATCCATTGATGATGTCTATTCCTCCGCTTTTATCGGTGGCGTGCTCGCGATTTTGGTGATCTATCTTTTCTTAAGACAGCTCGCGGGAACGGTGATTATCTCTTTATCTATTCCAATTTCGATTATCGCGACCTTCGCCGTGATGTATCTCTTCAAGGTTTCGATCAATGTCATGTCGCTAGGTGGACTCGCTTTAGGAATCGGCATGATTGTCGACGACTCCATTGTCGTACTCGAATCCATTTCCCGTTGTCGCGAAGAAGGCGACAGCATTATCCAAGCAGCAATTCGCGGAACTCGCGAAGTCGGTGGCGCGGTAATCTCAACAACGCTGACTACGGTCGCTGTATTTTTCCCGCTACTCTTCGTTGAGGGAATTTCCGGACAGATGTTTGGAGATCAAGCTCTGACCGTCGTCACGAGTTTGATGGTTTCGCTGATTGTCTCTTTAACTTTCATCCCGATGTTGGCTTCGCGCGGAAAGAAGGAAAACATCGCCGCCGAAAGTTCACCCAAACTTGGCGAAGGTTTGCGCTTCGGCAGTTGGAAACATTTCATTCCTTCCGTGCTTCAATTCATTGGCAGAGTCCTTCTTTTGATTCTCTCTTGGCTCACCAAAGCCATCGTCTGGGTTTGCAAAGCACTCTATAAACTTTTCCAGTGGGTCACTTGGCCGGTTCACTATGTCTTTGAAAAAGGCTACAACTCGCTTGCCAACTCCTATCCGCGAATTCTGCAATGGTCGATTGCACATCCTTATAGCGTCGTCCTTAGCTCCCTACTCCTGCTAGGAGTTTCTATTTGGCGTCTGCCCCATTTAGGATCCGAACTCTTGCCGGAAGTACATCAAGGAGAATTCACTGCAGAAGTTGCTCTCGCTGTCGGGACTCCAATCGCTGAGACCGATGAATTGCTTGGGGAATTACAAAAGCAAATTCAAAGCTTCCCCAATGTGGCTTCGACGATTTGTGTCAGCGGTGTGGAAAAAACCGTGGTCTCGACCTCAGAAGAAGGTGATCACACAGCTAAATTGACTATTCGCTTAGATGAAGGCCCCAAACTCGCGGAACGCGAAGAAAAAGTATTGGGACAAGTAAGAGATCTTCTCTCATCAAGACCTGAAATTCGTACGGTACGATTCCGCAAACCGACCCTCTTTTCTTTCTCGCTTCCCATTGAGATCGAAGTCAAAGGCCGCGATCTCGCCACCATCGCAACTCTCTCTCGCGAAGTCGAAAAGACTCTCACCGAAATCCCCGGACTCACCGACATTCGTTCCTCTCTGCGTCGAGGCAATCCTGAAGTACAGGTTCGCTTCGATCGCGAGAAAATGATTGGCTACAAACTCGACACGGGCAATGTTTCTAATTTGCTCAGAACTTCAGTGCTGGGCTCCGTCCCCACAGCCTATGTGGAAGGCGAAGATCGCATCGACATTCGTGTGAAAGCAGAAGAAGCCTCAACACAAGGCTTGCACAATCTGCGCGAAATGGTGGTGAATCCCGGCAGCGGTTTACCCATTCCTCTCAAATCTGTGGCGACTCTCGATGTGCGTGAAGGGCCCGCAGAAATCCGCCGCATTGGAAATTATCGCGCCGCGGTGATCACGGCTTCTTCTTCTGGACTCGACCTCGGACGCACCGCAGACAAAATCGAAGAAAGACTAGCAGGCATTGCAAAACCGCCAGGCTATGAAGTCGTGCTTGGCGGACAAAAACAAGAAATGGATCAGTCGCTGGCCTCGATGCGCTTCGCCGTCTATCTCTCGATTTTCCTCGTCTTCATTGTGATGGCCGCGCAATTCGAATCGGTGATTCAACCTCTCATTATCATGCTCACCGTACCGCTCTCAGTGATCGGCGTGATTTTTATCATGGAACTCACGAGCACGCCAATTTCCGTGATCTCACTCATCGGTGTGGTGATCCTGGTCGGAGTCGTGGTCGACAATGCGACGATTCTTCTCGATCGCGTTAATCAAAGACGTTTGGCCGGCGATTCACTCGATACAGCGATTCTCGAAGCTGGCGTTGTACGTCTACGCCCGATTTTGATGACAGCATTTTCCACTCTACTAGGCCTTTTACCTCTCACCGGATGGCTCGGAGAAATTCCCTGGCTCGGTGCGCCTGGTGCTGGAGAAGGTTTTGAATTGCGCGCTCCCATGGCAGTCACCGTCATCGGCGGCATGATCAGCGCAACCATTCTTACTCTCGTCGTCATTCCTGTTTGCTATCACATTATTGAAAACTGGAAATCGCGTTATGTCGGAAGTCGAGCTGAATAAACACTCGCGAAACTGGATCGGCTTTCTCGTCGAACGTCCGATCGCCGTTATGACCGGACTTCTCACGATTGGGGTATTAGGACTCATTGCCTATTCGCGAATCCCTGTACAGCTGTTGCCATCCGGCTGGGGTTCACAATCTCTTTCGATTTATGTTCCCTTCCCGAATTCAAGTCCTTACGAAACTCTCGAAAAAGTCACCCGACTCGTCGAAGAAGAAATCAAAACCATTCCCGGCGTGATGGAGGTGCACTCTTCCTCCTCTGCGGATTATGCCTCGATCGATATTGAGTTCTCCGGCACGGCAAATATGGATCTGGCCTATGCCGAGGTACGCGATCGCATGGAGCGTGTCCGTCCTCGTCTGCCGAATGGCGCAGATCGCTATTTCATTTGGCGATTCAGTCTCGACGAATCAGCCCCCGTAATGTTTGGCGGGTTGCTTTTCGACGCCGACTCTTCAGAAGACAAAATTCAGGTGCTCGCCGAAGACATCATTCAAAAGCGAATCGAGTCTGTGGACGGCGTCGCACGAATGAATGTGCATGGCTTGCTCGACCAATCCGTGCGCATCTTGCTCGACGAAGATCGCTGCCGCGCGGCACGAATCAATCTCTATGAACTGGTCAATCAATTGGGCAAGGACAATTTCGCCATGCCCTTGGGCAAGATTGAAGAAGGCGGCGCGCGCTATCTGTTACGCGTCAATACGAAATACGAATCACTCGACGAGATTCGAAATCTCCCGATCGGCAATGGGTTGAAAATCAGCGATGTCGGCGAAGTCAAAACGGTTCAGTCCGTACGTGAAGACCTGGCACGAATCAATGGCAAGTTTTCTCTCTTCACATCCATCAGCAAAAATTCCGGAGCCAATGCTGTCGATCTCTGCAAACGAATCAACGCAGCTTTCACCGAATTAGAAGGTCGCCAAGATTTAAGCGGATTCAAATTTCTCAAATTCTTCGATCAGGGAGAAATGATCCAAGGCTCGCTGCGACATGTCGGCGATTCGGCAATGTGGGGTGGAGTTTTTGCAGTGCTTGTGCTTTTCATTTTCCTACATCAGGCGCGGCTTACCTTACTCGTAGCGCTAGCGATTCCAATTTCCGCGCTGATGACCTTGATCTATCAATATTTCACCGGCGAGACCTTCAACATGATTTCCATGATGGGTATGACGATTGGAATCGGCATGCTCGTCGACAACGCCATCGTCGTCGTCGAAAACATCTATCGATTGAAGGAAAAAGGCATCGCGATGCGCGAGGCGGCGATTCGTGGAGCGCAGGAGGTTGGACTCGCGATCACTCTTTCCACTCTCACGGCGATCGTTGTGTTCTTGCCCTTGATGTTTATGTCGGAAGACAAAAATCTCCGCATTGCTTTCAAAGCGATTGGCGTGCCTCTTTCGATTTCGCATCTCGCTTCACTTTTTGTGGCGCTGATCTTTATCCCTGCGGCGATTTATCACCTGATGCGAAACAAGACGAGCCCACTCGAGAAACTTTGGGTACGAGTGCCTTCGGTTTTGCCCGCTTTCTATCGAGTCTTGCATAGCATCATGGGTTGGACTTTGCGACATCGTATGGCAACCTTGACTTTGCTAGTTATTCTAGTTTCAACGCCTCTTTGGCCTATGTTTCATCTCGCCAAATCTGCCGGTGGCGGTGATATGGGGCTTCATTTTCACGTCACCCTAGAACTTCCCCGCAATCTCAAGCTTTCAGAAGCCAGCGAAGAAATTCAAATCTACGAAGACTTCGTTGCTTCGAAGAAGAAAGAATATCGCTATGACGATGTCTCGGCGGAATTCGATCGAGTACGCGGTGAGATGACTTTGTGGTACTCAGAACCCATCCCACTTGAAGAATTTCGAGCGATCACGAAGAAAGTGCGTGAAGAGTTACCGCAGCGACCTGGAATGAAAGTCGGGTTACGCACACATATTGCTGGTGAAGGTGGCGGCGAGGAACGCGGCGGATTGCAACTCGTCCTCTCCGGAAAAGACCCACAGCTCTTGGCAAATCTAGGAGAAGAAGTCAAACGACGACTAGAAACCATCCCTGAATTCACTTCGGTACGCAGCGCCTTAGAAAATGGCCGTGAAGAAGTACGAGTCAAAATCAACCGAGAGAAAACGAATTCTCTCTCTCTTTCTCCCGAGATGGTCAGCGAAGTGATTGAGTGGGGTTTGCGCGGCTATAACCTGCCTCGTTATCAAGTCGACGATCGCGAGATGCCGTTGATTGTTCAATTCGCTCGCGGCGCGGATGAATCTCTGAATAATTTGCGCGATTTGAAAATCATGACCGCCGGCGGGCAAAGGGATATTCCTCTCGCAGCCATCGCGGATTTTTCTGTGAGTAAGAGCTACGGACAGATTTACCGCCGCGACGGAAAGACCATTCTCAATATCAACGCCGACACTCAAGAAAAAGATCTCACCTTGCTCTGGCCAAAAATCCGCGCAGCTCTAGAAACCATGGAATTCCCCTCGGGCTATGGCTGGCATGAAGACGGCGGCTTGCAGGAGTGGAATGACAACGCTTTGCAAATGACTATGGTTTTCTTGCTCGGCTTGATTTTGGTCTACATCATCATGGGCATTCTGTTTGAATCCGCCATGTTGCCGATTTCTGTCACGATCACGATCCCCACCGCGTTGATGGGAGCCTATTGGCTACTCTTCTTCACCAAGACTCCACTCGACATGGTTGGCATGATTGGCTTCATCGTGCTAGCGGGAATTGTTGTGAACAACGGCATTCTTCTCGTCGATCGCATCAATCGTCTACGCAAATTCGAAGGAATGGAACGCGCGGCGGCCATTGTTCAGGCTTCTCACGATCGCTTACGCCCGATTCTCATGACCGCACTCACAACCATAGCTGGACTTCTACCCATGGCCTTCGCCGAAGCCAATCCCCAAGAAGGCATTTCCTATAACACTCTCGCCGTTGTGGTAATTGGAGGTTTGGCTGTTTCGACTGTGCTGACTTTGTGGACCGTGCCTTTGCTCTACACTCTCGTCGAAGATCTCAGCATCAATATTCGCAGGGCGATGCGGGTGCGAGGGACATCCTAAAGTTGTAAAGTTGCGCCGCAAATAAGTTTCAAATATGAAGTTATGGCTGTCCGTTCTGTTTTCTGTTTTTCCCTGTCCCCAAGAAGGCTCTAGCACGTTCTTAGGATATTGCATTAAGTGCCTGGCATGGGATTTTCGATAAGTCCCACATACCGGGGCAAGTTTCTTAGAGTTACTGGGGAAGCAAACAATGAATTGGCAACAGGGATTTCGCTGTGTTGTTGTATTGAGTTCTCTCTCTTTCTTCTCGCCTTCTCTTCTCGCGCAAAACTGTTCGAACAATCAGGCGCCTGTCGCCAACGCAGGTCCCGATCGCAGTGGGAACGTCGGCATCTCAATGAGTTTCTCAAGGGTCTTCGGATCCTGAGGGAAATCTCACTTCTTATTGGTTTAACTTTGGCGATGGGCAGTTCACCGGTTGGCAACCCAATCCCTCAGTTACTCACAGTTTTGCCAGTGCGGGCACTTACTCGCTGCGACTTTGGGTCAAAGACAACTGCAATGTTTTCTCTGCTGCGGATACTGCGATCATCACGATTACAGCAGGTGGAAATCCTTGTGCGGGAAATACTCCTCCACAAGCGCAACTCTCCGTACCTAGCTCTGGAACCGTCGGGCAATCATTGAGTTTCTCCGCGGCGAACGCTTCGGATCCCGGTGGTTCGATTGCTTCTTATGCTTGGAACTTTGGCGATGGTAGTTCTGCGAATGGAGTCTCGGTTTCAAAGAGTTATGCAAGCGCTGGGAACTTCACCATCACTTTGACTTTGACAGATAACTGCGGCGCTTCAGCGATGGCGAATGCGTCGATTTCGATCTCGGCTTCCAATCCCTGTGCGAATAACGCAGCTCCTGTTGCCAATGCCGGTCCTGATCAATCTGGCAATCCCAATGTCGCACTTTCTTTCTCCGCTTCGGGATCAATGGATGTCAACGGCAACAGCACGATTCAATCCTATTGGTTTAACTTTGGAGATGGATCGTTCACCGGTTGGCAGAGTAGTGCCAGTGCTTCTCATGCTTTTGTGAATGTGGGCTCTTACACCGTGCGTCTTTGGGTCAGAGATAACTGTGGAGCGATGTCGGCTTCAGATCTGGCGCTTGTCACAATTGCTGCTCCGAATCCTTGTTCAGGGAATACTCCACCCAATGCCGTCATCACTTCACCTTCTTCGGGACTCGTCAATCAATCGCTCAATTTCTCTGGGCTAAGTTCGAGTGATTCCACCGGCACGATTCAATCCTACTTGTGGAATTTTGGAGATGGACAGAGTGGGAGCGGAGTAAATGTTTCACACAGCTACGCGAGTGCGGGAGACAAAACCGTCACGTTGACTCTGACCGACTCCTGTGGATCTCAAGGATCCATGACGCGAACGATTGTGATTACGAATCCCGATCCGTGTGCGAACAATCAACCACCAATCGCGCAAGCGAGTGCGAATCCGCCGAGTGCCAATATCAATCAATCGATCTCGTTTTCTGCTAACGGATCGAGTGACTCAAATGGCTCAATCACTTCTTACTCCTGGAATTTTGGCGATGGATCGAGTGGCAGTGGACTCAACGCTTCGCACACCTACGCGAATGCAGGAAGTTTCAACGTCGTTCTCACAGTGACGGACAACTGCGGAGCAACGGCTACCAAAACAATTTCCGTCAGCGTCATTAATCCTAACCCATCCGCAGGTATTACCGTTTCACGACTAACGAGCGTAGATCCTGTATCTGGCACACAACATTGGGAAGCTTACACAGATCTGCAACCGACAATTGAATTGGGTTTACGTGTGAAGTTTGAAGCACCGACTTACACCCAAGGGGCTAACTTGACCATGTGGTCTTTCATGGATACGACGGGCAGTTCCTTACCAGCTCCCGTGCACGCATTCCAAACTCCAGGCACCTACAACGTTCAGCTCGTTGTGTTTGATCAAAATTGGGAACAATTAGATACCGTCACCAAGACCATTCACGTGGCGGCGGGAATGCAATTTCTTAGTGCGCTGCCATTCCCGGGCACCGCCTTTCGCCCACGAACGGCTACGGTAGTCGGTAACGAAGCGTGGTCCATATCCTGGGGCAATGATGTCGGCGTCTTTCGCATCGACGATCCCGAGCATCTCAACACGAACGGCAATTTTGAAATCGTACAGTTCGATCTTCCTTATTCTCCGCAGTGCATTTCTTCTTACGGCCAGCACCTGTACATCCCGACGAACATTACCTCGGGCGGCGTGCGGATCTACAAGGCGGATCGCGACAATTTCATAGAAGAGGGGCAGATTCTAGGTCCGGCTCTTACGGGATCGAAAGCTTCGGCCGCGGTGGTCGTGGGCAATGCGTTGTATGTGGGTGTATATGGTGAACTTCGTGTGCTGGTTTACAACTTGAGTAATCCGGTGTCTCCAACGCTAGTAACCACGCTGACTTTTGCCGATCCCTTCAAGTCGATGACACCCACAGCGGGAGAGGTTCTCGGCGTTCGCCATCCGGACATGGTCGGTGGTTGGCGGCTTAGCGTAGTGGACGTGCGCTCACCACTTTCTCCTTCGATCGTCGGCACGCCGATCCAGATGCCGAGCATAGCGGGCGTCAGCGTACCCTCAGCGGCCGGTAATGTCATCGTGGCGCCTGATGTCGAGGGGATGGGAGTCGTGGAAACGAACTTCGGTACCGGTGGAGTTCCAAGCGCTGAACTCTCGTCGATGATTGAGCCTTTAAGTCTCGATTATGCGATCACGAATTCACATATGTTTACAACGGGGAGCGTAAACGGTGGGTATTCACAAGTTTTTAAGTACAACATGATTGATCGTCATGCTCCGTACTTGATGAATTCGATACCGACGGCCGGGAGCCTTCCATCTGGTTATTCATTTGTTGCCCAGGTTCCTGGGTATGGAGCAGTTCTCTACCTAGGGGGCCAATCTAACGGTTTTAATGCCTACCGACCGTAACACTCGCGCTCGTGTGCTGCAGCCCTAGCGTGGGCGACGGCCCGGAGTGTGAACGCGGAAGAAACGAGTGAAGAGCTTGTAAGAATCAGGAACGCTTGAGAGCGGCCCTAATTTTTCTTGCGACGATTGTTCTGCGCTTTTGATTTTTTCCTGATCAGAGATCGAAATTCATCCAAAATTTCTGGAGATTCTAAAGCGGTTGCAAATTGACGAATCCATTTCTCTGCGCCTTTCAAATCAATCCCAGGCTGGGCATCTAAAAGAGATTGAATGTCCTTCAAGTCCTGTGGCCGGGAGGCGACCGCTTTCATCACCATCAAATCTTCGGCGAGGGGGATTTTGAACTTTTTTCCTGCTACAGACACTGTTTGTGCCTGAGAAATCATGACCTCTTCAAATGGCAATCCTCCCAAGGAAATATCGATCTCTATTTCGCTCGAGCTATGACGCATCAACAAAACCCTGCTAGAGCGGGCAAAGAGTAGGCAATCGGATCGCCTAGGTTCAAAACCAAACTTTTTGCCACTTCGCAAAAAAACTTCCCAATCTTCTTCTGGAATCAAAACGACCGCATCGATGTCACGGGTCACTCTGGGTCTTCCAAGAATTGAAGCGGCAACTCCGCCAATGACAACGTAAGGAACTTTGCGGTTTTCGAACCAGTCGATCAGCCCATGCAAGGCGGCTTGAAGATGATCTAAGAAAGAAGACTCAGCCACAAAATGCCTTATAGAGCCGAATCCAACGTTTCCTGACTTCTTCTTCCCCTTCACGAAGGCTCTTCTCCCAACCAAAAGCCTTTACAGACGCCATCAAAGCAGCTAGTTGCTTAAACTTACGATCTGGAGATGTTCGCCTCAGCTCTTCGATCTCTGCTTCGTTTACTTTTCTCCATCGATCGCGAAACGCTTGAGCTTGTTTCTTTGTTAAAGCAGGTTTCATTGGAAATGTTGCAAAATCATAACATGCTTATCGGCGAGTTGCGGATCGCCAATGTAGAGAATCACAGCATCCACCCACCACTCACTGGCAAATCTGCTCCTGTGAGATAGTCTGCGTCCTTCGAAAGTAAAAAGGCCACGGCGGCGGCGAGTTCTTCGGGGCGACCTGCACGTCCCATCGGAATTGAAGCAAGTAATTTGCGACTGCGCGTTGAGGAATGGGAAGCTTCATGCGGAACAATTCCAGGAGAAACAATATTCACCGTAATTCCTCGCCCCGCTTCTTCGATGGCAAGAGAACGGGCGTAGCTCACGAGCGCTGACTTCGCTGCGGCATAGGCGGCAATACTTTTCCGTGGTCTGTGCACTCCAGCAAGTCCGAAAAAAACCACGCGACCCTTTTTGTTTCTTCGCATCAAGGGCAAGGCCGCCTGTGACGTATAGAAAGCTGTATCGAGATTGGATTGAAACATCGCCTTCCATTGCGTTGTTTTGAGTTTTTCTAAACTCGACTCCAGATAATCTCCAACGCAATGCACGAGCGCATCAAAACAAGCGAAATGCGCGACGGTTTTCTCGACGACTGATTTGGCTTGCTCTGGCTTTAAAAGATCTGCATCGAGAGCGAGTACTTGGGCTCCCAAACGCCGACAGGCTGCTGCGGTAGCGAGTAAATGTGGATGAGCTTGACGCGAGACTAGAGAAAGGTCGTAACCGTCCTGAGCCAATCGCAAAGCAACGGCACGTCCAATTCCGCGACTGGCCCCAGCAATTAAGGCAACAGGTTTAGCATTTCTTTTTCGAGCCATGAGCTGGCGCATTATAGAAGCGAACCGTAAACTCTCGCCTCATTTTCTATGAGTCACGAAACCGTCGCTCCACAAAACAGCACTGAACGCCTAGGCGCTTTTCTTTTCCCATTGCGAGGCATCCCAGGCATTTTGTTTCTTTTGGTTCTGTTACTTGGCGTAGGAACAAAACAAGGCGAAACGATTTGGAATTGGAGCTTGGGACTGATTCTTCTGCTTTGGGGTGAATGGATGCGAGTCTACTCGCGACGATTTATCGGCCGATCTTCTTCTACGCGAACAGCAAAGGTCTCTCATCTTGTCACCGGGGGCCCGTATCGCTATGTGCGCAACCCGATTTATCTAGGCAATCTCGGCATTCTTGCCGGTTTTAGTGTGATCTCCGGACTGTGGTGGACCTTGCCTGTATTCCTCCCCACCGTTCTCATTCTCTATATCCTGATTGCCTCCTACGAAAACCGCATTGTCGTCACTCGCTATCCAGAAGAAGGCATCGCCTTTAGTCAGGCCGTACCCGCCTGGCTCCCACGTCTCTCTCCTGCGCCAATCGAAGACAGCGACCGAGTCGCGTGGAAGGAAGTGTTCCGACGCGAAGGCAATACCTTGTTTGGAATTGGAATCGCCCTGACTTTCTTACTGGTTCGAGAACTCGGATGGATCCCGACCAGCTTCCTCAATTTCTAAAGCGCCGAGATTTTCTCAAGGTTGGAAGCTTAGGCGCTGGTGCTGCTTTTCTTAGCTCTTGCCAGTCTTTACCCAATACTACGTCCCCAACAAACTCCGAACGATCTGATTCACTTCAGCCGATGACGGCAGGTCTGCCCACAATTCTTGAAGAGGATTATGCGCAGCGGCGTGAACGACTCACTATGGAGTTAAAAAAGGCTGGAGCTTCGGCATTATTACTCGCTGGCACTCCTTCTCTGCGCTATTTCACCGGACTTCCCTGGGGGATCAGCGATCGCTTTTGGGGTGCTCTGCTTTTCCAAACCGGGGAAGCCGTCGCCATTGTTCCGACTTTTGAACAGGCTCGCGCAGAGGAAACTCTTCCGAAAAATTTCGAATTGCGCGTTTGGCAGGAAAACGACGAAGCAATGCGATTGGTCAGCGAAGTGTTTCGGACTCGTGTTCGCGACAATGCGACTCTCGCCATCGAAACCGAAATTCCCTATCGCTATGTAGAAAAACTCGGGCAAGAAGATGCAACTTTGAATTTAGTCAGCGGATTCGAAGCCGTGCGTCACTGTCGGATGAAAAAAACTGCCAAGGAAATCGCGATCATGCGTCGCGCGAATGAAATCACGAAGCGCGCCATTGCCGAGGCCGCAAAACATCTCACTGAAGGCAGTAGCGAAGCCGATTTTTCTAGTTGGGTTGGCGAAGCGCATCGAAAATTAGGTGCGACTCATCCTTGGGCCATTACTTTGTTTGGGCCAAATGCAGCTTACCCACACGGAACCAAAGAAAAACGCAATCTACAACAAGGGGATTTTGTGCTCTGCGACACAGGCGCTTCCCTGATGGGTTATCAATCGGATGTCACGCGATCTTGGGTATTTGGCAAACCCAGCGAAAGACAATACAAAATCTGGGAAACAGTCAAAGCCGCACAGGATGCAGCA
This sequence comes from uncultured Planctomycetales bacterium, assembly GCA_964570465.1. Lineage (GTDB taxonomy): Bacteria > Planctomycetota > UBA1135 > UBA1135 > CAZMYG01 > CAZMYG01. Next base: position 13,220 of record CAZMYG010000031.1, read on the forward strand.
TTTCGCGCCGTTAGACCTGGGGTCAGTTGTGCCGAAATTGACGCTGCCGCACGTGCTGTTATCGAAAGCGCTGGCTTTGGAAAAGGCTTCGAACACTTTCATCACCGACTCGGCCACGGCATTGGCATTGAAGGACATGAGGAGCCCTATCTCGTCCCTGGTAATTCTCTGCAATTAGAAACCGGCATGACTTTCTCAATCGAACCCGGTTTGTACTTCTATGGAGAAGGTGGAGTGCGCATTGAAGACATTGCTGTCGTAACCGAATCCGGAGCTGAGTATCTGGGAGAAAGCAGCCCGGATCTTGTCAAATTCGGGACATTTTTCTAAAAGGGACGGTTCGATTTCCCGGTGGCGACGTAGCTCAGCTGGTAGAGCAGCGGCTTCATAAGCCGCGCGTCGGCGGTTCGAGTCCGCCCGTCGCTACCAAATTCCTGCCTTTTCCTCTCAATTTGCCTTATCCAAGAAGCCGAAATGACTTGCAGGTTTCCCTGCGAGGGGTCCTGCAAATTCAAGAAACAGAGTACATGGTGAACTCCCAAAGAATTCCCGCGCTGGTTCAATTTCAAGAGAAGCTCGCCTTTACTCCAGAGCCTCCTCTTGCTGCGCGTGATTTTTTACAGATTTGCCTAGAACTCACCGGATCCAAACAAGGGGTCGTTTTCCTCATCGAACCGGAAAGTGGACGAATCACCGCCTGCCCAAGTTCTATGGGTAGCTTAGGGGATAAACTCGACAAGAAACGACTCGAGTCGATTGTTCGCACAGGAAAACCAAAACGCTATCCCAGCACAAAGAAGACTCCATCGTTTTTTGTTTTGCCTTTATTGCATGAATCGAGAGTCTGGGGCTGTCTGGTGCTTTCGAAACAACCTGGCTCAAAGATCTCTGAGATTTTGCGAGAACTGATTTTGCTCTATGCGGAATATGTTTCGCGAACAGCGCCAATGCCGGAGCGACTCGCTAAGGCCGTCGAAGAAACGGGTCGTCTGGTTCACGACTTTCGCAATATTGTTTCTGGACTCTCTGGTTACGCTCAAATCTTGCGTGTGCACGCAGCGAAGCTTGAGCCCAAGAACGTGGAAGAGTATGCCGCGATTATCGAAAGAGAAGCGGATCGACTAGGGCGTCTGGCTGAGTCTTATCTCAGTTCCTTGAGAGGACAAAGCTCTTCACCACGCCGAGAAAAACAAAAGCCTGCGGAAGTGATTGGAGAAGTACATAGCCTCATGGCGGCAGATCTGAATCAACGCGGAATTCATCTACTCACTCGAATCGAGTCTACCAAAACCTTACATGCCGATCCCGATTTGCTGCAACGCGCTCTAATCAATCTGTTGGTCAATGCGAGAGAAGCTTTGCCCAATGGTGGAGTGATTGAAATTGCTGCAGAAGATGCGGACAGCTTTGTAGAGTTTCGAGTTTCTGATAGCGGCCCAGGCATTCCTGCAGAAATCGTAGATCGAATTTTTCATTCTCAAATCACTCGAGGAAAAACCAACGGGACCGGTCTTGGTTTGCGCATTGTGAAAGATGTCGCAGAGATTTTCGGAGGTTCGGTTCGACTCGAAAAATCTCCCTTTGGCGGGACTTCCGTTGTTCTGAGTCTACCTACTTAATGGGAATCGGTTTCCCCTTCGAATCAATCGAAACAAAAATTGCTTCGGCTTCGGTGACGGCGACAATATTCCCGGGGTGATCGATGCGCTCTGCTTCTACAAAAACTTTGGTCGTGATTGAAGTTCGACCGACCTTAGTGACCTCGGCATAAAAAGAAACCAAATCTCCTACATAGACGGGCTCCTTGAAAACCACTTCACGCATCGCGACCGTGACAATTTTATGTGGAGTGACTCGTTTCGCGGCGACGGCTGCGGCTTGGTCTATATAGGACAAAATAATTCCACCAAAAATGGTCCCATGAGCGTTAGTGTCGCGAGGTAACAAACTCACGCGAATGGCGGGATCGCGATGTTTCGGGGTTTTCTTCATAGCTCCCCGTCTCGATTTGTGCGTTTCTCACGACAAAGCTTCAAAAACTCCTCAACAGGGATTGCACCTTTGTCTTCTCCACTACGCAAACGCAGAGCAATCGAATTCGCCCCCGCCTCGCGAGCGCCGATCACGGCCATATAAGGAACCTGCTCATGCTGAGCTTGTTTGATTCGTTTGTTGAGATTTTGATCGGGGTTCAGCAATTTCACGCGGAACATTTCCCCTAACAATTGTTCTTCTAGTTTTTTGGCAAACTCTAGTGCATCGTCCTTGATCGGAATCAACGCGATCTGAGTGGGTGCCAACCAGAAAGGAAATTTCCCGCCGTAATGCTCAATCAACCCACCAACAAATCTTTCGAAAGAACCCAACACCGCGCGATGCACCATGACGGGACGTTTTTGGGTGTTATCTCGATCGATATAGTGAATATCAAAACGCTCGGGAAGATTGTAGTCGACTTGCACCGTCGGCCCTTGCCATTCACGACCTAAAGCATCCTTCAATTTGAAATCGATTTTCGGGCCATAGAAAGCGCCACCGCCTTCATCGGTTTCGAGATTGATCTCTTTTTTCTTTGCTGCTTGAGCGAGAGCGTTGGTCGCATGCTGCCAAAATTCTTCTGTGCCAATGGAGTTTTCCTTGGGACGAGTCGCGAGATAAGCGCGATAGTCATAGCCAAAGGTTTTCACAATCAATTGCACGAGATCGAGCACGCCAACAAGTTCTGATTCAAGCTGATCCGGAGTACAGAAAATATGTGAATCATCCTGAGTGAAGCCGCGCACTCGCAGCATTCCGTGCAAGACTCCACTTTTCTCGTAGCGGTAGACAGTGCCTAGTTCCGCGTAGCGCAAAGGGAGATCGCGATAAGAACGAACCGTCGATTTGAAAATCTCAATATGCCCCGGACAGTTCATCGGCTTCACGCGATACGGGAAGCCATCAATATCCATGGGCGAATACATCAAATCGCCATAGTTCTGCAAATGTCCTGAGCGTTGGAACAATTTCTCCGAAGAAACGTGCGGGGTATAAACCGGCAAATAGCCTCGGCGTTGCAATTGAGCCCAGAGAAACTCTTCAATCGTGCGCCGGACAATTCCCAGATTGGGATGCCAAAAAATAAATCCCGCGCCGACTTCCTGATGTACGGAAAAGAGTTCGAGATCGACCCCTAGACGGCGGTGATCGCGCTTTTCGATTTCTTCGAGTTTTTTGAGATAGGCTTCGAGATCCTGTTTGTTCCACCACACCGTGCCGTAAACGCGTTGCAGCATGGGACGCTTTTCATCGCCATGCCAATACGCCCCGGCAATCGAAAGAAGCTTGAAAGCATCCGGAGGAATTCGGCGAAGCTCATCAAGATGCGGCCCCTCGCAAAGATCCATCCAACTGCCGTGTCGATAGAAAGTGATTTTTTCGTCCACAGGAATGGAAGAGAGAGTTTCCAATTTGAAAGGTTGATCTTTCAGACGACTTGCCGCTTCTTCGCGAGTCACGGTATCGCAAACGAACTGCCCGCCCTCGCCCAAAATTTTGCGCATCTCTGCTTCGATTTTTGGTAAATCTTCGTCGGTCAAAGGACGTGGCAAATCGAAATCGTAGTAGAAACCATCCTCTATCGGAGGACCGTTTGCGAAACGGGCTCCAGGAATCAATCTCGCGACAGCCGATGCCATCAAGTGGGCCGTAGAATGGCGCAAGTTGAATAAAGGAAAAGCGCCTTCTTTCGGTGCTTTTTTCTCAGTTTGAGTTCCGCTCATGTCAGCACTTCTTTTAATTCTTTACAGATTCGAAGGGCGGCGAAAAGAAACAGCCGGAGTGGGATGTTCTTCCATACCAGTCAGCCCATTGGGCACTACAGAAAGTTGATCGTGATGACCTAAGACAGTTCCCGTAGCGCTCGCGATATCAGCATCTTTGAGAATGGCCATCTGGGGAATCCCGACCGCAGGACGCAATTCCAAAAGAACTCCTCGAATCTCCGCTCCCGTGTCATAGCGCAGGCGAATTCGTTTTCCGACCCAATCACGCAATTTGGAGTATTCACTCATCGTTTTTTCCTGGCGAAGACGTTACCCTCTCGCCCATGCATATTCCAGGACATGTTCTTTCGCCATCTACTGCATGGGTCGGCGCCGCACTGAGTACCGCTGCCCTGATTTGGGCAGGACAAAAACTACACGATGAGCAGAAAAGACTCACCCTGTTCTTAGCTTGCTGCTCTTTGCTTTTGAGCCTGCAATCGATGCACCTTCCCATCATCGCTGGGGGAAACTCCGTTCATCTGCTTGGTGAAGGCTTTTGGATTTTGCCGCCAGTTTCTGCAATCGTTTTAGGGCTCTCCTTGAGAACATTGCGGAATCACCCACGCCCTGCGTTCTGAAAAATACCTTTGCCATAAACCCAATAAAAATAAACAACTTCCTAGAATTAAGCTAAAGGGCAGGAAATGTCGATATAGGTCCCGATGTTTCCCCGAAGGAATCAAACTGCAGGTTTTTCGCTTATCGAGCTTGTCGTCATTGTGGCCATTTTGTCCACTTTGGCGGCGCTGATCGCTCCTGGAGTCACCAGTTTTTATCAGGACTCAAAGGCCCAGCAAATCGTCACGATGAGCAATACGCTGCGCGACGCTTGCATGCGTTATTGGCATGACAACGATGCGTTTGCGGTGGAAGACTCTTCCTCCATTTGCTACGACGAAGCCGACCCCGCCTGCGTCAATGGACATCAACTTTCTTTTGCTCCCGTTCCATTAGCCGCAAACGCAGACAAGGCAAATACCTGGGATGGGCCTTATATCGAAGAGGTTTTTTCTAGCGTTAATCATCCTTCGGGAGGCAACTTCTTCATTAGCTCTGATTTCACCGACAAAACCTTCACCATGGGCGGTGCGGCGGTTTCAAGTGGAACCTATCTTGAGTTGGATCAAATTTCTCAAATCATTGCAAATCTTGTAGAACAGAGAATAGATCCTCCGGTAAACAACTTAAGCAATGGGCGTGTTCTCTACAGCGCAAACAGCCAAACTCTTTCCATCCTGCTGATTGACGGTTAATTCGGCTTGGTTGGCTCCGTGATAGAAGCGGATTTTTCGAGAATCAAAACTCCCACTTTCTCTATTGCGAGATCTGGCACGGACCCTAGAACTACCGCCACGCGTATCCCATTTCGGCGTATCCAGGAATTAGGCTTTGCCATTTTCTGGAAAACGGTCTCGAACTCCGTCGCGTCTTGCTCCCGATCCCAAACCGTCAGCCAAGCGACTATTACTTTCCCCTCTTTTTCATAGGCGAGATAACGATCCCCATCCCAACCCTCTGCCGCGTCGTTGCTCCATTCCAGACTCATCAAAGCCGTGGGGCTTGAAAAATCGGGATTGTCTTCAGGTTTGGTCGTGATAGTCGCCACATTGAGTTCGCCCAAAGTGTCTTCACCTATCTTTTTCCAACCCTCGCCTAAAGCTGCGGACAAATCAGGTAAACGAATTTCGACCGGTTCGTCCCGTTTTTTCTCATCCCAATATTTTTCAGGATGAATCACCTGCTCTGATGAAGCTGGGGGATTGCGGAAAGCTTTTTCAAAATCGGCCGCCTCGCCAGGCTTCGTTTCCATCACCGCCATCATCATGTCCCCACCGCGAGCCAAAAAAGTCTGACCTAGCAAATAAGCTCCCGCCAAAGTTTTGAACAAATACGGCGGAACTTTTTTCAATTGCTCTTGCTGAGCTTGCATCTCTTGCATGATGCTCCCCATGTCTTTCATCAAATCGGCCATGTTTTTGACTTGGTAGCGAGACATGATCAGAGTGCCTGAACCTTCTACAACTGCGCGAACGCCCAGCAATCCATCCTCGTGATCTTTCACCCGATCCATCATTTTCTGCAAATCGAAATACTGATCGTCGAGAGCATGCACCATTTCATGAACGATGGTGATTTTTTGCAGCCCGCTGGGAACTCCTTCTACGAGGAAAAACTCCTGCCGCTTGGGGTCGTATAGTCCCGCCACCTGGGACTCCAAGGTTTCGAGTATTCCCTTTTCAAGATCGTAGTTCGCAGGCAATAGCCCCAACAAACCATAGATTTTAGAAATGGCCTGTGTTTTTTCGGTTGGCATTTCCTCGGCAATCGCTTGTTTGAGATAGCTCTTCAACTCCGCCTTGCTCATCACACTCTTTTTCACAGGGCGTTTGAATTTGAGCCTTCGCAAAGTCTCGACATCTTTTTCCAAAGCTTCCGCCATCGCAATCAAACTCTTGGCGTCTTTCTCTTGGCTCGGCGTTGCGCTTAGAAAAAACAAACTACTGATCAAAAAAACACTCATCATTTCCTCACGGTTTCATTCCACCACAATTCTTCTAAATTCTTTCCCGATTCTCCCAGGCATTCCAAAAATTGCGAAGGCTGAGAAGATCCTTGCGACAAACCGCGAAGATAGGCGAAAAGACCTTCCCGATACAGTCCTTTGAAAGCGTGAAATAAAAAATGTACGAAGGAATAGCACTGCGCATAGCGAAGGTCTTGGGTTGAGGAAGAGTAAAAATCTCCAAGAGACCACTGGAAGATTTGATTCAAGGACAATCGTTTTTTTTGCTCTCTCATCAAACCAAACCACCGTTCATTCTTGTTTCCCAGCTCAAATTGCAATCGGCCCAATTTCCCTTTCACGCTCGTGGCGAAATATTCTCCCAATCCTTCATCGAACCAAGCAGGAATTAGATTCCAACGTTTGTGCGCAATGG
>CAZMYG010000032.1:0-19859 GCA_964570465.1 uncultured Planctomycetales bacterium
TCCGGAGAAGAACGTGTCATTCAAGGCGAGAGTATTTATTTAGATCTGAACACGGGACGGGCTCTGATCTTAGAAGGAAAAATGCAAGCTCGCGCGGATTTGCATAATCGCCCCATGCCGATTTCTGTCCGAGCAAGTCAATTCCGTCGCGAAGCGAGCGGGAAGTTTGTCGCAGACAATGCCCAATATACGAGCTGCTCTTTCGCGAATCCCCATTTCCATATGAACTCCGATCAGATTTGGATCGAGGAATCTGAGCAAGGCTCTATTGTGGATGCGTATCGCTCAACGCTTTTCTTAGATCACATCCCTGTCTTCTATTTGCCAAAAACAGAACTCGATCCAGCAACGAAGGATTGGTTTTTATTGCGAGGCGGGCAGATTGGCTCTTCTTCAAGCTGGGGTTTTTTCGTGCTCAGTCGATGGGGCCAGAGTTTTCATTCTTTGGGAGAAGATTTCAACAAAGCGATATTCGGAAAGGACCTGCCGTTTCGCGGCGACTGGGAAATCGCTATCGATCGTCGAAGAAAACGCGGATTTGGGTTCGGGCCTAAATTGGAATGGAACACACCAGGAGTCTACAAAGGGCAAATTCGAACTTATTACACCGTTGACGACTCGACAGAAAATTACACCTATCGCAACGCCCTTTTACTCGACGATGACAAGCGCAATCGGATTCGCTTGGAGAATCGTGTTTATATGGATGACAATTGGACTCTCGACACAGAGCTGAACCGCCAAAGCGACCCGGATTTTTTAGGTCAGTATTTCCGTCGGGAGTTTTACTTCGAGAAAGAGCCTGAGAATTATTTTTATCTGCGCCATGCGGAAAAAAACGAATCCTTCACAGCCTCAGCCGTTTTTCATCTCAATGATTTCGATCCTGCGCTAAACACTGGCTTTGGGCCTTCTGGAGGACGACCTCCCGCAATGAAGGAATCGCTACCAGAACTCGAACATCGCTGGATGAACGAGCCGATCGCCAATCTTCCAATTTATTACACGGAACGCAGCTCTATCGGACAATTGGGTCGATACGAAGCTCACGGCTTGAACTTCAACGCCTACTCTTTGCTTCCTCCTACAAACGAAGACTCTCTCCGCTTTGACACTTCACACGAATTGCGTTCGCCAATTCCTCTCGACCCATTCCTGCTCACGCCCTTCATTACAGAAAGATTTACCTATTACAGCGACGATCTTGCGGGAGATTCTGTTTCTCGCGTCGTGCATAGCGCCGGTTTTCGTTTCGCCACTCAGCTTCGCGGCGAGTTGGGCGATGACTTGCTACATATCGTGGATCCGTCTTTGAGCTATCAAAACATTTATGGAGTCAGCGAGGCCCCCAATAACTTGATTCCATTCGACGAAGTAGACGAGATCAGCAGAAGAGAATGGTTCCTACTCAGTTTGCGCAATCGTATTCAGCAAAGGCCAAAGGGTCAGCCAAGAGACCCAAAACTTCTGCGGACTTGGAATCCTTTATTTGATTTGGATTTTCGTCTGCCGGTTTTTGTGGATTCTGATCGTGACAATGGAGGACAGAGATTTGGAGATCTAGAAAGCTATTTTGTTTTCTACTCGAGAATTCAAAGCGGCCCTTTCCGGCGATTGACGGGACGCTCGATTATTTACTCCGATGTTGAAGACTCTCCCTTGGCTTTGCACAAAGTCAATTTTGCCGAAATCAATCTATCCAGCGCTCCTACGGACAATCTCAGTTTTTACATCACGCATAGCCGATTGCGAAGCAATCAAGGCGGCCCTCTGTTCCACGCGAGCCTTGGCCTGGGTTTGGGATATCGCATTGGGGAAAAATGGGAGCTGGCTCCATCTCAGGTCTATGATTTTGAAACCCACAAGACGACTGGTTATAACGCAATTCTTCGCAGAATGGGACATGATTGGGTTTTTGAACTCAATGTCGGAGTCAACTCCATTACCGACGAAACGGTTGCTTCGTTCAGCATCGAGCCGCTGTTCTTGTTCCGCAGCGGGCGCAGGGCTCTGAGTGCCGTCTCTGGATATTTCGAATCCTCCCTCTACGATAGACCCTACTACTACTCGGCAGACGCCTATAACAATTAATGTTGCTCTTAATAGACACTCCAGGTTTCGGCGAGATTCTGATGATCGGTTTCATCGCCTTGCTCCTCTTCGGAGGAAAACTCCCAGACGCTGCCAGAAAACTGGGAAGAGATTTGTCCGGATTGAAAAAAAATCTGAACACTCTGCGTTCGGATTTTGAAAAAGGAATGCAGGACGCAGAAAAATCAGAGCCTGAAAATCCTCCGCGATTTGACCTACCTGAAAACCCGCCTAAAGACTCTAAACCCCCTGGGCCTTCTTGATCGCCTGATCAGCCTCATCGAACAGTTTTTGCCAGTCTTCCTCAGTAACTGGAGCTGCAGCTTTTTCTTCTGTGGCAGCCGCGGCGGCTGGTACCTCTTCTGCAGGAGCTTCTAATTTAGGCAATCTATCTCCGAGAATTTTCTGTATCTCGGTTTTAGGAGAAACGAAGGGAAAGACCTGAAGCTTGGTGATGGATTCGATTTCTTCCAGGATTGCAGCCGGCAAAAGCACCGGCATCGCGATGACAATGACATCGCCAAATCGATCGATTGGAATGACTCGATGCTTTCGAATGAAGTCGACAGGCAACAATTGAAACATTTCTTTGTCGAGCGAATAGCTAGAAGGGAAAAGGATTGGAAGAGTGAATTCCTGAGAAACGATTCGCACCAGGTCCCATTCGCTCAATAGCCCATCTCGTAAAAGGATGTCTGGAAAGGGCATTCCGGTTTGCCCGGACTCTCGGAGAGCTTCTGCGAGAACTTCGTTGGGGATTTGCCCCCCTTGACCCAATACCTTGGCCAAACGAGGAAAATTAAGCTTTTCGAGACCCTTCATTGATCTCGAAGTTATCGGCTCGATCGAGGAAATGCCTTTATAGCGCTAAATGTCGAGATTCGTTGCTTCTAGGGCATGCTCTTCAATGAACTTCCGCCGCGGCTCAACTCCTGTTCCCATCAAAACGGAAAATACCTTATCTGCTTCATAGGCATCATCCAGTTTGACCCGGTAAAGAGTTCGCGTTTGCGGATTCATCGTGGACTCCCAAAGCTGCTCAGGATTCATCTCTCCAAGACCTTTATAGCGCTGCACATCGACAGAAAGCTGCCCGAATCTTCGAATCCACTCAAGAACTTCGCGCAGGGATTTGAGTTCTTTTTTCTCCGTCCCGTTTTGTAAGAGGAATCGAAGAGTTGCTCCTTTTTTCTCTGCGGCTGATCCCAAAATGGCCTGCCATTCGATGCCGTGTTTTGCAAAATCTTGGAAAACGGCTTCCATATCTGATTTTTCGTGGAAGGTATAAACCTCTAAATCCGCTTCTTCTTTACTGACACCAGAATCTGGTCCATCGTAAATCCGGAAGGCATCTCCTTTTTTAGCACGAACCGATTCAATGAACCCATCCAAAGCATCGTCATCCGCGAAGAATCGCTCCGTCTTCTTCTCAGCAACTCGATAAAGAGGAAGCTTTCCATCAAGCGACTGGGCTTGAGACAGATAGTTTTCGATAGAAACACCTTTCCTAGAAAGCACAAAGCGATTGCAGATCTCATCGAAACGTGAAAGCAACTGCAAGAGAGCCTTAAGCTCTTCGAGTGAAAACGCTTTCTTCTTATCTCGATCTTCGAGCAAACTTCCGTCGAGTCCCGATTCCAGCAACGTGCTGCGCAACTCTTTTTCGTCGTGAATGTATCGCTCTGATTTCTTGTGTTTGACCTTGTAAAGCGGTGGCTGTGCTATATAAACCCGGCCTTGCTCAATCAGCGCACGCATGTGTCGGAAGAAAAAGGTGAGCAGCAAAGTTCGAATATGTGAGCCGTCCACGTCCGCGTCGGTCATCAGAATGATTTTCCCGTATCGCGCTTTTTCTGGATCGAACTCTTCCATACCAAAGCCTGCGCCTACCGCCGCGATAATGGTTTGAATTTCCGTGTGCCCGAGCATTTTGTCGATGCGCGCTTTTTCTACGTTGAGAATTTTGCCTTTGAGAGGAAGTATCGCTTGGAAACGACGATCGCGCCCTGTTTTTGCAGAACCCCCTGCCGAATCTCCCTCAACGAGATAAAGCTCTGATTCATCACGATTATCCGTTTGGCAATCGGCAAGTTTCCCCGGCAACGAGCCGCTAGCGAGTGCGCTCTTTCGTCGCACAAGCTCTCTCGCCTTTCGAGCAGCATCTCGAGCTTGTTGAGCGCGTACTGCTTTTTGGAAAATTGCTTTTGCTACAGAGGGATTTTCCTCGAGATAAGTACCGAGTCCTTCGCCCACTGCGATTTCAACCAAGCCTTGCACTTCTCGATTTCCGAGCTTGATCTTGGTTTGCGATTCGAATTGTGGATCGGCGAGCTTCAAAGAAACAATTGCGGTCAAGCCTTCTCGGAAATCTTCTCCCTCAGGAAAGGGCTCATTGTCTTTGGCGAGCTTTTCGCGCTTCGCATAGTGATTGAGAGTTCTTGTCATCGCCGTCTTGAATCCAACGAGATGAGTTCCTCCTTCAATCGTGTTGATGTTGTTTACGAAGGTGTAAACGTTCTCCGTGTAATCGTCCGTGTATTGCAAAGCGATTTCGATTTCGGCGGTGAGGCTCGAGTCCTTAGGATCTTCCGCCGTTTTCGTGAAATGAATTACTTGTGGGTGAATCGCAGTTCTTGTTTCATTCAAATGTTTGACGAAGGCGATCAATCCCTCGGGGAAATGGAAACTTTCCTTCTTACCGCTTCGCTCATCGTGGGCATCGATACGAAGATCGTAACCACCCATCAAATAGGCAAGCTCTCTTGTCCGCTTGAGAATTAATTCGAAGGAGTATTCTACGGAGTCAAAAATCGTCGCATCGGGCTTGAAAGTAACCTTTGTTCCTCGCCGATCCGTGTTGCCATGTTCTTTGAGCTCGGTCTTCTTCGCGCCTCGCTCAAGGCGCATGTGATAGATCTTCCCGTTTTTAAAAACTTCAACTTCCATCCACTCTGAAAGCGCGCAGACAACCGACACACCAACTCCGTGCAAACCACCGGAAACCTTGTAGGACTTTTTGTCGAACTTTCCTCCCGCGTGAAGTTTGGTCAACACCACTTCTAGCGCGGAGACTTTTTCTGTGGGATGCATCTCGACGGGAATACCGCGACCATCGTCGAGAACAGAAATAGAACCATCCTGATGCAAAGTGACTGAAATGGTTTTGCAGTGCCCACCCAGAGCTTCATCAATCGAGTTGTCGACCACTTCCCAAATCAAATGATGCAGTCCCAGCGAGTGAGTATCTCCGATGTACATCGCCGGGCGTTTGCGGACGGCCTCGAGGCCTTCGAGCACCTTGATTGCCGATGCATCGTATCGCGCCGCTTCGGGCTCTTGAGTTTTCACTTCTCGATCAGCCATGAAGAGTTTCCTCTCGGGAATCCGCAAATCGATAGCGGATTTTGGTTATCAATACCTTAGAAAGTTTTTCGTTCAGCCGGCGCAAAATCTCAGGCTCCTGGAAATTCCTCATTTCTTGAAGTCTCGCCGAAGAATCAATTTCGACCCACAAAGTCGTACCTCGCAATTGCAAAGCTCGGGAGCCCACGCCTTTTCCAAATATTTCTTCCCAAGCTTTCTGAACTTGGGCCAATTTCACACTAGGAGCTGAAACTCCTTTTGCGAAAAAGCCACTGAGCAACTCGCCAATGGTTTTTGTTTCGTTTGCGGAGCGGAGATCGGCTTTTTTTGCCATGCTCTGGCTCAAAATCTTTACTCCAACGTAATCGGCATCACAACATAGACGAAGTTTTCTCCCAGCAAAAACTTCGCGGGTCTTTCCCGATCAGAAAACTCCATTCGAGAGATTTCTTCGCTACTAGCGCGCAATCCTTCGATCACAAAATCTGGGTCTAGAGTAATTTTCATTTCCCCGCTTCCCGCCAAAAGCTTCGCTTCACAACTAGCCTTTGCTTCACCTCGTCCTGCTGCGTGTGCAGAGAGTTGAATCGAGTCGGAGTTGATTTGCCAAAGCACGGAGCGGGAATTTTCCCCGGCGAGATTAGCCGTTAAGTGAAGTTTTTGCGTCAGCGCTTCTCGGTCGAACTCAACACGATTCGGGCATTCCTTTGGAATGACAGCGGAGTACTTTGGAAACTCCCCTTCCACTAATCGGACGAACACTTCGCAATTTCCTGATCTCAAAGCAATTTGATTGGGGGAAATTGTGATCTGCACCATTTCTGACTCAGGGTCTAAGCAACGCAGGAATTGCGTGATTCCTTTGGTTGGGATAATGGCGCTTGGTGTTTTCTTGATCTTTGTTTTTAGAGGTTTCTCTGCAAGAGCAAGTCTTCTTCCATCCGTCGCCACCATTCGGATTCCTTCTTCCGTGACTTCTAAGAGAACTCCGTTCGTGGCATAGCGGCCGACTTCTTTTGAAGCACAAAAACTGACCTTTTTTGAGATTTCGACGAAGTCTGTCTGAGGAATGGAAACGCTGCTCTTTTCATCAAACTCAGGCAGCTTAGGAAACTCTTCCGGATTTAATCCCACCAAGGTGCAGTTGTCAGAAACTCCCTGAATTCGGCAATTTGTTCCATCAACTTGGATTTGAACATTCTCATCACTGAGATCTCGGACAAAGTCAAAGATCTTGGGAGGAACTACTGTGGCTCCCGGTTTACTAACCTGAACATCTTCAAGTCGATAACGGACTCCTAATTCCAAATCAGTTGCGGTGATTTCAATTCCTGACTTCCCAGCCTCGATTCGAATGGATTCTAGTATGGGTTTCGTACTCTTGCTTGGAATCGCGCTGACGACACTCGCTAAGGCGTTTTTCAGTTTTTCTCTTGAGCAAAGTAACTTCATCCTCTTCCTCCTGATGAATATGAGTTCTTATATATTAAATAAAAGATCATCACCGTTAGGGATCTGAATTTGTGAAACGGAGCCAAAAACAGGCGACAAAGCATTGGAAAACCAGAAGAAAAGGAAACAGTAGCTTTGTTAATAAAGTTGGCAAACATTGTTGAGACTCTGTTTCAAACTTCTCGAGCGGATTTCAATCCCAAACCGCTCACAATTTATTCACAGGTAGTTTAAGGGAAACTAAGAGAAATTCCTCTTCCCAATTTTAGGAAGAAGAGCGCTGAATTTGGGCAGAAAGGTCGGCGACGAGTTCTCGAAGTTTCACGTCTTTTTCGATCTCGTTTTTAATCTTCTCAATCGCGTAAATGACTGTCGTGTGATCTCTTCCACCAAAGTACCCACCCAGCTCTTCTAAGGAATGTCTGGTGTACTGCCGGCATAAGAACATGCCCACCTGTCGAGGTAAGGCGATGGACTGAGATCGCCTTTTCGACTGAAGATCGGAAAGCTTGATATTGAATCGCGCCGTCACGAGAGCCAACACATCTTCAATCGTGATGGTCTTTCCACGACGCGCTAAAGCGTCGCGCAAAGCTTCTTGGGCCAGAAGAACGTCGATCGGCCTCTTCGTTAAAGACGCAAATCCCAAAACCCGGGTGACCGCCCCCTCTAACTCTCGAACATTCGAACTAATTCGCTCCGCTAGGAATTTCGCCACGTCATCGGGAAATTCGACAGACCGCGCCTCCGCCTTTTTCTTGAGGATGGCGACTCGAGTTTCATAACACGGAGGTTCAACAGGAGCGACCAGACCGCACTGGAAGCGAGAAACCAATTGTTCTTTCAGCGATTTGATCTCTTTTGGAGGGCAGTCGCTGGAAAGGACGATTTGTTTCTGAGCTTGGTGCAGAGTGTTGAAAGTATGAAAGAACTCTTCCTGCGATTTGTCTTTGTTTGCCAAGAGATGCACATCGTCGATGAGCAACATATCCACCCCACGATATCGATTGCGGAAGCTTTCTAGCGCTCCGTTCGAAATCGCAGAGATGTAGTGGTTTACAAAGGTTTCACAGGAGAGAAAGAGAATTCTGAGTTCGGCGTGCTTGTCGAGCATCGCGTGACAAATCGCCTGAAGTAAATGGGTTTTCCCCAAACCAACTGAACCATGAAGAAAAAGCGGGTTGAATTGCTTGCCCGGATTTTCCGCAACGCCCAAAGACGCAGCATGGGCGAAGCGATTGTCGGGTCCAACCACAAAGCGATCGAAGGTGTAATTGTCGTTGAGAATGAAATCGGAAGCGCGATGCAGAGCTTTCTTTGGAGCGACCGGTGGCGGTGTCACCGCAGCCGGAGAGGAGCTTGGACTTAGCTCGCGACTCGATCGCGATGCGGCAAGCTCTGGATCGACTCGAAACTCCACTTGGCAACCGCGATTCAACAGCGCTCTGGCGGCGTTTTCGAGAATTCCGCGATAATACTTCTTCAACCAATCGCGATAGAAATCGTTAGGAACACCAATGACAAGGTGATCTTCTTCTAGAGATTGAAGTTCCGTCCGACGGAACCATGTTTCAAATTGCTCGGGGCGGACTTGACGCTGTACATCTTCAAGAATCGAATCCCACAGCTTTCTTTTCTCTCGCTCGGCGAGCCGAGCCCCGGAGGGAGTGAGTGACATATCCTTTCCTAACAATCGTCGCCATCCCCTAGGAGAGACGACATAAGCCCAGTAAAATCAATAATTTATAGCTATCAACCCCTGTTTGGAGCGACTATTCTGGCCTTCTTTGGGGGATCGAGTCAATGTTCTTTTCACTTTTTCTTGCGTTTTTCTTCCGACAACTCGTGAACAAGAATCTGTAAACGATCGACAAGTCGATCTAGATCACTCTTTTCAATTCCATAACCAAAAGAAAATCGAATTGAAGACAAAGCTTGTTCGCGACTCTTGCCCATCGCCAACAAAACGTGTGAAGGAAGCAAAGAGCCAGAAGCACATGCAGAGCCTAGAGAAACGGCAAAGCCTTCCAAGTCGAGGCGAATCAAAAGAGTTCGACCTTCAATTTGATCAAAGCCTACATTCAAAGTGTTTGGAAGAATTTCATTCTCTGGCGAGTGAATATTCACTCCAGGGATTTTCTCTAAAAGTTTTTCGCGAAAGTGTCGCGTGAGTGCAGAAAAGTTTTTTTGATAAGAGTCGAGTCTTTGTGTCGCCAGCTCCGCCGCGGCACCCATTCCAACAATCGCCGGGACATCTTCACTGCCAGCGCGCAGCCCAAATTCCTGATCTCCACCAAAAAGAAGCGCAGAAAGAGCAGTTCCTTTTTTCACAATCAAAGCTCCAGCGCCTGATGGGCCATAAATTTTGTGTGAAGAGAGAGAAAGGAAGTCGACTCCGAGGGATTGGAAGTTCAGAGGAACTTTTCCGAAGCCTTGCACGCCATCGCAGTGAAAGAGAACTCCTTTGGGCAGGTTTTTAACAATTTGTGAAATTGGCTGAAGGCTTCCGATTTCATTATTCGCGAGCATGAGAGAGAGAAGTCGGGTATCTGGGCGAATCGCGCGCAACAATTGTTCTGGGTTCACTCGGCACTGCGAATTGACAGGCAACAATTCTACTTCGAAGCCCAAAGCGCTCGCTTGTTTCAGGGCTCCAAGCACAGAAGAGTGCTCGGCGGCGCAACTTAACAAATGCTTGCGATCCGATTTCGATCCCAAAGAGCCCAGAATCGCTAAATTATTCGCTTCAGTGCCAGAGCTTGTGAATACCACTTCTTCTTCATGGCTACCCACCGCTTGCGACACTTGTCCGCGAGCCAGATCGATGGCATGGCGAGCGCGACGTCCCGGCTCATGTGAACTCGAAGGATTGGCTCCAGGCCCTTGTAGCCAAGGGAGCATCGCTTCAAACACTTTCGGATCAATCGCGGTCGAAGCGTTGTGATCTAAATAAAGTTGGGGCTTCTCGCTCATTAGGACAAAACCGATTCATAGAGTTGAAGATAACGGCGCACAACGGACTCACGTTCGAAATGAGTGACGGCGCGATCTCTGGAGGCTTTCGAAAAACGTTTCCACAGCGATTCGTCCTGAAGGATTTTGATCGAAGCTTCAGCCAGTTTCTTTGGTATGTCCCCCTCGACGAGGAACCCTGTTTCTCCTTCAGCGACGACTTCTGGCAAGCCTCCGACCGCTGGTGCGACTACAGGCACTCCGCAAGACATCGCTTCTAATGCCGAAAGTCCAAACGATTCCGTTTCGCTTGCGAGTAAATAGAGATCTGCTTTTGCCAATAGCTCCCCTACTGCGGTTTGATTGCCGAGGAAATCGACTTTTGATTCCAGTTTTTCCTGCTTCGCGCAGTCCATTGCTTTGCGTAAATCCGGTCCATCGCCGACGAGCAACAGTCGCGAAGGGATCGCGCGCGAAATTTGGCTGAACGCTAAAACAATATCGCAGACTCTTTTCACCGGACGGAAATTGGAAACATGGATTAGGACTTTTTCTTTTCTTGTCCCTTCTCTCGTTATCGGCGCAAACAGCTTGGTATCGACGAAATTCGGAATTACTTGGATGTCGCGACAAGGACCAAAAGTCTGCAGCGTTTCTCTTTTCAACTGTTCAGAAACCGAAGTCACCGCATCGCTTTTCTCAATTCCAAATCGAGTGATTGGAAAATACGAACGTTCCGCCCCCACCAAGGTGATATCTGTACCGTGTAAGGTCGTGACTGTTTTGAACGGTTTGACATTGGGCTGACCGGCCCCTTTGCAAATTCCCAAGGACTCGCGCGCGAGAAAGGCCGAAATCGCATGCGGAATTGCGTAGTGAGAGTGAACAAGATCGAGCCCATTCGATTCCGCAATCTCAATCAATCGCGAGGCAAGAGCCAAGTCATAAGGAGGATATTTGAAAAGAGGGTAAGAAAACCCGGAGACTTCGTGAATTCGCAGATTTGGATTCGCGGAATCCAAACGCGAAGGTGCGGCATAGGAAAAGATATGAATCTCATGCCCCCAATCGGCGAGAGTTCTGCCGAGCTCGGTAGCGATCACTCCAGAACCGCCGAAGCTGGGATAACAAACAATGCCAATGCGGTACTTCTTCATCTTGCTCAAACAGAAAAGAGGTTTTCAACTCGTAACGGGCCTTCAACAAAGTAAGGCTCGGCGAAGCGCGTGCCCATCATGTGCCCGAAATAGCGATCACGCAGTTCGATTCGCTCGCGGATGTTTGTGAGTGATGGCAAATGCTCGCCTTTGTCTTTGGAATCGACAGGGCGAAGCTGCGATTCATAGCACTGAATCAACTCGAGCTTCTCTTCCCAAAGATTAGAAACATCAAATAAGAAAGAAGGAGTGAATCGATAGTGGCTCATGTAATGGAAGAGTCGCTTCGGGCGAAAGGCCGCAAGCCCTGGAGATCGCTTTTTTACTCCGGCGAGAAAAAAGGCAGCCTGCGCGCACTCGCCGACTTTTTGATGATCCGGATGTAAATCTTTTGGATAAGGAGCAAGCAAGAGTGCTGGTTTGTACTCGCGGATTAATTGAATGATGGCTTCGGTGATTCCTTCCGTTTCATGAAGTTCGGAATCTGGAAAATCGAGCACGCGTCTTTCCGCTCCTAGAAATTTTGCCGCCGCTTTCGCTTCTCGATCGCGAGTTTCGCCCGTGCCGCGTGTGCCGGCTTCTCCGTGAGTCATGTCGGCCAAGACAATTTGTTTACCCTGTTTTTTTAGGCTCAGCAGCAGCCCGCCCGAAGTGATTTCGGCATCGTCGGGATGAGCGGAGACAACGAGCAAATCAACCGCGCTAGTTTTCTTTGTTTTTTTCATGTTTAGAGGCTAGAGAAATAAAACAATGTTCTCGTTCAAAAGGATCGAGAATCTCGAGCAATTCTTGGAGAAAAGACTCGCCGTGACGGGAGAAAAAGTAAAGCGGGTTGATCACGCGTTCTTGCGGAAGTTCACGCGGAAAGAGAGAGGCGGAGATTTTTTTGATTTGTCGCCGCCCAGTTCCGTCTCGATTCGCTGCGGCGCGAATAATTTTTTCCCGTAGCGACAGCAGACTCTCACTCGCTTGCTTTCGAGTTTTTTCTAGTGGCCCTAAAAGAGTGCTGTCTAGAGAGCGAACGGAATTTTCTAACGCGGCCAAGCGCGACTGAATTTCTTTTTCCAATCGGGATAAGTCTTCTGCGGATTCTGTAGAAGGAGAGGGGAGTGAAGATTCCAGCGCATCGAGTGGACGCAACGCCTCGCTCGGCTTGAGCTTGAATCGATCGAGCGCTTTTTGTATCGAGCTTTCCAGAAAGCTTGCAGAGAAACGCGGAAATAAAATGGGGGCTATCGTCCCGGTTTTTGCAAACAGAGAAAAATTCTCACTGCTATAAGCGAGCTCCGTTGTGCCGCCAACATACGCAGCAACAGGAATTGATTCGCATTGAGTAAGCGGGCGAAGCAAGGCGCCGGGACTAAATCGTGCAGGTTCTTTTTCGATCAATGAAGCGAGTTCGGTAGAAGAAAGCTTCTTTCCGCTGGGCAAATGCCAATGTTTGTCTCGAAATTCCAAACGAAGTCGTGCGCCGCCGACATTTTCAAAAAGGAGAGCCTGATCTTCACCTAATGTGGGTTTGTACCCGGCTTGTTCTAGCGAGCTGCGAATCTGCGCGACGCTTTCAGCTAGGCCTTCTTTGATTTGCAGAGCACAAACAAGAGCCGGAGCGCTCAACTCGCGCAGTTTTTGAGGTTCAAGTACTACAAGACCCTGCTTTGCAAAAAGCGTGAGCAAGATGCGGCTCGTTTCTTGAGAGATCGATTTTCCTTCTCGAGGTTTAAATAGTTCTAGAGCTGCGGATTTAAATTCACTGGAAGGAATCATGCCTGCGAGAGATTCGAAAAGTTCAGTAGCTGCGTGATCGAGTTTGATTTCGTAGAGAAATTTTTTCTCGTTGGCGTAAGGCAGGCGGAATTTTTGTAAGTCCAAATGCTCGTTCGGGAAATAGGCGTGATTGACTTCTTCCAGATCGTGATCTTCCGAGTGATTCCAAAAAACGGGAATTGCGGGCAGTCCTTTTTCTTGAAGTGACAAAGCGAGACGAACCGCACTTGCTGCTTTTAGCAGACTCAGCATCGGCCCTAGAAGAAACCCAGGCTGTTGTCCTGTAACAATCGCAAAAGAATTGGACTCAGAAAATTTCTCGGCGTTTTTGATAGAGGCGGGGCTGGCGCCGCACTCCTTTTGATAGTCCGTAGCAATTCGCGCGAGTTTTCCGCGTTTGTCTTTCTCCCAATTGAAAGTAGGGATTGTTTTACAGAGAGAGTCTAGATTTTTTGGGAGCGGATAGAAAAAACTCGCCGCGCGTTTTTCCCCGCGCAAATAATCGAGCGCAATCTTGGGGGCATTCAGCCGCTCTTGAGAAATTTTCTCTACGATTTGCATGCGCGCAGATCTTCAATCATCCGGTCGAGAGCTTTCTCGCAGGCTTTTTCCCAGGAGCTTTCCTGATTTCCCGGTTTTTCGTTGTAGGCATAGAGAACAGCGCGAGAGGAAGAAACCAAAGCTCCCAATCCGTTCTTATCGAAAGCGGCGGCGAGATCAGAAGCTTTTGCTCCTTGCGCTCCGTAGCCCGGTAGTAGCAGCCAGTTTTGAGAAAGTTTTTTCCGAAGATTTGCCAAAGCCTTTGGATGTGTTGCTCCAACCACTGCACCTGCAGAACTGTATCCACTAGAGCCGAGCAATTCGCTACCCCATTTTGAAACGAGGGCCGCGATTTTTTCGCTGACAGTTTCGCCATTGGATAAAGCGAGTCCTTGGATTTCGCTCGAAGAAGGATTCGAGGTTTGCACGAGAAAGAAAATCCCTTTGTTATTCGATTTCGCTAAATCCAGAAACGGTTTTACTCCGTCGCTGCCGAATAGAGGATTTACCGTGATGGCGTCTGCGCATTCATTGCCTTTGCCTAGATGAGCTTGCGCATAAGCCTCTGCAGTAGAGCCAATATCGCCACGTTTCACATCGCCAATCACAAGCAAACCTTTCGAGTGAGCGTAGGAAATGGTTTCGAGATAGCACTCATATCCCGGAACTCCGTAGCTTTCGAAAAAAGCAATCTGTGGCTTCACCACAGCAATTTTTTTTGCTGCGATGTCAATGAGTGTGCGATGGAAGGAAAGAATCTGTTTGGCAATGTCCTTTGCATTTCCTGTTTTGGGTTTCAACGCCTGCGGAAACAGATCTGGTCTAGGGTCAAGGCCTAAAACACAGGCATTGCCTTTCGAGCGCACCGCTGCTGCGAGTTGATCCGCAAAATTCACTTCGGCTCCTTAGAACCTAAAAGACTTTTTTTGCCTAATAGCACTTGCTCAGACTCAGGAAGAATCAATCCTGCAGAAACCATGAATCGCAGCGCATCATCTACAGGCATCGAAAGCGGGATCACTTTTTCAATTGAAATAAAAGCAATCCATCCTGTGACTGGCATCGGAGAAGAAGGAATGAAAACGGAAACCAAAGTCTCCTTTGTTTTTTCATTCAGAGTCTTGAGTCCGTCCGAGGTCACGAACGCAAGCGAATAAATATCTGGATGTGGATAAGGAACGGCGACGACGGCTTGGAAAGCGGGGCGTTTCTTGTCGAAGAAAAATTCGACGACTTGTTTTGCATGGGGATAAATCGCGCGAACACCGGGCAGTTGCAGTAAACCTTCTTCAAAGGCAGCAAAAATCTTTTTCCCAAACAGTCCGTGTACGAGAAGCCCTAATCCTGCGAACAAAATCATCGCGATGAGAAGACCTGCAGCCACCAAGGTCAGTTCGCTCAAAAATGGGCTGTCTTGGAGAAACTGATTTCCCCAAGAAATGCGCTCCAACCCCCAACGCAGCAAGCCCGTGATCGGACTCACCGCATAGACATAGAAGAAATTCAGGAGCAGATAGAGTAAAGCGATGGTGGCAATGGTCGGCAATAAAGCCGCGAGCCCGCGGGAGAAAACTTTCTTCCAGGGATTTGAATTCTTTTTTTCTTCGGACTGTTTCATCGATTTGGTCCGGTATCATAGCGCGTTGTCATGGAAAAACTTCTTCGAGGATTGTTGGAGTTTCAAAATCAATTAACGGAGCAAGACCGTGAACGATTCGCGAAGCTCGCGTTGGGGCAAAAGCCTGACGCCTTGATGATTGCTTGCTCGGACAGTCGAGTTGCGCCGAATGTTTTCGCTTCAACAGCGCCAGGCGACCTATTCGTCGTTCGCAATGTGGGAAATCTCGTGCCTCCATTTACTGGCAAAGGTGTCGAGTTCGGAGCTTTTGGAACTGGCGCGGCACTGGAATTTGCGCTTACCGAATTGGGAGTTTCCGATCTCATTGTCTGCGGACATTCCGAATGCGGTGCGATGATTGCGACGGCTTCTGCAAAAAAACTTTCGAATGCGCCGTTTCTGGATGGTTGGCTCGCTCACTCAAGACCCTCTATGCAAAAACTCCGTTCAGGATTTTCTCTAGGAGCAGGACTCGCGGAGCACAATCAGCTTTCCCAGGTCAATGTGATGCAACAGCTCGCCCATTTACGCAGCTACCCACTCGTGAAAGAACTCGAAGAGAAGGGAAAGCTTCGCTTGCATGGATGGTGGTTTGATATCGCGCATTGTCAGGTGCATGTCATTGATGAAGCGTTGAAGCGAGTTGATCCAATTGATGCCGAGCAAGTGCGAAGAATTAGCGATCGCTTAGGGAAGAAGAAAAACTCATAGAAATCTCGACGCGACAAGATCGCCTAGAAAAATTCCTCGAGGAGAAAGTTTAAGCCAGTTGGAATCGATTTCGATGAGCCCTTCTTTTTTTAGCTGTGAGATTTCGGTTTTATAAGTGTCGAGAAAATCAAATCCCGTTTGTGCTAACACTTCTTCGCGAGATATGCCTTCTGTCAAACGCAAACGCATCATCATGGTTTCCCCGAGACGATCACGCGATTCTAGATTTTCTTCTTCTTCAAAAACTCCCCCACCGCGATCGATAGCTTCGATATAGCTTTCAATTCTGGAGGGATTTTTTTGCCGCTTGCCATCAATATAGGAAACAGCGCCTGCGCCAACGCCAACATAGCTCCCGTTTTTCCAGTAATTGATATTGTGCAAACAGCGCTTGCTATCGCGGGCATAGTTTGAAGTTTCATAGCGCTCATACCCTGCAGCGGAAAGTTGCTCCATGGTGAGCGCATACATTTGCGAGGTGAAATCTTCGCTTTGAGGCAACGCGCGTCCCGCGTTCTTCCATTTCCACAGCGCCGTGCCTTCTTCAAAAATCAAATCGTAGGCAGCGATATGATCGGGAGCGAGCTCGATCGCGCGAGTTAAATCTTGTCGCCATTCTTCTACGCTTTGTCCCGGAGCGCCGAAGATGAGATCTAGATTGATATTGTCGAAGCCTGCCTCGCGAGCGGCGAGATAAGCTTTTACCGCTTGTTTGTTGTCATGGATGCGATCGTAGAACTCGAGAATATGCGGATGAAAAGATTGCACACCTAGGCTGATTCGATTCACGCCTAATTCGCGAAGTAGTCGCGCTTTCTCAAGAGTGAGGCTTTCTGGATTACATTCAAAAGTAACTTCAGGAGACTGGGAGCGCGCAATTTCTTGTAGGGGCGGCGCATGCGCCGCCCCTACAACGATTCGAAGAGCTGCAAAGATCGACGAAATTTCATTCAGTTCCAAAATCGAAGGAGTTCCCCCACCAAAAAAAATCGTTGCAGGGTTTTTCGGCGCGCGAAGTTCTAATTCTTTTAATAACGCCGCGAGATAGCGAGGCTTCAAATCATTTTGATTTGCGTAGGAATTGAAATCGCAATAGCGGCATTTAATCGCGCAAAACGGAATGTGAATGTAGAGAGAATGCCCCGAAGGACTACTCGCCTTCTTCGTGGATGATTCGATGAAGTTTTTTGAGGGCTTCGGCTTCAATTTGCCGGACTCGCTCGCGAGTGAGATGGAGCATTTTTCCAATTTCCTTAAGAGTCATGGGCTCGCGGTCCGTAAGTCCGTAACGCAATCTTAAAACGGTAGCCTCACGTTCGTCGATAGCGTTAAGCAGTTCGTTGAGTTTTTGAATTTCGTATTGATCGAGCATCTGTGCATCTGGACTCTTTGCAGAAGGATCGATCAAAATCTCGGAAAGATTGTCTGCGAGATCTAATTGGAACGAATCTCCCGCTGCGGAACTGCGAATCGTACGTTTGATCAAATTCCAAGACTCAATCGGTATGTCGAGTTCGTAGGCCACTTCCGATGGAGTCGCCTGTCTGCCCAAACGGAAAGAGAGTTCCATTGCGGCGCTTTTCCATTTGGAAATGATTTCGACCATATAGGAAGGAACGCGGACGGTTTTTACAGTATTTACTAAAGCCCTACGTATTGCCTGCTTAATCCACCAAGTTGCATAAGTAGAAAAGCGGCAGCCCATTTTGGGATCGAATTTCTCAACGGCCTTCATCAGGCCGATATTTCCTTCCGCGATGAGGTCGGGAAGTGGGAGTCCTCGATTGGAATAAACCTTGGAGATGGAAACTACCAAACGCAGATTGGCCCGAATCATCCGCTCTCGCGCTTCGGCGTCGCCCTTTTGAATTCTTTTCGCTAGGGCGATTTCTTCAGCAGCTTTGAGCAGCGGAATCTCGTCGATTTCCTTGAAATATGTTTCGAGTAGGCGTTCGCTTGAAATGGTAATTACTCCCGGTTGTTGTTTTCCAAAGTTGTGAATCCTTTCGGTCCGCTACTTTTCGGACAAAACAGGGGTCTGGCTTAAGGAAACCTCGAAGTAATTTTTCTTGCTCTGCGAGGCCCTAAGATTGACAGCGTAAGCGGCCCTCCCTACTCTGGTCGTGAACATGGCCAAGACCATTCGCGACCCATCTGAAGCACATTTAGAAGAGCTGATTCACGAACCCCAGTTCAATCCGATTTTGGAGAAATCGGCGAGGGAGTTCTTTCTCCTTTGCAATTTTCTCGCAGGGAATAATCCGACGGGTTGGACCAAGAAGCATTTTTTCCAAACCATCACAGAGGCGAATGAGTTCGAGACCTTTCTGGATGACTACGGGGCGAGATACAACAAGACTTATAGTTTTTTGACTGAACTCGTGGCTTCGTTGAGAGGCTTCGGTCTCGCTGGTTACAGCCTAAAGCACTTAGAAAACCGCTATGAAAAATACGGTCTGGAGGAAGACCAAGAAGAGAAACAGAGCTTTCAGCGAGAGTTGAGCGAAGCGCTTTCTTTTGTTGGCAGTTCAATTCAAAGCCTCGCGAAGGAGATTTGTGAGGAGGCTTCCAGGGTCGGTGTGTCCATTCCGGCCGGAGAGTTTGGAGAAAAGAAATTTACGGAAGCAAGCGCAAAGAAACATTTGCCGCGCAACGTAGATGAAGAGGAGCTCACCCACGAGGAACAAAAAATCGCGGAAGTGACCTCCAAATATCTGCGAGCGGTTGAAATGTTCGAAAGCATGAAGGTTCGCAAGATAGCGGATCCTGAAAAGCGAAAGTCTTATATCGAAAGACATTGCACCGAAGAGCGCGCGCGGGTTTGTGAGGCGCAGATTCACAATCTCCAGTCGAAGTACGACACCTATATCAAGAACACCACGACTGAAAGAGAGGATTCACGATTAGTTCGATTAAGAGGGCACGTTTCGGCCACTCTGCATTTGGCCCAAGCGGTGACGCATTTCGTGCACTTCTATGAAAGGCATGAAAACGATATTCGTTCGGAGCGAGCGAAGGAGCGAATCGCGGCGTTAATCGACAAAAACGCTGTACTCGACCGAGTATTGAATTTTTCTCTTTTCCATGCAGATCGAATTTTTAGACGAGGGAAAGCTTTGGCTGAAGCTCTTCTCCCCCAATACACGAATACAAAAACAGTCGACGTTTCACTGCTTGATGGAAATTATTTGCATGCGCGTCCGGCGTCCTTAGTTGTTGCAATTGTCAATCACTACGGTGTGCCGGTTGAAATGGAGATTGAAGGGTCGAAATGTAACGCAGCTTCCATTATGCAAGTGATGATTTTGGCCGGGACTCATTCTGGTGCGAAGAAGCTGCGATTCCACGGGGATGAACGCCCGCTTTATGACATCCAAGCTTTATTTGAAAGCGGGCTTGGAGAACAGGGGCTTGAGAGTTTGCCAGAGAAATTGAGTTATCTGCGAGGCGGCTAAACGCCTAATTTCAATCGATCTGCCAACATGCGTGGCAGTCCCGCGCGAAGAATTTTCTGTGCTTCTTTTTCGATGTCATAGGTCACGCGTCGAATCCAAACCTTGTCGAGATCGGTGTCGTAGATGGCGTAAGCGGCTTTTGGGTTTTCGTCTCGAGGCTGACCAATGCTTCCGACATTGACCAAAATCTTTGACCACCCTTTAAGTTCAATGTCGGAATCGAAAGTGTAGGCAATTTTCTCGGGCTCTTCGTTTTTCTGTAGGAAGGCAACCGGGATATGCGAGTGACCTACAAAGCAAAGTCGGGTCTTCATCAGATCAATCGTGTTGCGGGCATCAATCGTAGTCTGGATATAGTCGAATTCTTCCGGGCGGAAGAGAGCGCCATGAACCACAGTGACTTCGCTTTCGGTTTCCACTAGTTTGAGCCCATTGATGACTTGAACATATTTTTTGGGCAAGACTTTGCGAGTCCAAAGAATGGCCTCGCGAGCGTAGTTGTTGAAGTATTGAAGGTCCAATTTTTGTATGCAGGCCAAGTCATGGTTGCCGCAGACGACAATGGGTTTGAGTTCCAGCACTCGATCCATAACGGCAATGGGTTCTGCTCCATAGCCGACGAGGTCCCCCACGCTGATGTATCGGTCTACCCCCTCGCGCGACATTTCCGCTAGCACGGCGTCAAGCGCGCTTAGATTGCTATGAATATCACCTAGAATCCCGTAACGCATAGATTTCGCAGTTTCCGTTAAT
>CAZMYG010000033.1:0-19534 GCA_964570465.1 uncultured Planctomycetales bacterium
TCCACCAAGCGCCGCCCGAAGCTAGCGCGGACGCGGCCTGGAGGCGTGTTTCGCAGAAGAAAACAGGAACAACGACTGAAAAAGGAACAAACCTCCCCCACCATTGCCGCTACGCGAGTGCTCTGCGAGAATCCCTAAGTCGTGGAATCACAGGCAGCAAAAAACCCAATGACCGAGAACGAAACTCAAATCGTTCTCCGGGCCCAAGCAGGTGATCCCGAGGCCTTTCGAGAACTTCTAGAGAGATATCAAAAACCCGTCTTTGCGATTTTGTATCGTTTTTTGGGAAATCGTTTTGCAGATGAAATCGAAGACTACGCTCAAGACATCTTCATCAAGATCTTCCGCTCGATTGGCAGTTTTGATTTTGAAAAACACACCAAATTTTCGACCTGGCTTTATGCCTCGATCAAACATTACTCCATCGACATCTTAAAAAAGAAACGTCTGCGCTCGATTTCCATCCAAGGAGGAAAATTCGCGCAGGACGGAGAAACGATGGATTTGCGCGGCCGGGAACTCTCTCCGATTCAAAACCTGGGTCGAGAAGAGCTCGCTGGAGCCATCGCGAAAGCAGTTTCCACCTTGCCGATTGAACAACGTGAAGTATTCATCCTTCGTGAGTATGAAAAACTGAGCCTGAGCGAGATCGCAAAAGTGATTCGCCGGTCGGAAGGAACGGTGAAATCACGGCTGCATCGAGCAAAGGACGCTCTGCGAACGCGATTATCCCCTTATCTGCGTAACGCTGCGCAACTGACTTTTTCTGGAGAAATGAAGCCATGAAACTCTCCTTTTTTTCTAATGATTGCGAAAAAGCAAAACGAGAAATCCTGGATCGCAATGAGGAAAGCAAGACATCGAGCGCCTTGTTGAGTTCTCATCTCACACGTTGCTCTCCTTGCAAAGAATATGAGAACGATCAAAAACTTTTGCAAAACGCTCTGCCTCAATGGGAAGCACCACAACCTAGCGAAGTCTTCGCCGATCGAACTCTAAAAAAATATTTCGCCACGAAAACAACTCCGGAAACAATTTCTTCCAGACCTTGGTTGAATTGGGCGCTACCTGTTTCCCTGGCTGCAGCGGCTTTACTTTGGATCGGTCTCTCACCCATTTTTAGAAACACAAAAAACGACTTAGGCAATAGAGAGTTCACATTGCAATCGTCTGCTGGTTTCGGCGAATTGATCAACCCAACAAGAGATCTGCAATTTTTCGGCTCTGCTTTTCCTACACGTTCGAAACATCTGCTTGGGCTACCTATGAGGAGAACCCCTCGATGAATGGATTGTCTCTTTTCTATTCGTTCTTTGTTTTGCTGCAATCGAATTCGCCCTCAACAGCAAATCAGGAAAAAGCCCTTGATCAAGCTCTCTCTTCCTATGATCACGCGTGGAAAAGCACCAATTCTCAAGCTCTGAAATCTCTGTTCTGTCCCAGTTCCGGTTGTTTGCAAAAACTCTGCAGTGAAGTCTCTCCTTTTCTAGAAGACTATCGAGTGCTCGCGAGCCAAACAAAGACTTTGGCAATTTTGTCGGGCCCAGGAAATGCACGCGGAGTGTATGCACAAACGGAATTGCGAATTCGTCCTCGCGCTCAAGACCGTTCACAATTCGAAGACAGTCTCACTCTCTCTCATTTTTTCTTACTACAGATCGACGAAAAAGAAGCGCCCTTTCGCTATCTCGAGGAATTTGATTCTGCGAGCCTTGCGAAGCTGCAAGCAAACACTTGGAGTTGCCCAGCCTGCAATTTTGAAATTGCTCGTCCGGAGGGTTGGTTTTTCTTGCCGAAATCGCGCGGATGGGAAGCCTGTACGGATTCGCTCTCTTTACTGC
This sequence comes from uncultured Planctomycetales bacterium, assembly GCA_964570465.1. Classification (GTDB taxonomy): domain Bacteria; phylum Planctomycetota; class UBA1135; order UBA1135; family CAZMYG01; genus CAZMYG01. The sequence goes on from CAZMYG010000033.1 coordinate 1,842, forward strand.
ATTACTCCGGCAAGTTGCGTGCTGACTTACAGGTAATAGAACATGAAAAAGATCTTCCGGCAGAAAAGTTGCTCGAAGAAGACAACGAATACCTTTCCAAATCTTGCTCGGGCGAAAAGGACAAAGTACAGATCCTTTCAAAACGCTCTTTCGAACTCAGTCCTCAGATTCGTGCACAAGAATCAGAAGGTCGAATTTTGCGGCAAAGCGATTCCTCCAATCCTCAGCACACCCATTTCTATCGTAAATATCTAGGGCAAGGCCCAGTTCTTTACAGTTTCAATCTCTATGGAGATGAGGAACTCTTCCGCAGTGAGCAAGCCAGTGTTGCCGCGCTTCAGGCCTCGTTCCGCATCTTAGATACACAAAGACCTCTCGCTCGCTTGTTGGAAAGTATGCGAGCGCGACACAACCCCGGCAGCATTTTAGAAAAAAATCTCTATGTGAACTCGGCACTGAGTGTACGTTTGCAAGGACCTAGCGGGTGGAAAGCGAGTGATCAATCCGGACCCTATCTATTTCAAATTCGTTTTCATGCGCCCAAAGAAGAAAAAGTCGAATTGAGTTTTTGTGCGATTGAAGAGTCGCATGGTTGGGCGGATGAAAGTTCCATTCTCAGCTTCATTGAAGGATGCCGAGAAAAAATGTCGCGCAAAGACACGGCTGGAAGCAATCGACGACGATTCGTGCATCGCGGATTGCAAACGATTTGCTATGAAGCGAGTTCCGTTTGCGCTTCAGAAAATCCCGTTCGAGAACAAAGCGCTTATTTGCCCGCAGGGGCGATTCTCTACATTTTGCAATTGCGCGCGCCTGCGAATACTTTTGAAAACTATCTACCTATATATCAAGCAGCCCTAGACTCGCTCTCGCGCTTGTAGAAATACGCGCATATACTTGGCTTTCTTTAACCTAATCATAAGGACAATATGGAACGCACTTTAATTCTGTTGAAACCAGACGCTGTACAGCGATTTCTCATGGGACGCATACTCACTCGCTTCGAAGACAAGGGTTTGAAAGTCGTCGCGATGAAGTTCATGAAAATCCCTCTCGAAACCTGCCGCAAACATTATGAAGCTCACAAGACCAAGCCTTTTTATGAAGGGTTGGTTGGCTTTATGACGGCTTCTCCTGTTCTTGCGCTGGTGTTGGAAGGACGTAATTCCATTGCTGTTTGCCGCAAAATGATGGGTTCGACCTTTGGTTCCGATGCCGAAGCTGGGACGATTCGAGGAGATCTGGGAATTTCAAAATCCTTCAATCTCATTCATGGTTCGGATTCTCCTGCGGCTGCGACTCGCGAAATCGAATTGTTCTTCAAACCCGAGGAACTCGTGAATTGGGAACCCATTTCAATGCCTTGGATTTACGATCTCAAAGGAGAAGTCTAAATCGTGAAATTGTTTCTGTTGCCCCTCGCTCTGACTACTTTGCTTTCTAGCTGTACTCTTTTTGGTGGACTCTCCCGCGAAGAGCAAAATCGTTTGAGTCAATCTCAATACAATGCGGACAGCTTTTACAAAGCAGGACGCTACGATCAAGCAATTCAGCAAGCCAATCAGGGACTTAAAATTGATTCTAATAACGAGACTCTCATTGGAATTTTAGCGTGGAGTCATCTGCGCAAAGCCACAAGAGATGATGTTTGGAAATCGGAAGAACTTTTCGATCAAATCGATCGACGCAGCTGGTTAGGCCTGGGCAGCGAAACAAATTGGTATGCCGTTTTTGGTCATGGGCTTGCTTTGCGACGACAAGGTGATTTTCTGAGCGCCACGGCAGCAATCAAAGCGCAATCTCAAGCCATAGAAAAATACGAAGACGCTGCGGACCGTTTTGAAAGAGCCTTAGAGCTCGATCCCAAAAACACAGAACCTCTCGATGCTTTGCAGCAGGTCTATGCCCTCTCTCAGGAATACGAAAAGAGTCTCGATTGCGGGAAACGTTTTGTCGACGCGGCCATGCGCTCCCGTCCGTTCTGGGAAAACCAATTGAAGCGACTCGATATTTCTTCAGAAGAGGAAAAAATCGCTCGCTCTAAGGTGGAATCCAATCTTAAACGGGAAGTAGCAAGCCGCAGCCTTGCGGCAAGCGTCTTGTTCAAACTAGAACGATTTTCCGAATCCCTCGAACAGCTCGACGAACTGCTCAAACTAGATCCCGAAAAATCCGAAGAGTATTTCAATCGCGCTCTTTGCCGCGAAGCTCTCGCGGATACTCGAGGCACTGTAGAGGACCTAGATGTGTTTCTGAAGAAAACCTCCCTCGGATTTGAATCTGCTCAGATTCGTCAGGCCTATGACCTGATCAATAAATATTCAGATAAAAAAACCAAAGACGCGCAAGGAACGAAGTGATGAAGATAAAAAATGCGGCGCTGCTCGTGACACTAGGGTTACTCACAGGATGCTCGTTACTATCTTTGCCCTTTCAATTATTGGGAATGGTATTCAAAGGAGTGATGGGTCTTTTCAACGCGATTCTAGGTCTTGGCTCCGCTGCTGCCGTGCAAGCCGCTAAATTGGCCCCCTATGCTTTGTTCTTCACTCAAAGTGAAATGCCTTCGCAAAACTCCAGCTTAGAACCAGAACAACTCGCCTGTTCGATGGAATCGATTCAAGTGGCTTTGGAATCAGCTCCGCTAGAAATCCAACCGTTAAGCGCAGTGCTCGATCCTTCTTCATCCAAAACAGAAGAAGCACTACTTCTGGATCCAGCAGATTTATTGATACCAGAACGAGCCCAAGAGTTTTGTCAAAAACTAAATGGGCGCTCGATTTTGAGCGCCCACTGGGTTCGGACAGAGTAAAGGGCAATCGCTTACTTTTTCTCTGTTTCTACTTTCTCCAACTTCTTCACTTCTGGTTCTACTGCTTTTTCTTTATTCGCCTTGAGAGTCATTTTCCCCTGGCCCGGGCGAATCAAGCTCACAGAAATTTCTGAACCTGCTGCTGCGGCTTGCAATGTTTCTCGAATGGTTTTAGGACCTCGAATAGCTTGTCCCTGAATTTCGATCAAGACATCCTTCACTTGAATTCCCATGCGCTGCGCCAGGCTGTTGGGCTCCACTTCTTTCACAAGGAAACCAACTCCAGGCTCTAAGTCGAGGAAGGTACGAAGCGAAGGCTCCACGGCATCGAAATACACACCTAATCTGTCCTGATTTTTCGAAGATTCGAGAACTTCTCTCTCAATCGCTCTGCGTAAATCCGGATTGCTGCGAAACATTCGTCCACGATTATTTCCATCCCGAAAATGGAATCGGAAGCTATTTCCTTTTTCGACACCAATTCCATAGCGCTTGGCAATTTCAGGATATTTATCTTTGAAATCCTCAACGCTTTGCGCCTCGTAGACTTGGGTTTCTACTTTTCCATCTACATTTTCCTGTACTTCCAGTCGCACTCCATCGGGTCCTTGTTGGAAGGAGAAAGAACTCTGGGAGCGCATACTTTCTCCCATGTCCCCCATTTGATCTTCGAGTTCGCGAATCCGGCGATCAAAGTCTCCAAAATCAAAACCCCAATTCTCTTCTTCTGCTAAGTCTTGAAAGCGATGAAGAAAAGGATCGTGCAACTGTCGTAATTGCTCATCCATCATTTCGCGCATTCTCTCTTGCTGCTCTCGCATCTGTCGCATCATCTCATCGATTTTTCGCATATCTGGGCCGGAGTGATTCGGAGCGGAGTGAAAATTTCCCTTCTCCCTAATTTCTCGGATCAGCCGCTTCGCATTCCAGCGCAACTCACTGTCCTTGGACTCTCTCACGGCTTTTTCCAAGAAAGGAAGAGCGCGTTCGCCAAGATCCAGCAATCGAGAAGCGCCGATCTCGCGTTCATCAAAATTAGAACTGCTTAGATCCTTCACCCAAGCTTCCAGCTGCGAATCTTGAATCTCTGCCTTAGGAGCGAGTGGTTTTTCTTGAATAGAGGAAATGGATAAAAGCGAACTGCTTAACAAACACAAAACGATGCCAGCAAACATATTTAGCCTCCTAATGATTCTTTCTCCGATCTTCCCAAACGTGCTGCTGAAACGCTACTTTTGCCTCAAACCGGCAAGAGCGGCGCTAAGACGGTTTCTAGCTGCTGCGCGGCAAATTCTAAATCCTCCAAAGAATGCCCTACAGAAACGGTCAAACGCAAACGACTCGTTCCTTGAGGCACTGTAGGAGGTCGAATTCCCTGCACATAAACCCCTCTCTCTAAAAGCTCTCGAGAAGCTCGCATAGTCAAAGCCGGATCTCCGATGGGTAAAGGCAAAATCGGAGTGGGCTCTGCCTTTGTAAGCATAGGAAATCGTGTCGCTAGACGCCGGCGCAACCAAAGAGATTTTTCCCGTAATTGTTCCGGAAGTTCGGGATGTTTTTCCAAAACAGTTAACGCGGCCGTCGCTGCCGCAGCCGAACTAGGCGCCAAGGCCGTATCGAAGAGATATGTCCTCGCGAAGTTTCTTAGAATTTCGATTTGTTCCTGACTGCCAGCTACAAAAGCGCCTTGAGAGGCTAAGAACTTACTCGCCGTTCCCATTCGCCAATCGATACCTCGCATCTCAATTCCAGCAGACTCAATGCCACCTCGCCCGCCTTTTCCTAACACTCCCAAACCGTGCGCCTCATCAAAAAAAACGGCGCAATTGTATTCTCTGGCAAGTGCGCTCAATCCCTTCATTGGAGCGATATCTCCATCCATACTGAATAGAGTTTCACTCACAATCAGACGGCGCTTACCCTCTCTCAAACGCAGTTTCGATTCCAAATCCTCTAGATCTCCGTGGCGATAAACCACAATCTTGGCCCGCGAGAGACGACAGGCATCGATCAAGCTGCCGTGATTCAGCGAGTCGCTAAAAAGAAAATCTCCCTCGCCTAATAAAGAGGGAATCACTCCAAGATTCGCGAGATAACCAGAAGAAAAAAGCAGCGCAGATTCTGTTCCTAAAAATTGAGCAATCTTGGATTCGAGCTCTCGATGAGGCGGGAGATCGCCTGCAACTTGCCGTGCGGAAACCGAACCGGATCCGTATTTTTCCAAGGCTTCTCTAGCAGCCGCGATCACTTCAGGATGGCGATTCAATCCGAGATAATCATTGGAGCAAAAAATACGTGTCTCTCTTCCACCCACTCGCGCTCTTAAAGAATTCAGCGGATCGAGAGCAACGGTTTTGCGAAGCAAACCCTCAGCTTCGAGTTTTTGTAGCGTTTCCTGGAATGCCCACATTGCGGAATTTTTGATAGCGCCGATCCAACAAACTCTCAATCGGAACTTTGCTCAGCTCTTGAAAATAGCCCAGAAGTTTTTCTTTAAACGTTGCAATCATGGCAGCAGGATTTCGATGCGCGCCGCCCAACGGCTCAGGAATGATTTCATCAATAATGCCGAGTTCGATTAAATCTTCTGCTGTGAGCTTCAACGCAGAAGCGGCTTCGGGCGCTCTCTCGCCACTTTTCCAGAGAATGGCGGCGCAACCTTCAGGAGAAATCACCGAGTAATAGGCATGCTGGAGCACGGCAACTTTATCGCCCACTCCAATTCCTAGCGCTCCACCTGATCCCCCTTCACCAATCACCACGCAAACAATCGGTACTCGAATCTCGAACATCTCGTAAATGTTCTCGGCAATGGCTCGCGCTTGACCCCGTTCTTCTGCGCCAATTCCTGGATAAGCACCTGGAGTGTTGATCAAACAAAGAATAGGGATGCCTAATTTTTCGGCGAGTTTCATTTTGCGCAAAGCCTTGCGATATCCCTCGGGATGAGCGCAGCCAAAATTACACGCGATACGCTCGCGGGTAGTTTGTCCCTTTCGATGGCCCACAATTAATAAACGTTGAGTCCCAATCCGACCCAAACCAGTCACGATGGCGCGGTCATCGCCAAAGAAACCGTCTCCATGCAATTCAAAAAACTCATCGCAGATTTGCGTAATGTAACTCGTAGTCGAAGGTCGCTCAGGATGTCTTGCCACAGCAACTCGCTCCCAAGGAGTTAATTGAGAATAAGTTTCCTGAAGTTTCACCTGGAGTCGATCGCGTAACAGTTTGATTTCCCCCGACAAATCCATTCGCGTAGAGCTTGCTAGCGCTTCTAACTCTTTCACCCGATTCTCGAGTTCCGCAATCGGACGCTCAAAAATGGGTCCGTTGCTATTCGGCGACAATCCACTGGTTTGCAATGTTTCTTCTGGCATGGGAGGCCGGGATTATAACCTTAGGGGCAAGGATTAGGACAATTGAGCTGTCCTCCACCAAAAGCATTGAGCACCGCGAGAATATCGTCGAGATTGATAATGTGATTCGGAGTACACGGAACAATGTCATAGTCTTCGAATTGTGTCCCCGGTGCATAAGATCCACTGAACGCGGAAAGCATGTCGAGAATGTCATCCAAATTCACAATATTGTTCCCGTCAAAATCTCCATAACGCCCCGTGCTCGCTGTTACTGCAGGAGAAAGTTCTGGAGAGCCTGGTGAACCACAATCGGTTCGAATTTCATACAAACTCTGAGGAGTGATTTCTGAACCTTTCACCAACACCGTTCCCCAAACCGCAGAAGTTTGAAACACGGCTGTAACATCGAGACTCCCATCCGCTTGCACATAGAGATCCACACAAGAAATATCCGGATCGGAAGGATTTCCGCGTACGGAAATAGCGATAGGAGAAGTCGAGCTTGCTGGCTGAATCGATAGATGTCGGCTGCCGATGGCGCTGGCACTGGGAGAGTTGCATGCAGGAACACCAAGAACCAGGACATTGTCCAGCGCCGCTTCAAGCAAATTGCCTGTGGCAATCCCATCACTAGCTCCGAAACGGATTCGCATTTGATTGGTCAACGGTAAAAAGTTTTCCAGAGTGAAATTTTGCAAAGCCCATTGATTGTCATTCTCATTGCTTCCCAAAATTTCTAGAGTGGTCCAGCTCGCTCCATTGTTGTTAGAAAGCTCCACACTAAAGAAATCCCCTCCATCCTCACCCAGATCACGATTGAAAAACCAACGTCGATAGCCGAGTTCGGCATGAATGTAATTTCCCAAATCCAAAACGGGTGTTCGTAGATAAGTCACGCCGTTGTCGACATCGTCATTGCCAAGATCAAAATTCTGTCCTGTAAAAGCGCAACCCAATCCTTCGAAAGCATCCTCAGGCTGTGCCTCTTCACCACCAGTAGAAGTGCCATTGGGATTTCCAAATAACCAAAGGCCCGAGCTGGCTGTACTGCCAGGCGCGTTGAGGTCCCAACTTTGGAGATTCCCGTTTTCAAAATCTTCGTAGAAAACAACTCCGCCAACACAAGAGTCTTGGGACTCGTCACAAATTTCCCCAATGGAACAAGGACTCACGCCCGGCACACAAACACCGCTATTACAGATTTCCACTCCGTTACAGAAAAGGGAATCCTGACAATCCGCGTTGTTGGAACACGGACAGTTGTAAATTTTAAAATCGTCGAGATACCAACCATCCACTCCCGTGCAACCGTCCTTGCCAAAATCAAAACGGAATTGCACCGAGTCGCCTCCTTGCACAAAAGAATCTAAATTCACAAGAGAAGTTCCCCACTGTCCTCCTGCTCCACTCCAAGCTTCCTGACCGCCAAGAGGATTTGTATTTCCTGAGCCGGGGCCGTTGAGCACGGTGTTGTAGGCGTTGTAGGAAAATGCAGTCGAAGGAATCAATTGCCAGGAGCCCGCGTTCACGCGAATGCTGAGATTGCCTCCGTCCCAACCGGGTTCGGCAGCGAGATAGTGCGTGAAAGACAAAGTGGGCTGGAATAGCGATCCCGGAAAAACAATCGTTGGACTAAAAAGAGTGTGAGTGCCTGATTCATCTTGGCTCGAGCAATTTCCAATCGAAGGATCTGCACAAAACCAAGCCGTCCCTATTCTCCCGAAAGGCAGGCCTGCTTGTTGCACCCAGTTATAAGGAGTGGGCGGATTGCTATTCGAAACCGTCCAGCCATTCACTCCCCCTTCAAAATCGTCGGAGTAGAAAATATTTTTGGTGGGACATTCCGGCGGCGGATTGGAATCGAGCACAGCAGGTACTGATCCACAACTACCATCCGTGTTCATTTCTACAGCCAGCAAAGCTTTGTCGACTTCTGCAGCGTCTGCAGCGGTAATAGGATTTCCCGAGGGCAAACCCGTTCGTGGATCATTGGGATCGCTGCCCACTAAATCCAAGGCAGCTTGATTAATAGCAATGTAGGCATCTTGGAAATCCGAAGCGATATTGAGATAGACCGTCAGCGCGCGATACCAAATCGCACCGGATTTGATCGGACCAATTGCATTGACCGTATAGCCGTTGAAAGTTTTTCCATCCGTCATGATGGCGAAGGCGTGATTCGCTACACCACTGCCACTATGTACTCCACCGTTGTCGGCCGGATTGCAGGTTTGTAATTCACTATTGGCGCGATCGGGATGGTTGCGACAAGGCGGATTCCACATATCGCGAATGGGAGAATTCAAACCCGAGTTGTCTTCACCCACCAACCAGCGTCGACCTTCTAAAAAATCCGGACTCCCACTGCAGCCACCCCCGCGCAAATTATTTGGCGTATCGTTTCCAGGACCACTTGGATGAGCAGGCCAAAATGGTGGACCGCTTGGAGCTCCGGGAAAAGCCGTATCACCATTAAAAAGATCAATGAGCTCTCCCATGATGTCGGAGTAGGCTTCATTCAATTGACCCGGCTGATTTTGATAGACCAAACCCGCGCTGAATTGAGTCACGCCGTGGGTGAATTCATGCGCAATCACATCATCGGTTGCGAGCCCCGTACAAAACACCATTTGACTGCCATTCCAAAACGCATTGGGACAAGGTGGATTATTCGGCTGAGAATGTACGGTTGCGATGACGCTTAAACCTGCATCGTTCGCTCCATCACGGCCGAAGGCGCGTTGGTAGAAATCATATACATCGCCGGTGTAGTCGTAGGCTCCATCCACTTCTAAATCACCTGCTGGACCCTGTCCTTCTGTGCGCGCAATCGGACCTGGGATATTTGCAGTTTCACCACCATTGTGAATCTGGCGAAACTTCGCGCTGTGAATCATATTCCAGCGGTCGAGTATTTGGCCGCTATGCGCGTCGATAAAAAATGCCTCACGCAACATCGCTGCCGTGTCGGAAAAAATCAGGTAATAAGCGAGACGCACTCCAGTCGGTCGATCGCCATACCAGCCTGGGTCCACGAGTAGTAATTGAGAGTGTTCGATTTGCGGATTTCCCTCGAGGATTTGACCGCGGGCGAAAGTTTGCGCTTGTTCTTGAGTGAGGGAAGGAGCTAAAAAAAGCTTTTCGGGAATGGAATAGAAATGTCCGTTTGCGGAACGAATGGCTCCTGAAGAATCCTGATGAATTTTAAAAACACCCGAGAACACTTCGATTCCTTCATAGATCTGCTGATATTTCGTGTGAGTAAAACCGAGAGAATCATTCCAGGTTTTTTCAAAACGAAGCTGAGCCTGCGGATCGCTGATACCGAATAAATTTCCGTATTGAGTGAAAAAAGCTGAGTTAGTTCTTGTCCTCGCATCGGGGAGTCGCAGAAAACTCGCATGCCCCGTTTTTTTCGAAATCTGAAGTTCGAGTTTGCTTCGATTGTTTTGAGCATTGGCCGACGAGAAGAAAAACAGCGGCAACAAGACAAGGACGGAGAGAGATTTCATCGGGATCCTCTTTGCTGAAATCAGAAAAACCGCCAAGAAACGAGTGTGAGAAGTGTAACACTTTTCCTCTTTTTCACAAAAATGACATCCTGAACTTGCTTCGGTATACTCCGCACATGTCTCTACCCTACTGGCGTATCGATGTCTGGACTCGCGAGGATCTCAAGGATTCCGCGGGAGAGACGGCCTTGGCGCAGCTCCGAGAAATGGAATCCCAAGGCATTGATTCCGTACGCGCTTCGCGAGGCTATTTGCTTTCCTCAGAGCTGGATGCGAAGCAAGTCGAGCGCGCCGCAAGCGAGTTGTTAGCGGATCCTGTCGTCGATCACTATCAGATTCTGGCGCCTGGCAAAGCCACTCCTGCAACAAAAAACGGTACTCATCGTCTCGAAATTCTGCGCAAACCCGGAGTAATGGATCCGCCCGCAAATTCCGTCAAGCGCGTGCTACAAGAAATGAAAATTCCTGTCGAACGTGTGATGACTTTCCGAGCTTTTGAAGTTCGAACCAATCTCACCGCCCCACGGCTCCAACAAATTGCAGAAAAGACTCTCTATAACGACACGGTTGAAGATCTTTTTCTCGACTCGCCTACTCTGCCCTTTGCAGGTGCAGTAGCGGAGTATCGATTTGTTCGCCGGGAAATTCCTTTGCTCGAATGTAATGACGCCGCGCTCGAAAAATTGAGTCGCGAGATGACTCTCTCACTTTCCTTGATCGAAATGAAAACGGTGAAGGACTATTTTCAAAAGCAGAATCGAAATCCCACAGATGCCGAACTTGAAACCATCGCACAAACTTGGTCTGAGCATTGCAAACACAAGACACTTGCGGGTCCTGTGGAATTCCAGGGAAAGAAATATCAAAACCTGCTGAAAGAAACGGTTTTCGCTGCGACAAAAACAATCAACGCGCCTTGGTGCATTTCGGTGTTCCAAGACAATGCCGGCATCATTGAATTCGATGAAAAGTGGGCCGTTTGCTTCAAAGTCGAAACTCACAATCATCCTTCTGCGATCGAACCTTACGGCGGTGCCGGAACTGGAATTGGCGGCGTGATTCGCGATGTGCTGGGCTGCGGACTTGGCGCGAAACCGATTGCTTCGACGGATGTTTTTTGTGTCGGCCCCATGGATTTGCCGGATTCTCAATTGCCGACGGGAGCTCTACACCCCAAACGCGTGTTAAAGGGTGTGGTCTCTGGCGTGCGCGATTACGGCAATCGCATGGGCATCCCTACCGTGAATGGCGCGGTCTATTTCCATCCCGACTATGTGGGCAACCCACTCGTCTATTGCGGCAATGTGGGACTTCTGCCTCGAGATAAATGTTTTAAAGCGGCCAAAGAAGGCGATGTGATTTTGGTTGTCGGCGGTCGCACGGGTCGCGATGGCATTCATGGAGCGACTTTTTCTTCGGTAGAGCTGCATGAAGAATCGGAAACGGTTTCTTCGACTGCGGTGCAGATTGGTGACCCCATCACCGAGAAAAAAGTCATGGAAGGCGTGCTGCGTGCGCGCGATCGCGAGCTGTTCACGGCGATTACCGATTGTGGCGCGGGTGGACTTTCTTCCGCCGTCGGAGAAATGGCTGCGGAACTCGGTGCAGAAGTTGACTTAGAAAAAGTGCCTCTGAAATATCCCGGCCTCAGTTACTCCGAAATTTGGATTAGTGAAGCGCAAGAACGCATGGTGTTATCCGTTCCTCCGGAAAAACTCGCAGAAGCGCTTGCGACTTTCGCTGCGGAAGAAGTCGAAGCAACGGCGATTGGAAAATTCACCAACACGCATCGTTTGATTTTGCGCTATCGCGGACAAATCGTTGGCGACCTTGAAATGGAATTTCTCCACGAAGGAACCCCCAAGGTTTCGCGCAAGGCGAGTTTCACTCCACCGCAAAAAACGGCGGATAAAAAAACTCCTTCCCTCAAAGCCCTACTCTCTTCTCCCAATATCGCGAGTAAGGAATGGATTATTCGTCTCTACGATCACGAGGTGCAAGGCGGCAGCGCAATCAAGCCTCTGACCGGCATTCACGAAGATGGACCATCCGATGCTGCGGTTGTCGCGCCAATTTACGGAAACAAACGCGGCATTGCGATTGGCTGCGGGATGAATCCCGAATATGGCCGACTCGATCCTTATAAAATGGCTGCTTCCGCGATTGAAGAAGCGCTGCGCAATGTGGTCGCTGTCGGAGGAGATCCGAAACGTACGGCGATTTTAGATAATTTTTCCTGGGGCAATTGCGACAAGCCCGAGAATCTCGGTTCGCTCGTGCTCGCCGCGCAAGCCTGTCATGACGTCGCCATCGCCTATGGCACGCCGTTTATCTCCGGAAAAGATTCGCTGAATAATGAATACCGCGTCGGTGAAAAAACCATTGTGATTCCCCCGAGCTTGTTGATCTCGGCGATTTCTTCTGTGGAAGATGTCACGCGATGCGTGAGTAGCGATTTCAAACAATCGGGTTCGTTATTACTTTTGGTTGGGCAAACAAAAGAAGAAATTGTTCCCGATCTCGATTTGAAACAAGGACCCAAAATTTTGCAGGCCGTTTCGAATGTGATTCGCTCGGGATTTGCTCTCGCTTGTCACGATCTTTCTGAAGGTGGACTCGCTGTTGCTGCAGCAGAAATGGCTTTTTCTGGCGGCATTGGTGCGCGCATCGATTTGCGGCAAGTACCTTGCGATTCTTCTGTAAAGAAAGAGAACTCTCTACTCTACGGTGAATCCAATTCGCGCTTTCTTCTCGAAGTCGATGCGAAACATCGCTCTGCCGTCGAAAAGGCTTTACAAGATTTGCCCTTCGCTTGGGTTGGTGAAACGGTGAAAGAGACCAAGCTCAGCTTTCTAGGACTCGACGGCAAAGAATGCCTCTCCGACTCTCTGGACTCTTTACGCAGCGCGTGGAAAGGAGCTTTTCCATGGGCAAAGTAAAAGTCCTCGCGATGCGCACAGCGGGAACGAATTGCGATTATGAAGGAATCGAAGCCTTCCGCGCTGCGGGTGCTGAAGTCGATCACCGACATGTTCGCGAGATTTATCAAAATCCAAAAGAACTCGCGAAATATCGCATTGTGTTTTTCCCCGGTGGTTTTTCCTATGGCGATGATGTGGCTGCGGGAAAAATCCAGGCCGTCGAAACGAAACTCTTTCTCTTCGAAGAACTCAATCGACACATCGATCGTGGCGGCTTTGTATTGGGAGTCTGCAATGGATTTCAATTGCTGGTGAAGACCGGACTGCTGCCTGGCTTTCAACGCGGCGTTCAAGAACTTGCTCTCACCAATAATGATTCCGGTCATTTCGAAGATCGTTGGGTTCGTCTCAAAGTCGAGAAAAGCCGTTGCAGTTTTCTTCCACCTGGATTTTGTTTTGATGTGCCCACAGCCCATGGCGAAGGAAAGTTTTTGCCCAAAGACGCCGCGACTCTCAAAAAACTGCAGGACGAAAAGCTCATTGTCTTTCGTTATGTAGATGAGAAAGCAGAGCCCACTCAGCAATATCCCCAAAACCCCAACGGTTCTGTCGATGCCATCGCGGGCATTTGTGATCCAACGGGACGAGTACTAGGACTCATGCCCCATCCAGAAAGAAACTCCCTTCCTTATCACCACCCCCAATGGACTCGCCCTAAAACCCAAGGACTCGGAGCGGGGTTAGAACTTTTCAACGCCTTGGTCAAAGCGGCGGGATAGAGGGACACTCGTTATATTGTCGGATTCTCAAGAATTGGCCATAAAGCCTTACAGATCATATCGTTGCAACTTTCTATATTTTCCATGTCCCTAAATTGCCTTTAATCCTATCTATACAACAGATTTAGGTTAAGAAACCGAGACTCCGTGCTCGATATAGGCTGAGTCCTCCGGGTTCTTAGGACAAAAGGGGAATGATTTTATGAATTGGCAACGGAGATTTTGCTGTGTTGTTGTAGCGAGCACTCTCTCTTTTTTCTCACCTTCTCTTCTTGCTCAAAACTGTTCGAACAATCAAGCGCCCGTCGCTAACGCTGGTCCCGATCGCAGTGGCAATATTGGCGTCGCGATCAACTTTACAGGTGCGGGGACGGACTCCGACGGCACGATCACTTCTTACTGGTTTAACTTCGGCGATGGCTCGTTCGCGAGTTGGCAATCGAGCCCACTCGCTTCGCACAGCTTCGCCAGTGCCGGTACTTTTTCCGTGCGTCTTTGGGTCAAAGACAATTGTGGTGCGATGTCCGCTGCGGATACAGCGATCCTCACAATCACCCAAGCGCCCGCGAATCCCTGTGCGGGTAATACCGCTCCCATCGCCAACGCAGGTCCTGATCGCGCGGGGAATCCCAATGTCCCTCTCCTCTTGACGGGCTACGCCTCAGCTGACGCACAAAACAATCTCTCTCACTACTGGTGGAACTTTGGCGATGGGCAATATACCGGCTGGCAAACAAGTGCCGGCGTCTCTCACGCCTTTGCGAATACAGGTAACTATTCCGTGCGTCTTTGGGTGAAAGATAGCTGTGGGGCGATGTCGGCAGCGGATACCGTGATCGTGAACATTTTGAATCCCAATCCTTGCACGGGGAATACTCCACCCAATGCCATCATCACTTCGCCTTCTTCAGGACTCGTGAATCAATCGCTCAATTTCTCGGGACTGAGCTCGAGTGACAGTACAGGCACGATTCAGTCTTACTCGTGGAACTTTGGAGACGGACAGAGTGGAAACGGAGTCAATGTCTCTCACAGCTATGCGAGTGCGGGAAACAAAACAGTCACATTAACTCTGACCGACTCTTGTGGTGCTCAAGGATCGATGACACGAACGATTGTAATTTCGAATCCTGATCCCTGTGCGGGAAATCAACCCCCAATCGCACAAGCGAGCGCGAATCCAGCGAATGCCAACATCAACCAAGCAATTTCGTTTTCTGCGGCGGGATCTTCAGATCCCAATGGCTCTATCACTTCTTATGCGTGGAACTTTGGTGATGGATCAAACGGAAGTGGAGCAAACGCTTCGCACGCCTACGCGAGTGCGGGAAGCTTCAACGTGATTCTCACGGTGACGGATAATTGCGGAGCAACGGCGACGAAAACAATTTCCGTCAATATCACCAATCCCAATCAAGGGCTACAAGCCGATTTCAAAGTGTACAAGCTCACACATGTCGATTCCCAAACTGGTGCAGAGACCTGGGAAGAAATTGTGCCACTCAATGCAAACAATCCCGTCGAGCTAGGTTTGCGTTTGAAGTTTGACTCTTCTCCTTCAACAGGGCCCATCGCTTCCAGGAGTTTTAACTTTGGGCCCGGAGATGGCGCTTCAGGAGTGAGTGTCGTGCATGTTTTTAATACAGCGGGCCCTCGCAACGTGACGCTCACCGTTTCTAATGCTAACTGGACTCTTACAAATTCTGTCACCAAGACCATCCACGTGGCGGCGGGGATGCAACTGCTCAATACCATTCCCGGCGGAACTGGAACAAGTGCTGGTATCGCAATTCTTAATGACACTGCGTGGGCAATTGGCATTAATCCGGGCTCCATTCGCACCGTGGCGTTGGCTGCTCCAGGCGGCCCCGCCGCGCTCGACGACATCAATGTGCCGAGTTCTGGTGCCTACGATTTCGCGGTGTCGCCTTCGCTGGTGGCCGTTTCTTCCCTAGGCGCGGGTGTGTATTTGTTTGACGCGACGGATCCAGCGAATTTGGGAACGGTAGACGGATACGATATTAATCTTGGAAGCGCCTGCCCGACAATTTTTAAGTTGGCGCTCGTTCCCCCACACTACTTGTACGTTGGTTGCGGTACTTTAGGTATTCAAATCGTCGATTTGTCGAATCCGTTATCCCCCGTCCTGTTAGAGCCTTTCAGCGACGTTGGCAATGCCCTTGGTGACATGAAGGTTGTCGGTAACTTAGTCTATGTGGGAACAGGCGGAACAAGTGCTGGGCCGTCCAATCCCCCGCGAATTAAAGTGCTCGACATCAGCGACCCGGTACATCCGGCTGTTGTCGGCCAGGTCGAAGTGCAGCGACGAGCGCGCAACATAGCAGTTTCGGGGAATGTGCTTGCCGTCGCCGAAAACGAATACAACCTGTCGTATTCTACGGGCACAATTGCGTTCTTCGATCTTTCTCAATCGCCGTTCCAACCGCAGTTCAAGGGGCGCGTTGGAGACAATCTTACCGTCTATCGTGGGGTCGCTATTGTGGGGAACAACGCGTTCGCAACCTACGCCTACGGGATTCGGAAAATTGACATAACGCGACTGAACGAGCCTTATTTTGTGAGTGAATTCAGTTTAGATGGATACGCACCAGTACTTGCCCCTTACGGCGACAAGCTGATCGTGGGGTCTTCCGGCTCGACGGCGATCAGCGTCATCAGCACTGGTTTGCAGCCGTGAGAATACAAGTAAAGAACTAACAAGAAATGGTGCCATTCTGCGATTCTTCGATTCCTCTCGAATTGATGAACCCTCAATAACTTGTTAACTGAGACTAGGGACGTTCCCTCAAACAGCTCGATTCTCTGTAAACCAAATTCAATGTTTGTCTTGTAACGGCACAAATTCTGTAACAAGACGTAAATCACAAGCTCGTAGCTCGATTTTCAACTTGGATGTCATCGCATTCAAGTGAGAGAAGTTCGCAAGCTCTCCCCTCTTTCTTCCGCGTTCGGTGGAACCAAGAGGGACACTCGTTATATTGTCGGATTCTCAGGAAAAAGTTGCCGCTCGTTATCAATGCTCATGACCAAAACGCAGCACACTACCGCGGCAACAGACTGCTTCAAAGGAAACTTGGGTACTAGCTCTCATAGGTAGAAATCATCACATTCCCTTCATTTCTAAAAACTCCGTTACGAATTCCCTTTTCTCCGTCTCTTCTTCTGCAATGCCTCGCAATGCTCGCATCGACTACCCAGGAGCTATACACCACGTGACCAACCGTGGCATGGAACGGCGTGCCGTTTTTCTCGACGATCGCGATCGTTCTCAATTCTTAAAAGTGCTTCAGAAGGGCTTGGAAAAGACAAAAACAAACTGTTTTGCCTGGGCGTTGATGCCAAATCATTTTCACCTTCTGCTGCGCACCGGGGAAAAACCGATCAGCTGGGTGCTGCATTCCCTTCAGACAAGCTACGCGGTGTATTTCAACCAGCGACACAAACGCGCCGGCCGGCTTTTTCAAAATCGTTTCTATTCCAAACTCTGCGAGACGGAGGAGTACTTCTTGGCGGCGCTTCGTTACATCCACCGCAATCCTTTGGAGGCGAAGATCGTTCATAACATGGAGGAGCTCGATTCCTATGTTTGGTCGGGACATGCCGCGTTAATGGGCAATATTGTTTGTTCCTGGCAATCCGTCGAGGAAACGCTGGGGCATTTTTCAGAATTCGCGGGATCTGTTCCGCTGCGGGAAAACTATCGCGAGTTTGTTGCAAATAGTCTGATTGAAAAGGACGGGAATGCTGAAGAGTGCCGACTTGTTCGAGGCCGTCAGGGATCCTGGATACAAGAAGGGATTTCCGTTGTGGGACAAAGTAAAGGGGACACGGCGCAGAGAATCTGCGGAAATTCCTCAGCTGTAGAAAATGTATTCCTCGCTTGCCAACAGAGAGAGGACCAGCGCAGCCGTTTGCGTCGTGAGGGATGGAATGCGGAACGAGTGCTAGAGCGCGTTTGCCAAATTCTTCAGCTAAGGCGAGATGAAATCATTGGACCTGAAAAGCGGGCGATGCAGTGCCGCGGGCGGGCGCTTATGAGCGTTTGGATGGTGGATTCTTTGGGACATACCGTCACGGAAACGGCAAAACTTTTAGCAGTTTCGCATTCAACGGTAATCGCAAATCTACAACGTGGACGGGAACTTGCATTAGAAATGGGCGTGGACCTAGAGAATCCGACAATATAACGAGTGTCCCTCAACCCACAACACCCATTGAGCCGAAAAAAGGCTCGTGTCGAATCGAAAACCACTCGAAGATTTTCAAACTTCTCTCTGGCGGCTGCT
>CAZMYG010000034.1:0-1146 GCA_964570465.1 uncultured Planctomycetales bacterium
CTACACAGTGGTGGAGCCAGGTGATACCCCTCTGAAGAAAACTCAGTTATTGACGGAAGATGAATACCGTCAAGCACGGCAGAAATACGGTGCCAGTTTTGAAGCCGATATGGGTGCCGATTCTGTAAAAAAATTGCTCAAACGTCTCGATCTTAAGAAAACTTCTCAAGAATTGCGCGAGGAGCTGAAGACTACGAAGAGCAAGCAAAGACAAAAAGATATTATCAAGCGACTCAAGACGGTTGAGATGCTGGATAACAGCAAGAATCGAGCAGAGTGGATGGGTTTGGATGTCATTCCCGTAATTCCACCCGATCTGCGTCCACTCGTTCTTTTGGATTCTGGAAACTTTGCGACCAGCGACTTGAATGATCTCTATCGTCGTTTGATTAATCGAAACAACCGTCTTAAGAAACTGCTCGACCTCAATGCGCCTGAAGTCATCATCCGCAATGAAAAGCGAATGTTGCAACAGGCTGTCGATGCACTCTTTGACAATGGCCGTTGCCGCCGACCCGTGTTGGGTTCTAGCAACCGACCTCTGAAATCCTTGACCGATATGATCAAGGGTAAGCAAGGTCGTTTCCGCGAAAACTTGCTCGGTAAACGTGTCGACTACTCTGCGCGTTCCGTGATTGTGGTGGGTCCTGATCTCAAACTGCATCAATGCGGTTTGCCCAAGACCATCGCTTTGGAATTGTTCCAACCTTTCATCATTCGCCGCTTAAAAGAGCTCGGTCTCGCCGACACGATTAAGTCTGCGAAGAAAATGCTCGAACGTCGCGATGAAGAAGTTTGGGATATTCTCGATGAGGTGATCAAGGATCACCCGGTGTTGCTCAACCGCGCTCCAACCTTGCACCGTATGGGTATTCAAGCTTTTGAACCTGTGTTAATCGAAGGAAATTCCATTCGTATTCATCCTTTGGTTTGCGCTGGTTTCAATGCGGACTTCGACGGTGACCAGATGGCAGTTCACTTGCCATTGAGCTACGAAGCGCAGATTGAAGCTTCGACCTTGATGCTTTCTTCAAACAACATTTTTTCTCCTGCGCATGGAGGCCCAATCATTGCGCCTTCTCAAGACATCGTGCTCGGTTGCTATTACCTCACGATTTCTGTTCCGGGTTGCAAAGGCGAAGGAAA
>CAZMYG010000034.1:1246-19378 GCA_964570465.1 uncultured Planctomycetales bacterium
GAACTCGATAAAAAATCGATTCAGGCTTTGATTGCCGATTGTCATCAGCGCTTAGGCGATTTGGCCACTCTGAATCTCCTCGATGATCTCAAGGACTTGGGATTCAAGGCTGCAACGCGAGCGGGTCTTTCGTTCTGTAAGGACGATATGAAAATCCCGCCGACCAAAACAGCCATTCTTTCTAAGGCGGAAGAGGCCGTGGAAAAAATCGAGTCCTTGTTCCGCAAAGGTATCATCACCGACGGTGAGCGTTATCTGAAAGTCGTCGACCTCTGGACACATGCTCGTGAGCGAGTCGGCGAAGACATGATGATTCAGCTCAAGAACGACACTCGCAATGGCAAGCCTTACATCAATCCGATTTTCTGTATGGCTCAGTCCGGCGCTCGTGGTTCGATCGAGCAAATTCGCCAGTTGGCAGGTATGCGTGGTTTGATGGCCAAGCCGTCAGGAAAAATTATCGAGACTCCAATCAAAGCAAACTTCCGCGAAGGATTGCGAGTGCTTGAGTATTTCTCCTCAACACACGGTGCTCGTAAAGGTTTGGCGGATACTGCGCTCAAGACCGCTGACTCGGGTTATCTCACGAGAAAACTTGCTGACGTGGCGCAGAATGTCATCGTTGGCGAACAGGATTGCGGAACGCTCAACGGCATTGCCAAAGGCGTTGTCTACAAAGGCGATAAGATTGCAGTTTCCTTGGCTCAAGGAATTCGCGGTCGAACCGCTCGCGATACGATCACCGATGTTGTCACTGATGAAGTGATTGTGCGCGAAGGCGATTTGGTCACAGAAGAAATCGCGAAGCGAGTGGAAGCCTTGGGTTATGAAAAAGTTCGAGTGCGAAGCGCTCTTACTTGCGAATCTTCAGTCGGTGTTTGTGCAAAATGCTATGGAATGGATCTTTCACGTGGACAGCTTGCCGAAGAAGGTTTGGCGGTTGGAATCGTGGCTGCCCAGTCGATTGGTGAACCTGGTACTCAGTTGACCATGCGTACTTTCCACATCGGTGGAACGGCTTCGCGCGCGGTGGAAGAATCTGAAATCAAAACCAAGAGAAGTGGTGTTGTTCGTTTCCAAAATCTGAAAGTCGTCGTGAATCGAGCCGGCGAACATGTCGTGCTCAACCGAAATGGTGAAATTCTCCTCGTCGACAAGAAGGAACGCGAAATCGAACGCAGCTTGATTCCTCCTGGTGCCGTTGTGAAGGTAAAGGAAGGTCAAGAAGTCAAAGATCGAACAGTTCTTTGTACTTGGGATCCGCACCATGTGCCGATTCTTGCGGAGAAAGAGGGAGTGGTTCGCTACGAGGAAATCCTCGATGGCAAGACCATGAAAATCGAGAAAGAAGCTGGTGGTGTTTCTCGTAAGGTCATTATCGAACACAAGGGCGATTTGCACCCGCAAGTCGTTGTCGAAGATGACCAAGGCAATCCGATCGCGCTTTATCCTCTTCCTGAAAAAGCCTATATCGAAGTTGAGAATGGCGCCAAGGTGGTTGCTGGTGAATTGCTCGCAAAAACGCCGCGTGAAATTTCTGGTACCCAGGACATCACGGGTGGTTTGCCTCGAGTCACCGAGTTGTTTGAAGCGCGTAAACCCAAGGACCCTTCCGTCATGTCAGAAATCGATGGTCTTGTCGAGCTAGGTGAAAAACGCCGCGGCAAGAGAACGATTATGGTCAAGGATCCTGAATCCGGTGTGGAGAAAGAACATCTTGTCCCACACGGTAAACACTTGCGTGTGCACAAAGGGGACCGAGTCCGGGCGGGTGAACCGTTGGTTGACGGACCTCTTGTTCCGCACGATATCTTGCGTATCAGTGGTGAAGAAGCGATTCAGAACTATCTCTTGCGAGAAATTCAAACCGTCTACCGATCGCAAAACGTGCAGATTGATGACAAACATGTTGAGATCATCGTCGGTCAAATGATGAGAAAGATTCAGATCGACGAGCCTGGAGATTCCGATTTCCTTCCTGGCGCCGTAGTTGACAAATTCCGTTTCCGCAAGGAAAACGAAAAACTGCGCAAGGAAAAGAAAAAGGCTGCGATTGGAAAGACTTTGCTCTTGGGAATCACCAAGGCTTCGTTGCAATCCGAGTCTTTCATCTCTGCAGCATCCTTCCAGGAAACGACCAAGGTGCTTACGGAAGCAGCGATTGCTGGACGTCGCGACGAGCTCGTAGGTTTGAAAGAGAATGTGATTTTGGGACATCTCGTTCCGACTGGAGCTGGATTCCGAACACATTTCAAAACACGTGTGAAGAAGAATATCGATTTCACCAGCGCAGCGCCTTCTGCAGAGGAAAAGGAAATTCCTATGCAAGAAACGGCTTCCGCAGTAGCGGGGGGCGGTTCTGCGGCGTAATGGTGGTGAATTGACGGATTTTTGAAAATGGTTACACTACTTCGCCTTTTAGAGAGAAATACATGCCAACGATTAATCAGTTGATTCGAAGCCCAAGACGGGTGCAGAGACGGAGAACAAAATCTCCGGTGCTAGATTCCTGTCCGCAAAAGCGTGGGGTTTGTTTGATTGTGAAGACGATGACTCCGAAGAAGCCAAACTCCGCTTTGCGTAAAATCGCAAGAGTCCGGCTTTCGAATGGAAAAGAAATTACGGCCTATATTCCTGGCGAAGGGCACAATCTGCAGGAACACTCGATTGTTTTGATTCGTGGAGGCCGTGTTCGTGATCTCCCTGGTGTGCGCTATCACGTATTGCGCGGCACTTTGGATACGGCTGGTGTTGAAGATCGTAAACAAGGCCGCTCGAAGTACGGAGCGAAGAGACCTAAATAGCTATGCCTAGAAATTACCAATCAACCGAAGTTTTTCTTAGTCCTGATCCACATTTTCATTCCAAGCTCGCGAGCAAAATGATCAACAAGATCATGCTGAGCGGAAAGAAAACCACGGCGCAGTCCATTTTCTATGATGCGTTGGAACTGGCGAAGAAGAAGATTGCTGGAGTCGAAGGTTTGGAAATCATGACCCAGGCCGTGGATAAGGTGAAACCTCAATTGGAAGTTCGTAGCCGCCGAGTGGGTGGTGCGACTTATCAAGTGCCACGCGAAGTTCCCCGCCATCGTCAACAGTCTTTGGCCATTCGTTGGATTGTCGAGAATGCGCGAAAGAAGAGCGGCAAACCAATGTCCGTTCGCCTTTCTGAAGAATTCGTTGATGCCTATAACGGAGTCGGCGCTTCGATTACCCAGCGGGACAATGTCCACAAGATGGCCGAAGCCAATAAGGCCTTCAGTCATTTTGCCTGGTAAATCAGTCGTCATACTTCGAGACTCCCGGGAATCGATACAGAAATGTTCGCTGATTCCTTTAAAGGGAAGACCGGGAATCGAATTTCACTCTTTTGTTCGCAATCAACCCTTTCCGGTGGAAGGGTATTTATTGCTTAATCCCGATGGACCAACTCTATCCAAAGAAGATCAGGGCAAAACTCTTTTGGTTTTAGACTCCTCCTGGAGACATCTTCCTGAACTCCAAGCTGTGTTACAGGGAAATTATCTGACTCGCTCGATTCCCTCTGGCTTTCAAACCGCTTATCCCCGCAAGTCAAAAGTGTTTCAGGATCCTTCGAGTGGGCTTTCCAGTGTAGAGGCATTATTTATTGCTTTGCTTGTTTTGGGACAGCCCGATCCTTCCTTACTCGATCACTATTATTGGAAATCACAATTCCTAGAGAAAAATCGAGAACGATTCAGAGAATTTGGAAGTTTCTAGAAATGTCCTAAGGATGTAAGTGCTAAACGCACGGGTTCCGAAGTCATTGCGATGTGGTTTCGTTCTTGGAAGTAAGTTGCAATGGATGCCCAAGGATTCGATTGCAGAGAGCTTGCTCCAAACTCAGTAGCCCATCGTCCCAAGAGCCTCTCTCCGCTGTCCGTTTGCAAGGAAGCATTTCTTGCTTTTTGAACCAAATCTGCCAACAAGCTGGCAACTCTAGGATCGCGCAAAGAAGAAGCCTTACGAATCGCGTGATCGAAAGCCATTTGCAATTGAGGGGTGGGGGAGCTCGATAGATGTTCTCGTTCTCTCAGCAAGACAAGGCAACGCAAAATTTCATCGATTGGATCTGCTTTACTTTCGCGTGTTAGAAAGTGAATCGCATTACGAACGCGATTTTGATCCGCACTCGAATCCTGTGCGCCGCCATTTTCTAACAAAGCTAAAGTCGCCATAGCAGTTGGACCTACAGAGCCAGCCCAAGAGCCGTTGTTGTCCTGAATTTTTCGAAGTTGCAATAAAGCCATGTCTTCATTGCCATCGATTTGTACAGGCATCCAAATTCGCCAGCCAAACGTGGCGAGCATTAGTGCGGCGATGGTTGACATGCCAACACTAAGCCATTTGTTTTGTCTTTGAAACTGCACTTGCTGAGAAAGATTCTTAGCAATCCGTGCGACGGAACGATTTAACTTTGTTTTTTCGCTTGCCTGCCGAACTCGAAAGAAAAATTCTTCTGTAGAGGCTTTTTCTTCGCGACAGACGTGGCATTGCATCAAATGCTCAAGTAAGCGTCGTCGTTGAGACCCTTCAAGTTCGCCTTGAATCTCATGGAGAATGTCTTCTGGATAGCAAGCTCTCATGAGTAAAAAGCCTCCTCATTGAGAGATTGTCTTAATTTTTGAACAGCCGCAAACATGCGCGACTTAACAGTTCCAACAGGGATTTTTAGGATCTCTGAAATTTCTTTGTAACGAATCTCTTCCAGAACGCCCAACTCAAAAACAACGCGCTGTTCCTCAGAGAGAATTTGCAACATGGCTTTGAGCCGATGTTCCGACTCTTTCCGAAGAAGGCTTTCAAAGGGTGAATCAATCCGTTCCGGCATCGATTCAAATAGACCTTCGAGGAAAGGATCGGCTAGCGAGTCCTGTTTTTTCTGCCTTTGCTTGTCAATCCAGAGCCGGTAGGCGATCTGAAAGAGATAGGCCTTGAGCTGACCACGCTCCTGATAGCGTTCTTGATGCTTCATCCAGCGTAAAAACACCTCTTGAGTGCAATCTTCGGCAGTTCGTAGGTCCGCACCCAGGCTAAGAAAGAAACGGAGCAGCCTTGAGCCATAGTTTTCTACAACAGAATCTAGATTTGGTGTTTCAGGCATTAGAACGTATAAGAAGAATCGTTAGTAGAACGTAAATCCAGTAGTTAAGGTTCAAAACAAAGTAACCGATCGGCCAAACCTCCCCTGAATGGAATAAAAATTGCTAGATCAATACCTTGACCCTATTCCACTGCTTTGCTAAATTTGTCCCCCTTTCATCTCCAGAGATGGTACCTGGAAGTGGCCTTCCATAGAAATTTTGCCGCGGTGGTGTTCCATCGGCGCATTTTTGGAAGGAACATTTGAGGAGCTATGCAAGAGAAAATTCAAATACGAATGGAAGCTTACGATCACGAGGCACTGGATCAATCCGCTGCCGATATTGTCGAAGCCGCCAAAAGAACCGGCGCAAAAGTTGCCGGCCCGATTCCGCTGCCAACACGAATTGAACGTTACACTGTGCTGCGTTCGCCGCACGTGGATAAGAAGTCGCGCGAGCAGTTTGAAATCAGAACACACAAAAGACTGTTGTATATTTCAGAGTCGACTGCAAAGACGGTGGATTCTCTCAGCAAGCTCAACATGCCGGCGGGAGTGGATATCCGGATCAAGGCGTAGTTTTCATCGAAACACACAGATCGGTAGGACAAGACGTGAAATTCATATTGGGTAGAAAGCGCGGGATGACACAGTTCTTCGAAGAGAGCGGAGAAGTGCAGCCTGTGACTGTAATTGAGGCGGGACCTTGCATCGTCACGCAAGTCAAGAGCATGGAGGCGGATGGTTATACCGCCGTGCAGATTGGCTACGAAGACATTCGCGAAAAGCGACTTGGTAAGGCAGGAGTTGGGCATTTTGCGAAACGCGGTCTCGCGCCGAAGCGACACTTGCGAGAAATCCGATTTGTTGGAGAGAGCCCGGCAAAGCTTGGAGATTCAATTGCTGTCGGTGTTTTCGAAAAGGGAGACATTGTTGACATTATCGGGAAAAGTAAGGGAAAGGGTTTTCAGGGAACGATTCGCGCGCATCACTTCAATCGTGGACCTGACACTCACGGTTCAATGAACGTTCGCCAACCTGGAACGGTAAGTTCGGGTACTGGTTTGTCTCGCGTGTTGCCTGGTTTGAGAATGGCGACGCATTTGGGAGACAAGAAGAACACACAGAAGAATTTGGAAGTTGTGAAAATCATTCCAGAGAAGAATTTGATCTTCGTGAAGGGTCCTGTTCCTGGGATGAATGGAAGTTTGGTCGTGGTCCGAAAGGCTAAGACGGGAGCTAAGAAGGTCGCCAAGCCAGCTCTGGTCTCGAAGGCTCAGAAAGCAGCTAAACCTGCTGCCGGCGGCGATAAGAAGAAGAAATAGTCATGGCTGAGATTCAAGTATTAGACGCCAGCACTGGGAAGAGCTCGAAGCAGCAATTCGAAGAGAGCGTCTTTGGAGAAAAGTTGCTCGGAAAGACTTTGCGCGAAGCGGTCTTGATGTATGAAGCCAATTTGCGACAAGGTAACGCCGACACCAAGGAGCGTAACGAAGTTGCTGGTTCTACCAAGAAGCTCTACAAGCAAAAGCACACTGGAAATGCGCGACAAGGCTCGAAGAGAGCTCCACACTGGCGCGGTGGTGGAACGGTGTTTGGGCCAACCCCTCGTGATTTTGGTTGGGCGATTCCTCGAAAGGCTTTGAAGACTGCGCTTCGTTCTGCCTTGCTCGGAAAATTCCGTGATGGGGAAGTCAGTCTTCTCAGAAATCTCAAACTGGAAAAACCTTCTGCGAAGCAAGCGCGAGCTTTATTGAATAGCCTTACGCCTGCGGGTTCTTCTTGCGTCGTTTTGGAGGATTGGAACGAAGTGATTTGGAAGTCGTTCCGAAATTTCCCCAGGGTCAAGGTTACCGCGGCGAGTGTTCTCAATGCTTTTGATGTTTGTATGTACCGTCACTTGCTCGTGACAGAACCTGCCTTGCAGGCCTTGCAGACGAGAGTCGCTGGTGGCGAAAAGTCGGAAGCGAATTCTGTTGCTGTAAAAGAGAAGGTCCAAAAGAAGGTGCCAGCAAAGAAAGTTGCTACGGCAAAAACAAAGAAAACAACAACGAAGCCTGGCACTATGAAGGGAGGCCGCTCATGACCAATATGACAAAAGCGCAACAGGTCGTCCGCCTGCCTCGAGTTACGGAAAGAAGTACTGAGGACCAAGAAAAAAACAACGCCTATCACTTTTGGGTCGATGGAAAATCAAACAAAATTGAAATCCGTCAGGCAATCGAGCAGCTCTTTGGAGTGAAGGTACTGTCGGTCAATACGCTCAATCGAAAAGGTCGCGTTCGACGCCGGATGACCAAGCGTGGGCAGAATTTCTGGCAAGAATCAAACTGGAAGAAGGCGGTTGTGAAGCTCAAAGCGGGCGACACGATTCGCGTTCAATAAGTTATCTACATGGGTATTAAAAGTTATAAACCAACATCTGCGGGACGACGGTTCGGTACCGTTCTCGATTTTGAAGAAATTACGCGCAAAAAGCCGGAAAAGTCCTTAGTTACCCGACACGCTCGTAGTGGTGGTCGAAACAACTTAGGCCGATTGACTGCGCAACACCGTGGAGGTGGAGCGCGAAAAATGTACCGGCAGATCGATTTTCGCCGGGACAAAGACGAAGTTCCAGCCACAGTTGCTTCGATTGAATATGATCCAAATCGATCTGGGCGCATTGCTCTGCTTCATTATGCGGATGGAGAAAAGCGTTACATTTTGGCGCCAAAGGGGCTTTCTGTCGGAGACAAGGTTGTTTCTGGAAAGTCTGTTGAGCCTAAGGTTGGTAATTGCATGCCACTGGTTTCAATCCCGCTTGGATTGGAAGTTCATAATGTTGAGATGCATGCGGGCAAGGGTGGTCAATTAGCTCGCAGCGCTGGAGTTGTTGCTCAGTTTGCAGCTCGTGAAGGCGACTATGCCGTAATCAATCTTTCTTCCGGTGAAATTCGCCGAGTTCACGTGAATTGCCGAGCGACCATCGGACAAGTCAGCAATGTAGACCACATCAATATTTGCGTTGGTAAAGCGGGTAGAAACCGACATCGTGGTTGGAGACCCCACGTTCGTGGAAGCGCGAAGAACCCTGTTTCGCATCCCCATGGTGGTGGTGAGGGGCGTGCGGGTACGGGTCGTGCACCAGTATCTGCGACTGGAGTGCTTTCCAAGGGTGGAAAGACTCGTAAGCCAAATCACCCAAGTAACAAATTCATCATTCGACGAAGGGCAAGGTAGACCGTGACGCGAAGTGTAAAAAAGGGACCTTATGTCGACCCCAGATTGCTTGAGCGAGTGCAAAAGCAAGGTAAGAGCGCTCGAGATGGCATTAAAACTTGGGCGAGAGACTGCACGATCATTCCTGATTTTGTAGGAATTTCTTTTTTAGTGCACAACGGACGTCAACACATGAAGGTCTATGTGACCGAAGATATGGTTGGACACAAGTTAGGTGAGTTTGCTCCCACTCGAGTTTTCCGAGGTCATACGAGTAGAAAACTCGAAACTCCTGGAGAAGGTGCGGCGGCTGCAGCTCCTGCTCGAGGGAAGGAATAATCATGCAATTCCGCGTTGTTCATCGTCATGCAGCCATTCCCCCGCGGAAAGCTCGCTATGTCATCGATCTCGTTCGAGGTCAGGATGTTAACAGGGCATTTGAGATTCTGGCTTTCACCAGAAAGCATGCAACTTTCCATGTAAAGAAGCTTTTGGATTCCGCTGTGGCGAATGCTTCGCAGGCGCCTGGAATTAATGTAAATAAACTTTTTATTGCCGAAGCTCGAGTCGATGGTGGGCCGATTCTTCCAGCACGCTTTTTAACAGGACCAATGGGTCGTGCGTTGCCGGTTCGCCGACGCACTTCTCATATCCACTTAGTTCTTTCTGAAAGAGGTGTAGAAGCTGTTCTATCTCCTGAAAAAGTAAGCAAGGAAGTAAAAGGGAAAAAGACGGTAACTACAAAATCCACCGAGAAAGCTCCAGAGGGAGCCAACAAGAACTCCGAAACAAAGGCAAAGAAGGTCAGTACGAAGAAGGGCAAATCCTAAAATGGGTCAGAAAACACATCCTCTTGGATTTCGAATTGCCGTGCATCAGCCGTGGCGTTCTCGCTGGTTTGCCACGAGCAAAAACTTTGGAAACTTGCTGCTAGAAGATTTCCAAATTCGAGCTCACATTAAAAAAGAATACTTTTCTGCTGGAATTCCAAAAATTGAAATCGAACGAACTGGAGAAGCCGTCAACGTGATTATTTACACGGCACGTCCTGGTTTACTCGTCGGTCGAAAGGGAATTCGCGTCGACAAACTCAAAGAGTCTCTCGAAGCCATTGTCAGAAAGACTACGCATTTACACATTCGAGAAATCAAACGCCCTGAGTTGGAATCGACTTTGGTTGCAGAGTCGATCGCAGAGCAACTCGAGAAGCGCGCTTCCTTCCGCCGCACGATGAAGAAAGCAATTCAAGCAACCATGCAGGCGGGGTCGAAGGGGGTCAAGATTGTTGTCTCGGGTCGACTGGGTGGAGCCGAAATGGCTCGTATTGAAAAAATGAGAGAAGGACGAATTCCTCTCTCGACTTTGCGAGCGGATGTCGACTTTGGAACGGCGATCGCGAAGACCACCTATGGCGTCATCGGCGTCAAGGTATGGATTTACAAAGGGGATATCTTCAAGGTCGAGAAGGCCATTCGTCCGCGTTTGATTCAGGAGGTGAACGATGGCGCTAATGCCTAGTCGCGTTAAGTTTCGCAAAGCCCATCGTGGAAGAGTCAAAGGTGTCGCAACGCGAGGAAATCGCGTTTCCTTTGGTGATTTTGGATTGCAATCTTTGGGTTGGGCCTGGATTTCGGGAAGACAAATTGAAGCGGGCCGTGTTGCTGCTCAGCGCATCATGCCGGAAGCGAAGATTTGGATTCGTATTTTCCCACATAAGCCCGTGAGCGCGAAGCCTGCTGAAGTTCGAATGGGTACTGGAAAGGGTGAACCGGAATACTACGCAGCGACAGTGAAACCGGGAACCATACTTTTTGAAATTGGCGGTGTGAATGAAGACTCTGCGCGAGTCGCACTCAACCGTGTGGCGCACAAGCTTCCTGTTCGAGTGAAGCTCGTCAAGCGAAAGCACGCATAAGGATTTAGATTTATGGCAAGGGTTAAGGCAAAAGAACTACGCGGCAAGGATGATTCGGAGCTTCGCTTCGAAGAAGAGAACTTGCGCAAAGAGCTTTTCGATTTGCGTTGGAAGTCCGCCGCCGAGGGCAATAGCAATCCCTCGCGAATCGGGCAGATTCGCAAACATATCGCTCAAATCCAAACAGTGATTAGCGAGCGCGCGAAACAGCCTAAGAAAGCAGAAGGAGTGAAGTCCAAGTGAGTCCAGTCGCAAAATCAACAGAATTAGAGCGCAACGAGCGTCGACGCGTTAGTGGAACGGTGATTTCTAACAAGATGGACAAAACCATCACGGTTAACGCAGAACGGCTCGTCAAGCATCCACGTTACAAAAAATACGTGCGTCGTTTCACCAAGCTTTATGCCCACGACGAGAAGAAAGAAGCAACTGTAGGGGATTTTGTCGAATTGGTCTCGACTCGCCCTCTCTCTCGAACGAAGCGATGGCGCTTGCTGCGCATTGTTCGAAAGTCTCAACACTCTGGGGCGGGCCGTCTAGCTCCTGAGAAAGTTTTGGAAAGTTTGAAGGAGGGAGCTCTTTCATGATCCAGATGTATAGTTGGCTCGACGTGGCGGACAATACCGGCGCGAAGCAGGTCATGTGCATCAAGGTGCTTGGTGGCACGAAGCGTCGCTATGCAGGAGTTGGAGACATTGTCGTCGCGTCCGTGAAAAAAGCTCTACCTGGTGGAGAAATCAAAAAGGGTCAAGTTGTCAAAGGCGTTGTGGTTCGAACAAAAAACCACATTCGCCGTGATGACGGATCCTATGTACGTTTCGATCGCAACGCAGTGGTTTTGCTCGATGCGGATAACAATCCCAAGGGCACTCGCATTTTTGGTGCGGTTGCGCGTGAATTGCGCGAGAAAAATTTCATGAAAATTGTTTCTCTGGCGCCGGAGGTTGTTTAGTCATGCATATTCGAACTGGGGATTTAGTGATCGTACAAACCGGCAACGATTCTGGAAAAAAGGGCAAGGTTCTGAACCTGGCTACTGGTTCAGGAAAAGCGATTGTCGAGGGAATTAATCTCCGTTGGAAAACGTTGCGAAAGAGCCAAAAGAATCCAAAAGGTGGCAGAGTGCAGCGGGAGTTTTTGATGTCCGTTTCGAATTTATTGCCTTTCTGCTCTCGATGCGGAAAAGGCGTGCGTTCGAAGCGAGAAGTCAAAGGGAAGCAAAGTGTAAGAGTTTGCGTGAAGTGCTCCAACGCATTGGGTGGAGCCTAAAGGTTTTTTATGGCAAAAGCAGCGAAGGAAAAAAAATCAGATAAGAAGGACAAGGGGATCGGCTATCAGATTGCCGATTCAGGAAAGGGTTCCGGACCCGCAGCTCCTCCTCCTCGTTTACAAGTCAAATACCGCCAGGAAGTGCATGCTGCGCTAAAGGCGAAGTTTGGGATTAAGAACGACCTTGCAGTACCTCGTATTCAAAAGATCGTAGTCAATATGGGTTTGGGAAAATCAGTGGAGAACAAGAACCGTGTAGAACACGCCGCTCGAGATCTCGCTTTGATTTCTGGACAAAAACCCATGATTACCAAGGCTCGAAAATCGATTGCAGGTTTCAAATTGCGAATGGGTATGCCCATCGGTGTGATGGTGACTCTACGTCGAGAAAGAATGTACGAGTTCTTGGATCGATTGATTAGTACAGCAATGCCTCGTATTCGTGACTTCCGAGGTTTGCCAAAAAAATTGGATGGTCGGGGAAATTACAGTTTGGGGTTGAGTGAACAATCCGTTTTTTCAGAAATCCGGTTGGACAACTTGGAGTTTGTTCAAGGAATGCAAGTAACGATTGTGACTTCCTCAAAAAACGACGAGCAAGCCTTTGAGCTACTGGATCAAATGGGCTTGCCCTTTCAGAAATAAATTCCATGGCTAGAAAATGTCTTGTTAACAAGTCGCTCGATAAACCGAAGTTTTCCACTCGGCGATATAACCGTTGCCGATTGTGTGGTCGTCGTCGAGCGTATTATCGAAAATTCAAAATTTGCAGAATTTGTTTTCGCGGACTTGCTTTGAAGGGAGAAATCCCCGGCGTTCGCAAGGCTTCTTGGTAGAGGTAATGTCATGACTATGACCGACCCGATTGCGGATTTTTTGACTGTGATTCGAAACGCGAATGCGAATCGAAGCAAAAAAGTCAGCGTTCCTCTTTCTAAAGAAAAAGTGGGATTAGCCATCGTTCTCAAGGACGAAGGTTTTGTGAAGAACTACGAGATTTTGGGAGAAGGAATTAAAAGACGTTTACAAGTGGAATTGAAATACGGAACAGAAGGGGAGCGCGTGATTCGCAAAATCGAACGCGAAAGCAAACCAGGTTGCCGTGTTTATTGTCCCGTGGACGAAATCCCTAAGGTTCTCAACGGAATGGGTATTGCGATTCTTTCAACGCCTCGTGGCATTCTCTCGGACCGTAAGTGTCGGGACATGAGCATCGGCGGCGAACTACTTTGTACGGTGTATTAAGCCATGAGTCGAATTGGTAAAAAAATTGTAGCGATTCCAAGTGGAGTGACGGTTGGCTCCGCTCAAGGGAAAATTTCCGTTCAAGGCCCCAAAGGCAAATTGGAATTTCCTCTTTATGACGGGTTGTCTCTCAAGGTTGTGGGTTCTAACGTGACGGTTGAGACACAATCAAATCCCAATCGCCAGACTCGTGCCAATCACGGTCTCACTCGAGCCTCGCTCGTAAACATGATCCAAGGCGTGACCAAAGGTTTTGAAAAGAAACTCGAAATCGTTGGTGTTGGTTGGAATGCCAAGGTTCAAGGGCAGGAATTAAGTTTACAGGTTGGTTATTGCCATCCTGCCGTTTTCAAGATCGAAACCGGTTTGCAGGTGAGTTGTCCGCAACCGACTCAAATTGTGATTCAAGGAGTCGATAAGCAAAAAGTGGGACAGTTTGCCGCACAAGTTCGGGCCTCGCGCTTGCCTGAACCCTATAACGGAAAAGGCGTGAAGTACGAAAAAGAAGTCATCCAGCGCAAGGCGGGTAAAGCTTTTGCCGCAGCTTCTTCATAAGGAGAATTGAGTTGAATCGCGAAAAAGCTAAACAACAACGAAGGACGAGAACGGTTCGCCGGCTTAGAAAGGGTTTCTTAGGCAGAGGAGTAAGGCCAAGATTGGCTGTTTATCGCTCTCGAGAAAACATTTCTTGCCAAATCGTTGACGATGCCCAGGGCAAGACCTTGGTCGCCTGCTCGAGCTTGGAAAAAGATTTTTCTTCGAAACTCGGTGGACTGAAAAAATCCGATCGCGCCTCGAAGATTGGGGAAGAGATTGCTCGTCGAGCAAAAGAGAAGGGAATTCAAAAAGTTGCATTTGATCGTCGTTGGTACAAATTTCATGGAAGAGTAAAAGCTCTTGCAGAGGCCGCTCGCAAAGCAGGATTGGAGTTTTAATCGTGAACTTGGATTTTGCAGCACAAACAGTGGATTTGGTCGAAGCGCAGAACCTCGCTTTGGAAGAGAGCGTGATTCGCGTCAATCGCTCAGCAAAGGTAATCAAGGGAGGAAGACGTTTTTCGTTTTCTGCACTTTGTGTAGTAGGAAATCGCAATGGAGTGGTTGGTTTTGGATATGCCAAGGCTCGTGAAGTTCCAGTAGCAGTGGAAAAGGCTGTTCGAGATGCGCGTAAATCTCTGATTCGAGTTCCTGTCATTGGGACAACTATTCCGCATCAGTCAAAAGGGGAATACCGCTCTTCATCCGTGATTTTGGTTCCAGCAGCGCCTGGTACTGGAATTATTGCCGGAGCGACGGTTCGTGCCATGGTAGAGCTTGCCGGAGTGCGAGACATTTTGACCAAAGCTTACGGTTCCACGAATCCGCTCAATTTGGTTCAAGCCACGATGTTGGCTTTGGTTGGACTTCGCACCAAAGATAAGGTCGAGAGTCTGCGAGGGGTAACGCTTTCATGAATCTGAAAACTGTCAAAACATGGGGAGAAGCCCGTGCGGAGCGCAAGCGAGTTGGTCGTGGGCGCGGTTCCGGAATGGGAAAAACCTCGACCAAGGGTCATAAGGGACAAGGTCAACATAGTTCTGGTGGTCGACACAAATTAGGGTTTGAGGGCGGTCAAATGCCCTTTTTCCGCCGCTTGCCCAAGCGAGGATTTTCTAATTTTAGATTCCGCAAGATTTACACCATTATCAATGTGGACCGTCTCAACGATTTTGCTGATGGTGCCCAAGTGGATTTTGAAGCGATCAAAAAGCAAGGACTAATCAGTCCTGAAGGCGATTGGCTCAAAGTTCTTGGCAGTGGAGAACTCAAGAAAAAACTCAACGTGACTGCACATCGTTTTTCGGAAAGCGCCAAAAAGAAAATCGAAGCCTTAGGTGGCAAGGTTACAGAATTGCAGGCTCCAAAGCCTCGCAAAGCAAAGCCCGTTGCAAAGCCAGCAAAGCCGTCTGTTGAGGAGGCGAAAGAGTAATTTTATATGTCGATTGCCCAGCGCATTCTTTCCTCAAAAGCAGTCAGCCTGTTCAGAATCCCTGAATTGCGTCAGCGAATTCTTTTCACGATTGGAATGCTGATTGTTTTCCGCATTGGAGCGCAAATTCCATTGCCTGGAATTGATCTTGAATCGCTAAAAGAAACGGCAGCGAGACAGGTGGGGGATGTACAGAAGGCCATTTTCGGTTTGATGAATGCGTTTAGCGCGGGCTCTTTTGATCAACCGAGTTTGTTTTCTCTCGGTGTGATGCCCTACATTTCCGCTTCGATTATTTTCTCAATTTTGGTCAAAGTCATTCCTTCACTCGAAGCTTTGTCCAAAGAAGGTGCCGCGGGTCAGAAGAAAATCAATCAATACACTCGTTATCTCACGGTTCCAATTTGTATTCTTCAATCTCTCTTTGTGATTTTGGGTGTGGTGCTCAACGAGAACTATCACTTATTGCCCCCAGGGATGTATCACTTCTATTCCCCGATGATGATTGGCTTCATGATTGCCATGACAGCAGGAACACTGTTTTTGATGTGGTTGGGAGAGCAAATCAGTGAATATGGAATTGGGAACGGAATTTCGCTCTTGATCATGGTGGGAATTATTGATCGCGTGCCAAGCGCGATTCATGGTTTGACCCAGGGCAAAGAAGATAGCTGGCAAATCATTTCCGTGCTTGCAGCAATTTGGGTGCTCACGGTTTTTGTCATTGTCTATATCACGAGAGGACAGCGACGAATTCCGATTCAACAGGCAAAACAAACCCGTGGACGTCGCATCTACGGTGGTCAGCGACATTATCTCCCCTTGAAAATTAATCAAACCGGTGTGATGCCCATTATTTTTGCTTCGGCGATTTTCGTGGTACCAACCATTTTCGGTTCGATTGTAGGTTGGGAAGGTTTGAGAGATGTGTTTTCTCAAGGGACCGGATTTGTCTACATTATCACTTACACCGCGTTGATTTTTTTCTTCTCTTATTTTTGGAACACCTTGATGTTTAATCCCGATGAAATGTCGAATCAGCTGAAAGAAAGCGGTTCTTTCATTCCGGGAATTCGTCCGGGACGCAAAACGGCGGAGTATCTCGATTTTGTGATTACACGAATTACTTTGGCAGGTTCTGCGTTTCTCGCAGTGCTTGCGATTGTCCCGAACATGGTTCACGAAGGATTTCAAGTGAGCTATGGTTTTTCCGCTTTCCTAGGTGGAACCAGTATTTTGATTGTGGTTGGAGTGGCGCTCGACGTAGTCGACAAACTCAATGCCCATTTGCTGATGCATAACTATGCCGAATTTGGCAAGGGCGGCGGAGGCTGGGCGAAAGCGCGGGTTTAGTGGTGGCATCAACCGTAACGGCTGGAGGAGATTCGAAATCGGCTAGACGGCATCATTTAAGAGCCGTCTTCCTGGGTCCTCCGGGTTCTGGAAAAGGAACTCAAGCTGCGCTGGTTTGCGAGAAGATGGGTTTGGTGCGTGCTGCGACTGGAGACATGCTCCGAGAAGCCGTGAAGTCGGGAAGCGAGTTAGGCAAAAGTGCTGACGCTCATATGAAAGCGGGCAAGCTAGTGCCGGACGAGCTGGTGATGCGTTTGCTCTTTGAGAGATTGAATCGGCATGATTGCTTGCATGGTTATGTCTTGGATGGTTTTCCAAGAAACGTCAATCAAGCAATTAAGCTAGAACAAGAAGGTTTTTCGCCAGATGTGGTGCTGAACTTTCAAATTGCTGATGAAAAGATCGTAGCAAGGATTGATGGAAGACTAGTTTGTGAAAAGTGTGGTACGAATTTCCATAAAGTTTTCCGGGTTCCTAAAAAAGACAATGTTTGCGATCTTTGTTCAGGAAAATTGATTGTTCGCAAAGACGACAATCCTCAAACAGTTCGAGAGAGATTGAAAGTCTTTCATCAGGACTCAGACGCTGCGATTGATTTTTATCGCAAGCGCGGTGTGCTGAATGATCTCAATGCGGATTTGGCTGTCGAGACCGTGACCGAGATCGCGGTGAACTTACTCGAAAAGTCTCGGCCTAGTCCGGAATAGAGATATGGCAAAAGAAGAACCGATTGTTGCTGAAGCTGTGGTGAGGGAGGCATTGCCAAACGCAATGTTTCGATGCGCTCTCGGCAACGGACATGAGATTTTGGCTCATGTTTCAGGAAAAATGCGAATGCACTTCATTCGCTTAATTCCTGGTGACAAAGTTACAGTAGAAATGAGCCCTTACGATCTCAGTAAGGGACGAATTGTATTTCGAGAGAAATAGGAGTTGTTGTGAAAGTACGAACAAGTGTGAAACGGATGTGCGAACACTGCAAAGTGGTGCGCCGACGTGGGGTGGTTCGGGTCATTTGTACAGACGCCCGACACAAACAGCGTCAAGGAAAGTAGGAGAAGAATATGCCTCGTGTTCTTGGTGTGGATATTCCTGCGGAGAAAGCGATCGAGTTCTCCTTGTGCTATCTCTACGGAGTGGGTCGCTCCTTAGCGCAGCGAATTTTGATAGAGCTAAAAATCGACCCCAAGCTCAAGGCAAAGGAAATCTCTGAAGAAGATTTCGCTCGAATTGCCAATTACCTGGAAAAGAACTATCCAGTTGAGGGTCACCTTCGTCGCCAGATCAGCCAAAATATTAATCGATTGAAAGAAATTGGTTCTTATCGAGGTTTGAGACATCGCCGTAGTTTACCCGTGCGTGGTCAGCGCACTCGCTCCAATGCGAGAACTCGTAAAGGTCCAAGAAAGACAGTGGCTGGGAAGAAACCAGTCAAAGTGAAGTAATCCCCTGGAGGAATTTGTGGCTGAAGAAAAAGAAGTCAAAGAGAGCAAGGACGGCAAAGAATCTGGTGCTGCTAGCACCACTGCCGCTCCAGCAGCGAAGAAAAAGATTAAACGCAGCGTGACGCGAGCGGTTGTGCATGTTCAATCAACATTCAACAACACCATCATCACGGTTTCGGATCCTACCGGGGAAACCCTTTGTTGGGATTCGGCTGGAACGATTGGTTACAAAGGATCGAGAAAATCGACTCCTTTTGCCGCACAGCGCGCTGCAGAAAAAGTGGCGACTCAAGCATTAAAATTTGGAGTCAAGGAAGTGGACGTCAAGGTCAAAGGGCCAGGCGCGGGACGTGAGTCTGCCGTACGCGCATTGCAGGCCTCGGGGTTACGAGTGTTGGCGATTGAGGATGTGACTCCTTTGCCTCACAACGGTTGTCGCCCTCGGAAGCGACGCAGAGTCTAAAGGACGAATATGGCAAGATTGTGTGAAAAAGTTTGCAAGCTCTGCCGCCGGGAAGGGATGAAACTCTTCTTAAAGGGGCAGCGTTGTTTTACAGAAAAATGTGCGATTTCTAGGCGAGACTATCCACCGGGAGAGCATACTTTCCGTCGAGGAAAAGTTTCCGAGTA
>CAZMYG010000035.1:0-19357 GCA_964570465.1 uncultured Planctomycetales bacterium
AGGAGAGAGTCTCACAACTCGCTCCGCAGTGCTCCCCATAAAGAGATGGGAAAGACCTGTACGACCATGAGTCCCCATCACGATTAGGTCTAATTTTTTCTCTTTGGCTTCAGCGAGTATCACCTCAGAAGCGCGGCCCATGACGACGAGATTTTGAACCTTGGACTTGGGGAAATATTTTTTCGCGAATAGGTTGAGCTCTTTCTCTGCGTTTTCTTTGACTTTCGACTCCAACTCGACATAGGGAACAGGGGCAATTCCATATTCGATAGGCAGAACATAGGGTTCAACTACGTGGAGCAAAATCACTTCTTCGCCTTGTCCAGGCGCAAAGAGCTGCGCGTACTCTAGAACCTTTTTTGAATAATCTGAGAAGTCGACGGGGCAGAGAATTTTTTGAATTTTCATCGTTCCCCTTTCTTAACGCTTACTTGCTTTGATTCCCAGCTAAAACTTGATGCCGCCGACCCAACCAATTTGCGACACCAATCCAAGCTGCGGCCAATGGCAAAAAGAAACAGGCACTAGCAGTAGTTTGAAATCCCAAATTCCCCAACGTTCTAAAAACTCCAACTCCACTCGCATCCCCGCCTCGATAGATAAAGGTGTCGATGAGGTTTTTCGCTGCGTATTTCTCTTCGCGGGAAAGTGGAGTGTAGAGCACTTCACGGCCAGGCTTGGCCACGGAGTATTCCACAGCACGCCGGACAATTTGAAATACCATCAATACAGAAAGAATGGGGTAGATCGCAAACACCGCAAAACCCAACAAAGTGAGCACGGGCAAAGTCGCAATCGTCGCACCAACTCCAATCGCAGGCAGCAAACGACCTGTAATCAAAGACCCGAAAGCCAAGCAAAGCAAATTCACATAGAGATCAATTTGCGCAAAAAACGCAGTGCGCGAAGCGGTGTCAACAAAGTGGTCGCTCACCAAACGCGCTTGATAAAAATAGAGGAAGGTCGAGCTCCAGGTATAGAAAAGCATGTAAATGCCGATTCCAATCAAATAAGGCGAAGCCAAAAACTTTCGAATTCCTACGAGAGCCGAGGCCTTTTTCTCCGAGATAGGCTCAGGGCTAGAAACCGCAACTGCCTTGCCCGTTCGGCGCATGCAAAAAACTGCGGCTTCTAAAAAAACTGCCGCGATCAGAATCAAATGATTTGGACCGATTGAATGCACCAGCGCAAGCGTCAACGTGGCACCGGCAATCGCCCCCAATACTCCGCCAACACTGATAAAACCGAATAAGCGTTTTCCTTGTTCTGCCCGGAAAAGATCCGCCATAAATCCCCAAAACACGGACACGGCAAACATATTGAATACACTGACCCAAACGAAAAACGCGCGCGCAGCGAGTTTAGATTGTTCTCCATCCAAAAATTGCAGCAGCAAATAGAAAGCGACTAAACTCAAAACTAAGAACCGATACGCCATGGGTATGAACCAGCTGCGCGAATATCTGGAGACCAAGAAACTAAAAATGGGATTTGCTAACAAAGTCCCGGCCAACGTGCCCATATAAAGCCAGGAAAGTACTTCTTCGCTCCCAGAAGCTCCCATGGCATCGCGCAAGGGCCGCAAAATATAGAAGCAAGCGAGCACACAAAAGAAAAAGCCGCCCGACCAAAGTAGAGCGGCTAATTCTTGTTCTTCTACGCGGACAAACTTACGCAGCACGCGATAGCGTGTCGTCACGAGTGATTTTTATCCCTTCTTCGCTTTCCACGCGGCTAGCACCGCGGCTTCGCGTTCTGGAGTAATTCCCGAACGTAATTTTTTCTGGCGCTCTTCTGGCTGCGTTTTCCACCAAGCGAGAAAATCCTTCACCGTAACGTCGACAGGGCGAAAATTGAGTCCGTTGGCGACTGCTTTTGAAAAACTAATTCTCGAATCTCCCTCTGAATTCCCCACCCACACCGGCATATCTCCCCAAGGCGTGACATTTTGTTCTTCGAGGAATTTTGCATCGACCCAAGTGAAACTGGCATCGGAGCCACTTACTTTTTTACAGCTATCGAGCAACTTCCCGATGGGCATTCCATCCTTAGGACCGACCGCGTTGTAGACTCCAAAGATTTTTTTCTCCAGAGTATGCACCGTCCATTCGGCCAAATCCCGCACATCAATATATTGAAGCGGATCGTTTGGAGTTCCCGGCGCCAAAACCTCCCCTCCGCGAGAAACGCGCACCGGCCAATAGCTAAATCGATCCGTCGGATCTCCAGGACCCACAATCAAACCAGGACGGATATTCGTAACGCGCCCCGGCATAGCCTTTTCCGCTTCTTGTTCGCAGAGCGCTTTCATGGGGCCATAAGTCAGTTCGGTCACTTTTTCTGTGTTGGGATCTTCTAGTTTTCCAACTGCTGAATTCTCATCTGTGCCTGGTTTGCTCGTATCGGCATAAACCGAAATCGTCGAAATGAAGACATAGTGCTTCACCGCATCCTTTAATAAGGTGGCGGAATCGCGCACGTGACGTGGCACATATCCCGAAGTATCCACCACCGCATCCCATTTGCGCCCTTCGAGAGATTTCAAATCGTTCTTGCGATCGCCGTGGAGTTTTTCGAGTTCTGGGAAAAGATGGGGGTTTGTTTTACCGCGATTGAAGAGAGTAATCGTGTAGCCCTTCTCCTTCGCCGCTTCCACAATCTCAGGTCCCAAAAACGCTGTTCCTCCCAAAATCAAAAGCGTTTTCCCTTCCGCTTTTTTCGCCGTCTGATTTTCGAGGAATCGCGGCATGTTAAAAATCGCAGCCGCAGCCATGGACTGTTTGAGAAACGTTCTTCTGGAGGAATTCATTTTCTTACCCTCTCAACAATTTACGGTACTTACCCGCTCTAGAATCTGGCGCGATACCGCGAGCCTTGCGGTCCCTTTCGCGCCATTCGTGATAGGCCTCGTAATCGCCCTCGAAAAATCGCACCACACCCTCGCCTTCGAAGGAAAGGATATGAGTCGCAATGCGGTTGAGAAAATAGCGATCGTGAGTCACGACAATTGCGCAGCCCACATATTCTTGAATCGCTTCTTCGAGCACGCGCAAAGTATCAAGATCGAGATCGTTGGTCGGTTCGTCGAGCAAAATCACATTCGCCGGCTCACGCAGCATTTTTGCGAGCAGAACGCGGTTGCGCATTCCTCCAGAACATTCGCCGAGTAATTTCTGCTGCTCTTCGCCTTTGAAATTGAATCGCGAGACATAAGCGCGGCCGTCGAGAACCTTCTTCCCAAAAGGAATTTGAGGAGAACCCTCGGTGATATTGTCATAGACAGATTTGTCCGAATCTAAAACTGCGCGAGATTGATCGAGATAGACCATTTTCACGGTCGAGCCAATGATGACCTTGCCGGAATCTGGCTTTTCTTTGCCTACCAACATTTTGATCAGCGTGCTCTTCCCCATTCCATTGGGACCTATAACGCCCAAGATCGAACCCGGCGGCAAAGAGAAGGACAAATCGACAATTAGTTTTTTTGCGCCGAAGGCCTTATTGAGGTGATCGAGCTCAATGACCTGATCACCCAGTCGCGGACCAGGAGGAATTCGCAAATCCATGGTATCGAGCTGCTCTTCGGCCTTCTGCGCGACGAGTTCCTTATAACGAGCGAGTCTTGACTTCGAACGAGTCGTACGCGCCTTGGGAGTTTTGGCAATCCACTCGAGTTCTCGGGCGATCATCTTATCTCGAGAGTCTTCTTGGCTCTGGCGAATCTCTTTCTCACGCTGTTTGGCACGCAAATACTCTGAGTAATTTCCTTTGTAGGGTCGACCTAAACCTCGATCGATTTCGAGCATCCAACCGACCACATTGTCGAGGAAGTAACGGTCGTGAGTGACGAGAATCACGGTGCCGTGATATTCCTGCAAATAATGCTCGAGCCAAGCAACGGCTTCGGTATCAAGATGGTTTGTCGGTTCATCTAATAAAAGCAAATCAGGATGCTGGAGAAGTAGTTTGCAAAGTCCGACACGACGTCGCTCACCACCGGAAAGTTTTTTTACGTCGGCATCGAAAGGAGGCAAATCGAGCGCGGTAGCTGCTTGTTCCAGACGACTGTCGAGCTCCCAAATCTCTTGATGCTCCATCAATTCGCTTAGGTGTTCGAACTCAGCTTGGATTTTGTCCCCTTCAGGACCGTCCACAGAGCCTAGTTTTTCGGCTACAGCGTTGTAACGATTTTCGATATCGATGAGTGGCTGCACAGCTTCGCGCAAATTTCCTAGCACATCGAGATTTTCATTCAGAGGTGGTTCCTGCTCCAGATAGCCAATGCTCAAACCATCAATGGGTTTTGCAGTACCTTCAAAGTTTTTATCCAAACCGCCAATGATGCGCAGCAAAGTCGATTTTCCACATCCGTTTCTACCGATGACGCCAATCTTGGCGCCTTCGAAAAAGGAAAGTGAAATCCCCTTGAGCACCTCTTTGTCGTGAAAGTGTTTTTTTAACTCGTGAAGTTGAAAGACAATTTTCTCAGGCATGCGAAGAAGATACGGGATTCTCGCAAAAAGCAGTAGGGGCGAGCATCGCCCGCCCCTACAAAATTTACAGATTCAATCTCTTACGGAGTCGCCGTCGTCAACTGAATGGACCAAGAGTTCAAACGACCTATATCTGTCGAAGCAAGATCCTGGACCTTCAACTTCCAAGTCCCGTTTCCGCCCTTACCGTTCAATAAGGACAAAGACTGATAAGGAACCGTGAGAGTGTCGTAGGTCGTAATGATATTGTCCGCAGAACCGCCGGTCCGATTATGCAAGATCACATTCGTTCCGTCCGGATGAATCAAGGTCACTTTCAAATCACCTTTCCAAGTGTGATTGATATTCATGGTCACGTTGACATCTGTCAAAGTGCCCGTCGTAGCACTTGCAGGAAGATTCGATGTAATACCCGTCGTGTTGTTATCGGGGACGTTGATCGGCACATTGGTTGAAGAGAAATTGTAATTATTCGTTCCTCCTCCACCCCCTCCTCCTGGAGTGTAATTGATCGTCAAGGACCAAGAATTCAACGTGCCTATGTCTACCGCCTCAACATCCTGCACCTTCAATTTCCAAGTTCCATTCAAAGGCAAATTAGTGAACGCTGGAACTTCAAAACTCTGAATGATGTTGTCTGCGGAACCTCCGGATTGATTTGAAAGTATCGAGCTCGTGTTATTGGGATGAATCAAAGTGACAATGAGATCGCCTCGGTAAGTGTGTGTAATGTTGACGGAGCAAGTCACCGAATTCACCGTACCGGTCGTTGCAATGGCAAGGTTTGAAGTAATCCCTGTCGTATTGTTATCGGGGATACTCAGAGGCACATTGGTAGAAGTAAAGGTTTGAGTCGTACCACCGCCACCACCACCGCCGCCGCCTTGTGCAGATTGAACAGCAGCAAAAGCATTGACCTTTCCATAACCGTATTTCGTGGAGAAACCGTTGACCCAGTTACCGCCTGATTGATCAATTTTGATCGCGGTTTCCGTCAACTTGGTTCGCACTTCGGTATAGGTCAAATTGGGATTTGCTGACAGCATGAGTCCCGCAACACCCGCAGCCAACGGCGATGCAGAAGAGGTTCCACCAAAATCATTGGTGTAATCGCTGCTGCTATAGCCAACCGAGCCCGTGCGATCCGTCGTGGTGATTCCCGTTGTATTCCCTCCATTTGAAGGAGCGCAAATATCAACCGTGTTTCCATAACTGGAATACCAAGACTGGAGATCCTGGTCTGTCGAAGCAGCGACAGCAATGACTCGCGTGTAATTTGCATAGCCATTGTTGTCCATGCTGGTGCCGTTATTTCCCGCGGCAAAGAAAATAACACAACCCTTGCCACCACGTCCGCTTGTTGTGGCCGCATCCATCGCCGCCTTCGTTGAAGATGGCAATGTCGCACTACCGGAAGTTGGCCCCCAAGAGTTATTGATGATCGCAGCCCCGTTTTGCCAAGCAAAATTGAAAGCCTCCGCCTCATCCGCT
This sequence comes from uncultured Planctomycetales bacterium, assembly GCA_964570465.1. GTDB lineage: Bacteria > Planctomycetota > UBA1135 > UBA1135 > CAZMYG01 > CAZMYG01. Next base: position 5,985 of record CAZMYG010000035.1, read on the forward strand.
GTGGTCATTCCAGAAACAATCAAACGAATCGGCATCACTTTGCAATTGGGACAAGCACCCGAAACTCCAATACCGTTACTTCCTTTTGCAGCCGCAACACCGGCTACCGCCGTAGCATGGTTTTCATTTCCCGTAGGGCTTGGATTGCTATCGTTTCCCACAGCATCCCAACCGGGAACATAGACCAGATCCGGATGATTGGTCTGCATTCCTTCGTCGATTACTGCAATCACCACCGTCGCGGAACCCTGAGTAAGATCCCAAGCTTGTGGAGCATTCACATCGGCATTGCTCAGTGCTCCGTTTTGCCCTGTCGAATTCAGATGCCACTGATTCGTGTACATCGGATCGTTCGGAGTATAGGAAACGCTGCGATCGACTCGGAAATCAGGATGCGCATAGTCGACAATCATGCGATAGCTCTCGATCAAATGATTCGAAAGCGCGAGTGGATCCAGCGCAGCGCCTTTCGAAACTTCGACAACAAAAGTATTTGGTCCCGAAGCGAGAGACTTCACGATTGCTGCGCCAAAAGCATCGAAGAGTCCGTCGATTTCTGAGCGACTGACATCGTCGGCAAATTTCACAATCAGCCGATTTGTTCCGCCGAATCTTTCAACAGAGCGCTGATAGACAGGCTCTGCATAAACGAGATCCGGATCCTCTGCTAAAGAGTCGCGGACAATCTTCGCGGAAATCTGCGAGATGCCGGATTGCAATGGAACATAAGCCGAATTTCGTTCCGTGATTTCGATTGTGGAAACTTCCAATGCATCAACACCAGCCACCGAGTTCAATTTCGTTCTCGCAGCAACGGCAGACACTTGAGATCGAAATCGAACGGAGACTAGATTGGGATTAACTTCTAGAGGAACTCGGATTTCTCCTCGTTCTCCAGTGTAAAAGTACAGATCTTCAGAAGATGTTTTCTTCGAAACCGCTGGAGCCGGTGAAAGCTCCAGTTCTCGATGCTGTATGGGACTGCGCAGCTGAGCCCCTAAAACACCCGCGGAAGCGAACAGCAGTAATGACGCGATGGGTAACACGCTTTTTCGATCCATGTTTTTCTCCTATTGAAAACCGAAGGGAAAAGTACATGGGCTCAGGCGAATCGGGAATGAAGGAAATGGTAGGTCCCCTTTGAGACGGGGAAGATGAATTGCTAATCAAGCCAACGAAGTTGCAAAACGTGGCTTCGCCCTCCTATTGCCCTAACGTAGAAGTACGCCCTTCTACGAGATCGGCGCAAGATACTGCGAGATCAAAGGAATTCCAGCTACAATTCCCGCACAATGCCTGAAAAATCTCCCAACTCGTTGCGAAGATTCTTCTTATCGCCAGAAAAAAAAATTGGATCGCGATTTCGAATCACGGACGAAGCACTTCATCATTTAAGAAATGTTTGCCGTTTTTCGGCAGGCGATGAATTGGAAATTCTCACGGGCGAGAACGAGGCTTATCACTGCAAATTGGAATCTGTGAATAAACAGGACGCATTCGCAAACATTCTTTCGCATCGCAATATTCCAACACCACCTCCACCTTATATACATTTAGCCATATCCATGCCGCGCTTTTCGACCTTCGATACGATCTTGGAAAAATCCGTGGAACTTGGAGTCAGCAACGTTCTTCCTTTTGTCTCTGAATACAGTTTTTTCACGAAAAATCCGGAAACGCTCGCAGAGAAGCAAGAACGATGGGAAAAAATTGTCATCGCTGCTACGGAACAAAGTGGTCGAGGAGAATTGCTTACGATTTCACCGTGCTCAACACTAGAAAACGTATTGCAGAAATTTCAAAAAGAATCCACAAACGCAGGAATTTTTGCTTTTGAAGGCACTGGCAAACTCTCACTGCAGCAATCACTAGAAAAAATCCGAGCGCAGCGCCCGCAAAATCTCTGGCTCTTTGTAGGCAGTGAAGGAGGTTTCTCTGAAAGCGAAGTCGATCGCTTTCGACAGGCGAAACTCCCACCAACTAGCTTAGGAAATCGAATTTTGAGAGTAGAGACTGCCTGCTTAGCGCTCACCAGCATTGTTCAACACGAACTGGGTCATTTGTGAATCTACCCTCCGATTTTTCTTGGACTCAAAAAGAGGGCCGACTTGGATTAGAACATCGAGACGGCGGGACACTTTGCATCGATTTTTTAGAGGGAGCTTGGCTTCGCCGATTGCAGTCAAGTGCCACCAAGAAACAAGTTCTGGCTAAAGCCGTAGGCTTACCCGGAAGCTCTCCTCGATTACTCGATGCAACCGCTGGACTCGGACGCGACGCGCTATTACTTGCTTCTCTTGGCTGCAAAGTTACAGCGGTCGAAAGATCCGCTGCACTCTTCAAACTGTTGCAAGATGCCGTAGAGCGCGCAGAAAAAGATTCAAAAATGAAAGTCCTCTTCCAAGAGCGATTGGAATTTCAACTAGGCGATGCCAAGTCGATATTGAGCGACGAATCGAATCGCGGCAAATTTGATGTGATTTATCTCGATCCGATGTACCCAGAGAAAAAAAAGGCCGCGCTCGCCAAACAAGAGTTGCGACTACTTCGCCAATTACTGGGCTCGGATGAAGATGCCTTGGAACTATTCGAAGCCGCACGATTGGCTAAACCAAAACGCCTTGTCGTGAAACGCCCTTTGCACGCCCCACCCATTGAGCCAAAACCTACCCATCAATTCAGAGGAAAACTCGCGCGCTACGATCTCTATCTGCCTAGCTAGAGAGTTTTCTTAATACATAGGGAAGGATTCCCCCATTTTGATAGTAGAGAATTTCCTGCGGCGTATCGATGCGAACTAACACTTGAAAAGAAAGCTGCCCGCCTTCTCTTGGCTTTGCAACCACACTGAGCTCTCGACCAGATTTGAATCCTGATTCCAAGGCCTGAGCAAGGCCTCGAATTTCGTAAACTTCTTTTCCTGTCAACTTCAAAGAACTCGCATTTTCGCCCGCCTTGAATTGCAGCGGCAACACACCCATTCCCACTAAATTGCTGCGATGAATTCTTTCGAAGCTTTCAGCAATCACCGCTCGCACACCTTGTAGCATTGGTCCCTTCGCCGCCCAGTCTCTAGAGGAACCAGATCCATATTCTTTGCCTGCGAGAATAATCAGCGGCACATTCTCTTCCCTATATTTCATCGCGGCATCGTAAATCGACATGCGCGCGCCATCGGGCAAATGCACGGTCTCCCCACCTTCAACACCAGGAAGCATCAAATTCTTGATTCGCACATTGGCAAAAGTCCCGCGCATCATCACTTCGTGATTTCCCCGGCGTGCGCCATAAGAATTGAAATCCTCTGACTTCACTCCCAACGAAATCAAATATTTCCCCGCAGGGCTGTTGGGCTTAATTGAGCCCGCAGGAGAAATATGATCGGTCGTAATGCTGTCTCCAAAAACGGCGAGCACGCGCGCACCAGCGATATCTTTCACCTTGCCGGGCTGTCTCGGCATTTCGACAAAATACGGAGGGTGCTTCACATAAGTCGATTTTTCATCCCAGCGGAATGTGTCTCCTTTAGGAACCTTCAATTTCTTCCAAGACGCATCTCCTTCGTAGACATCTGAATAACTCTTCTTGAACATTGAAGATTTCACGGCTTTGCGAATGGTTTGATCGAGTTCTTTTTGCGTAGGCCAAATATCTTTGAGAAAGACTAAATTGCCTGACTCATCCATACCCAAAGGCTCTTTCGTGAGATCAATATCCACACGTCCTACAATCGAATACGCAACAACGAGTGGAGGGGAAGCCAAATAATTCGCGCGCACTTGTGGATGCACTCTTCCCTCAAAGTTGCGATTCCCGCTCAACACCGAAGCGACCGCCAGATTTCCCTCTTCGATCGCCTTCGCGATAGGCGCAGGTAAAGGCCCGCTATTTCCAATACAAGTCGTACAGCCATAACCCACGAGGTGAAAATTCAATTTATCGAGATAAGAACTTAACCCCGCTTCCTCGAGATACTCTGAAACCACTTTCGATCCTGGAGCCAAGCTCGTTTTGACCCAAGGCTTTGCCGTGAGTCCTTTTTCTACGGCTTTCTTTGCCAACAAACCGGCCGCGAGCATTACCGCAGGATTCGAAGTATTGGTACAGCTCGTAATGGCTCCAATCACTACCGAGCCATTTCTCAAGGTCACCGTTTCTCCATCGAGAAGGGTCGTCACCTCGCCGCGCTCAGGCTCGCCAGCGGTTTTTTCCGTTTTCAACTTGCCAAGTTCCTTGACCATCGAATCAAAAGATTCTTTTACCTTCGACAAACCGACTCGATCTTGAGGACGCTTGGGCCCAGCTAGAGAAGGTTCAACTGTCGACAAATCGAGATCGAGCAAGTCGGAATATTCTGCTTCGGGGGTTTTGGAGTTGGCAAAAAGACCTTGCTCTTCGAGATAAGCTCGCACGAGATCGATTTGAGCTTCGGGACGCCCAGAAAATTTGAGATAGTCCAAACTCAATTCATCGACAGGGAAAATTCCGCAGGTTGCACCATATTCCGGCGCCATGTTGGCAATCGTCGCGCGATCGGCCAAAGAAAGATTTGCAAGGCCGGGCCCAAAAAACTCGACGAATTTTCCGACCACTCCCTTTTTGCGAAGCATTTGAGTGACGGTTAACACGAGATCGGTTGCCGTCGTTCCTTCGCTTAAAGCGCCGCGCAGACGGAAACCCACCACTTGTGGGATCAACATCGAAACTGGTTGACCCAACATCGCCGCTTCCGCTTCGATTCCTCCAACCCCCCAACCTAAAACGCCAAGCCCATTGATCATGGTCGTATGAGAATCCGTACCGATGACCGTATCGGGAAAAGCCCAATCGTCTTGAGTCATCACTCCGCGAGCTAAAAACTCGAGATTAACCTGATGTACGATTCCCGTGTCTGGCGGAACGACCTTGAAGTTTTCAAAAGCGTTCTGTCCCCATTTCAAAAATGCGTAGCGTTCTTCGTTGCGATCGAATTCGAGTTTCGCGTTTTGATCGAAGGCTTTTGGAGAACCAAAGAAGTCGACTTGAACAGAGTGATCGATGACGAGTTCCACAGGCTGAAGCGGATTGATTAGCTTGGGATCGCCCCCCAGTTTCCCCATTGCATCTCGCATCGCCGCGAGATCGACGATAGCGGGAACTCCCGTGAAGTCTTGCAACAATACACGAGCGGGCATGAAAGCGATTTCGCGCGATGGAGTTGCTTTCGCATCCCACTTTGCAAGCGATTCGATTTCAGCTGCGCGAACAATCGAACCATCTTCGCGGCGCAGTAAATTCTCGAGCAAAATGCGTAAAGCAAAAGGCAGTCGAGACATTTTCCAACCGCGTTTTTCAAGCAAAGGCAATTTCGCGATGGAATAAACCTTGCGACCAACCTTAAGTTTGGAACGACACGAAAAGCTATCTTTCATAGAAATCTCCGCAACCGTGGCATTGTGAAGGCGAAGATCTTAGCGCCTACTCTTATTGCTCGTCGAGCAAATTGGCTGCTTCGTGTTTGAGAGTAAAAAGTTCCTTCCCTGATTCGAACCAAAGAATTCCATCGTCCGCGCTGACTAAATAGCTATCTGGAGTTTTCAATTTCTCGGGCCATTGTGAGAGTGCTTTTTGAAAATGCTCCTTCGCTATTTCGCGCTCGTTCAGTTTGGCATGTGCGCATGCTAAGACTAGATGATTAAAGGCAGGGAAATCTCCCGCATCTAAAGCTTCCTGAGCCGACTCTGCTGCCTTGGCAAATTCTTGATTTCGCAATCGCGCGAGTCCAAGCACACGCTGACTGATCGGTTTTTTATTATCTGCCAATCGATCGGCAAGCTTCGCATCTTCTACGGCATTTTCCGCATTAATCGCAGTAGGCAATTCTAAATGAACTCGAGCTCTCAAGAGCCAAGACCAGAAATCCATTTTCTCGCATTCAACTGCCTGACTGACATTGGCGAGTGCTTCGGATTTGCCTAGCTGAAGCTGCAGCGCTGCGAGATTCCTCCAAATCATTTTCCAGCGGCAGGGCTCGGTCTTGCGCGCGGCTTGGCGCGCTTCATCCAAACTCTTTTCTCCGTCGACTAAATTTCCAGACAAAATTTGTACTACCCCAAGATTACTGTAGCCATCGCCCTGAGAATTGATTTGCACCGAGCGTTGATAAGCAATGGCCGCTTCCGCATAACGGCCTAACTTTTTCATCAAAACGCCTTTAAGATTCCAGGTCTCTGCAGCACTTGGATTCAACACGAGAGCGCGCTCGCAAAGCTGCAGAGCTTCTTCGAGCAATCTAGGGCTAGAATGCTTCACACTATTGAACTGCTCTTTCTTAACAATCGCCAAATTAACAATGGCGCGCAGATTTTCAGCGTCCACCTCAAGTGCTTGCGCGTAAAGCGAAGCCGCGTCATCCCATTTTCGATCGATATGCCAACGCAACCCTTCTTCCACAAGCTGCTCCACTTGAGCGCGTACTTTCTTTTCTTTTTCTTCAAAAAGAAACCAAGTCGTTGCAAGCAAGAGCAAAACACAAGTCACCGAAATCGCAGGAGCCTTATGGCGACGAACAAATTTGACTGCGCGTTCTAAGGGATTGGGACGGCGAGCGACAATTGGCAAGTCATTGAGATAGCGGCGTAAATCTTCTGCCAGCGCTCGCGCAGTGGGATAACGAGAATCTGCCGACTTCTCCAAAGTCTTAAGACAAATCGTTTCAAGCTCGTGCGGCACGGCAGGAATAATTTTGCGTGGTGCAACGGGCTCTTTCGAAATAATCGCGCCTAAAATTTCTTTTTGATCTTCGCCAGGAAAGGCCGGCTTGAAACAAAGCAACTCGTACATCGTGGCGCCTAGCGAATAAATATCGGTGCGATGATCGACATGCATTCGCTTTGCCATCGCCTGCTCGGGACTGAGATAACGCAAAGTCCCTAATAACGAACCCGTCATCGTGAAAGATTCTTCCTCTTCACTTTTAGCCAAACCAAAATCGGCAATCATGATTCGCCCATCATTGGAGAGAATCAAATTCCCCGGCTTGATATCGCGATGCACAATGCCTTCGCCATGCGCGTAATGCAACGCTTCTGCGGCATCGGCAATCCAACGTGCAACTTGGGCAAAATACGGTTTCCCTCGCCCTGAAGTGGAAGTACCCGCGCTCGAAGTCGGGGGATCGCTTGTTTCTGGCGTTGCCAAATTTTCGGAGAGAATCGGATGCGTAACAGAACTGAGCACCTGAGCTAAACGAACCGGAGAGGCGCTAGAAACATCCGCATCGCCAAGACGGCCAATCACTACAGAGAGCGGCTGGCCCTCAATCAATTCCATCGCATAGTAATAGGAGTCATGCGACTGACCAAAATCGTAGATGGGAATGATGTTTGTGTGATGCAATCGCCCAGCCGCAGTCGCCTCGCGGCGAAAACGCGAAACAGCCGCAGGATTTGCAGTACCGACAATGGCAGGCAGCACCTTCAACGCCACCGTACGATTCAATTTGCTTTGTACAGCGCGATAGACAATTCCCATTCCACCTTGGCCCAAAATTCCTTGAATTTGATAGCCCTCGATATGAGGGAAATGTTTTTCTGCGACGCTGTTTTCGATCTTCGCAGCAGAGCCAGAAGAAGAGGAAGAAGACTGGGATTTACTTCGAGTTGAGGGCTGAACTGTCAAAGAAGGGTCGCCCAGCATGACATTCCAAACACTGGCACAACGTTGACAGCTTTGTAGATGCTCTGTAGCCGAACGCGATTGAACGGGGTCGAGTTCTCCGCTTTGATGCTTCTTTAGCTCTTCTTCCGTAAGACAGGCATTCACAGCGCTACAGTGTAGCTGGGATCTGTATTGCGTTGTAGGGGCGGCGCATGCGCCTCCCTTACTCGCCTTGCAGATTTAAAAATCACTATTGCCGTTAGAAACGATCGAGCACGTTATATTGGCCATTCCAAACTTCTCAGGAGGAGGACGAAGCGTGAAAACTCTCATTTCATTGGGTCTATTTGCTGTACTGATTGCAATTTTCTGGTTCATTTTTGGGCTGGCGCCGCAAAGTGTAAAAACTGGGACGGATCTTCAACCAAACGCCACAACTCCAGAAAACAAACAAACAGAACCCAACACCGCACTAAAACAAGAAACAGTCCCAGCTAAGACAAACGAATCGGTCGCCATCAATCCCAATCGAGAGCATATTTCGCCAACGATAACAATGGAGACAAAAAGCGCGGTGACTGGCCAAGTACAGGACAGCACAGGACGCCCCATCGCCGGCGCAAGCATTTCTCTATTTGCCGCTGTCGTGAACGAAGGCTGGAGTGAAGAGATTGTGATTCATTCAGGTCCACAGAAATCGCTCGCTCAAACAGAGAGTGGCGCGAATGGACAATTTCTCCTCGAGGACAGCGCCGAACTGTGGAAGGGGAAAAAGAAATACCAAATCCGAATCGAAAAAGAAGGCTATGTATTTACCTTCTCTGATTCCTTTGTCTTTGCAAAAGAACAAACGCAGGATTTAGGCAAATTCCGTCTATTCCGCGAAGCTGTTTTGACAGGCAAACTACGATCCAGCAATTCCACTCCAGTTGAAAAGGGCAAAGTGTTCGCCACTCGCGCAGAGGAAAACAATTTCCAAGAACTCAACACGGAAGCTACTGATAGTTATCGCCTAGGAGGAATTTCTCCCGGGAAATGGCATGTGAACGCAAGCGCTAAAGGCTTCCCCGCCTCACACGTCACAGAAATGGAATTCCAAGAAGGAGAAGAGAAACATCTCGATTTCACCTTGCAACCAGGACTCTCGATTCGAGGTCAAGTGCGCAATCAAGCGAACAAAGCCGTCGAAGGCGCTTTGATTTCCTATTTCCAGATTTTCAACGAGCAAAATATTCATTTCACGGGATCTTTTTCTTCTGGAATGCATAGCGCTCCACAAACCCGAGACGAGATTCGAAGTGACAGCCAAGGCTTCTATGAAATCGCGGGATTACTTCCAGGGGAATATGGGATCCAAGTACGAGCCCAAGGATATGTAGATGCCAATCGTGCAGAAGTCCCTGCGGGTAAAGAGGGCGTCGACTTTGCGATGGAACAAACAGGAATTCTGCTTGGCCGAGTGCTGGATGCTTCAGGATCTGGATCGATTGTGGGTTGCCAAGTCAGTGCCACTCGCTCAAACGAAGGCAGCATGGTGTTTATGGAAAGAAAGGACAAAGCTGCGCCTTCTACAACTTCTGGCTCTGATGGCAGTTTCCAAATCGAAAATCTCCAGCCGGGTTCCTACACGTTGAGCTTTCAAAAATCCGGTTTTTCTCCGTTAGAAAAATCCGCCGTACAAGTGCTCTCCGCACAGAAAAACTCAGCAGGCGATTTCTTTCTCGATCGAGGTGCGAGTCTTGAAGTGACCGTTGTTGACACACAAAGTGGAAACGGAATCGAAGGAGTGCAAGTTCAATACAATCCCGCTCAATTCAAAGAAGAAAACTCTTTTGGCATGCGAAGGCGAATTGAATTCCGAGGAGAAAACGAAGATACAGAAGAGCCCGCGAAAAATATTGTGCGAACAGATAGTCGAGGCAAAGCGCGAATCGAAGGACTCAAACCGGGATCTTATGAATTGCGCTGCTCTCATAACGAGTTCGCGAACCGCTGGTCTTCTGCAGAACTTGTGGCCGGAGAAGAGAACAAAATCAAAATAGAACTCAGCAAAGGTAGTTCGATTTGCGGAAATGCTCTTCGAGAAGATGGATCCATCTACGTCGGAGCCTCGATCGAACTGGAAAATGAAAAAGAAGAACGTTGGAGCGAAAGCACAGACGATCAAGGCAAGTTTTGTTTCGAACGTCTAGGCTCAGGTCAGTACTGGCTGCGATTCCAGAATCAAAATAGATCCGGAATGCAAATCCAAATTGGCGATGGGAAAAAACGTGAGGGGCAGCTCATTGAATTACTCGAAGAAGATCATCCTCTGATTACTCTTCAAGAACCCGCAAAAGCTCGATTGCGTGGACGTGTCGAGCAGGCAGGAAAAGGTTTAGCAAATGTGCAATTGCGTCTTGTTCCGGAAGGCGAACCGATTTTTGCAAATGCCATGTTCTATTCTGGACCGCGCGCGGAAAGCGACACGCAGGGCTATTTTGAATTGCAGGATATTCTGCCCGGCAAATTTACTTTGCTCGGCGAAAAACCCGGCGCTGCAATTCCCGTAGAGGCGGCTGTAGAAATCCGCGCTGGAGACAATGTTCAAGATTTGGAATTCGCTGGAGGAGTTATTGAAGGCGTTGTCCTTGATTCCGTCAGCGGAAAACCCGTTTCCGGAGTCACGGTTTCAGTAGAGAAACAATTACCCGATTCCGAGCGCATACCTGTAGCGATTGCCATGGCCGTGACGAGCACAGATGGCGCACCGGGAAGTGTAACCACGATTCAAAATACTGGCGGCGGTCCTTCAACCACAGACGAAAAAGGACGCTTTCGTTTTTCTGATTTGCCCGCAGGAAAGTTCCGATTGAAAGTGCAATCGAGTTCTCAATATGCGGACAGCGAGAAATCGGATATCGAACTGAGTAAGAATGACAAAAAAGAAGGCATTGAGATTCGCCTGACCCCAGGTGGCGGATTACGCGGGAAACTTCTCGATGCAACCGGAGCACCTGTCGGATTAGGCCTGCTGATCTTAAATAAAGAAGGGGAAAGACGACCCATTCGAATTCTTCCAACCAATGCCGATGGCAGTTTCAAAATCGATGGAGTACCACAAGGGAAATATCAATTGAGAATGGGCGGACCCAGTCGAGAAAATTGGCAAGCCGAAATTCAAATCAAGGCCGGTGAGAGTCCAGAGCGCGAGTTCCGCCTTCCGCCTAATTGACCCTTCTTAGCTGACAAGCTAACTTAGCTCCCCTTCTCGGTGCGGGCGTAACTCAGTTGGTAGAGTGTCAGCTTCCCAAGCTGAATGTCGGGAGTTCGAACCTCCTCGCCCGCTCCATCTTTGGTGCCCTCGCTTAGGGAGTAAGTGATGCCAGCCCGAACGGCATAGACATTTTTGAATAAAGATACGCGCCGCCGGGGGCGTCTGGAGTCGAATCGTGAAAGAGGCGTAGGTTGGTTTGGAAGACCCCCGAAGTCATCACATAGACATTGTTGGGATTCGTGAGATCGTACTTAAAGATCTGCTGGTATCCGGGAAACTGCGAAGTCGAGGTGTTTGTGTACAATCTTTTCCCGTCAAAAAGAAGGAGGCTCGCTCCGCCCTGGGTCAATAGCATTTCGAAAGTCTTCGGCGTCGTAAATTGAACCAAAGATCCGGCTCCACTTGGTGTTTCCAAATCAAGAAGCGAGAATTGGCTTGAAGGATAATTTAGGACCTGGACAAGCAAGCGATTGCCACTGATCCGAATGTTCGTGACGTTCATCGGGAAACTCAGGGTCTGTGCCAAAATTGGATCCTGTGGGTTTTGAATATCGAAGGCCAGTAACGAAGATCCCGAGCTCATGACAATGCCGTTGCCCGCGATTTTGAGCTCTGAGATAGAACTCAGCGGCAGTGTCTTCTTGAGAACAGGAGCTGCAGGATTTGTGACATCGTAGGCACGAAGCTGATACGGCGCTGAAGTGCCAACATAAAGCATGTGATTTTTTGCCACGACATGCTTTGCAAGTGCTCCTTCCATTTGAGCGCTTGTTATTTGGCCTAACAAAGCCACGTTGTTCGGGTCTGCCCGGAATATTCGCACACCGACGCTGTTCTCGGCTGTATAGAGATTGCCATCCGCCGCCGCGAGTGCTCCTTGCAGACCCGCGAGCGAAATATTGCTTCCCGTGTAGGCAATCTGGAATGCAGTTAGGCTCGCTGGATTTGAGAGGTTCGTAACCGCAAGCCCTCCTGCGATAGGGTTGGGCCCAAAAATAGTCCACAAGCGGTGATTCTCATCGATTGCATGAACCTGGACACTTAGGTTTTCGTTATTTTGTCCCGACGGCATTTGCGAAACACCCGTCATCATAGGAGAGGCCATCCGAATCGTCTTCGTGATCGTGTGTTCCTGGTCATAGGAAGCGTTGTAAACATGTAAGGTCAGAGGATATTGCCCAGAGAATGAGATAGCGAGGTAAGGAGCAGATTCAACGCTATAGAATGCCCCCTCCCACGCCGCCAAAGCAACAGGGCCAGTCGAAGAGCTCGAATCGAATTTGTATTTCAAACCGACTTCAAGAAACTCGTTGAGCAGGTCAACTTCGCGCCAGCTTTCAACTCCACTTGGGCTGACGGACATGAGCTCGAAAACCTTGAAGTTTGCTTGCAACGGTCCAGTGCCTGCGCTAACGGTCACAATTGCGCCATCGCTACTCACCGAGCCACAATTGTCCGTGACCGATAAACTCACTGTGAAATTCCCGGCAGCGGCGTAGCTATGCGAAACGGAGAGTCCATTTGCCGAGGAGCCATCGCCAAAATTCCAGCTGTAACTAGCGATAGAGCCACCTGGATCGGAAGAGGCCGCGCCACTGAAACTAACGACGGCTCCTACATTCGCCGTCTTGTCGGGACCCGCGTTTGCAGTCGGGGGCGTATTTCCCGCACAGGTATTGGCGTTGATCGTGATCGAAATGTCATCGCTCGAAGTGAGCGATCCGTCGCTAGCACTCAAACGCAACACATAGTTTCCCGCAAGCGAGATACTGGCGGTTGTAATTGGCGAAGAGGCATTGGAAAAACTAACTGCGCCAGGACCGCTGAGCTTCGACCAGGTTTTCGTCAACGTGCTGCCCGCAGGCAAACCATCGTCGCTCGCCGAGCCCGCGAGGTTCACGCTCGCATTGCCGCTCAAGGGCATCGTGAGATTCAACTGATCGGGACCGGCATTGACAAGGGGCGCCTGATTCGCGTTTTGTATTGTGGCGCTTGCCGTATCTGAATGAGAGGCATTGCAAATATCCGTGACCGTCAACGTGACCGTATAATTTCCCGCCACGGTATAAGTCTTTGAAACACTCACTCCAGAGCCGCTCGTGCCATCTCCAAAATTCCAAGAATAGGACTGAATCGTTCCATTGGGATCGGAAGAGAGAGAGCCCGAAAAGCTCAATGCGACTCCGACCGTTCCCGTTTTGTCTGGTCCTGCATTTGAAATTGGATTTTGATTTCCGGCGCAAGCATTCGGATTGACCGTAATCGCGATGTCATCGCTGGCTGAGAGAACGCTGTCGTTCGCCGTCAGGCGCAGGAGATAGCTCCCCGGTGCCGAGATGCTGGCGCTTGTAACGGCAGAAGAAGAATTCGCAAAGCTCACTGTTCCAGGGCCGCTTAACTTCGACCATGATTTCGTCAACGTGCTGCCCGCAGGCAAGCCGTCGTCACTCGCCGAGCCAGTCAGGTTCACATTGGCACT
>CAZMYG010000036.1:0-19326 GCA_964570465.1 uncultured Planctomycetales bacterium
GAATTTCACCGATCATCACGATATCCGGGTCTTGGCGAAGAATGGCGCGTAAGGCGGTGGAAAAAGTTCTGCCAGCTTTGACATTGACCTGTACTTGATTCACGAGAGGCAGCGAATACTCGACCGGGTCTTCGACGGTGACAATGTTGTAGTCAGGAGAATTCACCTCCGCGAGCATGCCGTAGAGAGTCGTTGTTTTTCCGCTACCTGTAGGACCGGTAACGAGGATGATGCCGTGCGGCGCCTGAATCAGTTCTCGGATTTGATGCAAGATGGTGGCCGAGAATCCCATTTGATCGAGATTCAAAATGACCTTGGATTGATCGAGGAGACGAGCGACAACCTTTTCTCCAAAAACCGTGGGTAAGGTAGAAACGCGGAATTCAACTTCTCGTTGCCCCACTTTGAATTTGATTCGACCGTCTAGAGGTTTTCGTCTCTCTGCAATATCCAAATCCGCCAAGATTTTCATACGCGAAATGACGGGAGGGGTGAGAGCGGCGGGAAATTTATGCACTTCGTGGAGAACTCCATCGATACGCAAGCGTACCTGCAACCCGTCTGGCCGAGGTTCGATATGAATATCGCTGGCGCCTTCTTTGATCGTTTCTGTAAGTAAAAAATCGACAATGGAAACCACTGCGTCATTGCCAGCGACCCGGGCGAGTCGTTGAGGATCAGCGAGAGTTTCTTCGTCGAGAGCTTTGAGGTCGATTTTCTTAAGAGCTTCTTCGAGCCCTCCGGTATCGAGATAAACTTGTTCGGTGAAAGTCTCTATACGATTGGGTGAGGCCATGACAGGCAACACCACCATTTCCGTTTGCCTTTCGACGGCGGCAATGGCATCGAGGGCTAAAGGATTTGCAATGGCGATGGTTAGCTCTTGACCCACGACGCTGATCGGAAGTAAGTGATGTTGTTTGCAAAAATCCTTGCTGAGTTTTTTGATGGCATCGGTTTCGATCATTCCCCGTTCGAGTTTGAGAAACGCAACACCGAGAGATTTTGCCCAAAGTGGGTAGAGTTCATCTTCGCTAACTAATTTTTGCTCCAGAATCGCAGCGAGAAACTTTTCATCGGAATCTCCATGATCGAGCAAGAGTTGTTCGAGAGGGCTGCGCAAATCTGCTTTCTTTTGGGAGAGCGATTCGAGAAGCTTTTCCGATGGGGCGAGAGTGCTCATGTTTTTTCGTCACCAATTTTTTCATCACCAAATAATGATTCCACATCGGATTGATCGAGAAATTTTTCTCCTTGTTCCTCTTTGTTCTTTTCTGCAGTGACCTCGTTCATCAATTGTTCGATTCCGGGATCGGAGCTAGGAGCTGCAGCGGTGTTTTTGGTGGGCGTTGAGCTGACTTGAGATTCCGCGAGATTTTTTCCGCAACCACCACAAAATCGGTGATCGGGCTCGTTGCCAAATCCACAATGGCTACACGGATTTACGAGAAGTGCCCCGCAAGCGCCGCAAAAACGGCGAAGCTCGGAATTTTCATCCTGGCAACGATGGCAAACGTGCATGACACCCGGTTTTTGTTAGAGACTCTGCCCATTCCTATCGGAACTTTAATCCAGCCATCTTGAGATAGGAAAGATTCAACAATGCCTGCAGTTCGTGTGGGGGCGGCGCATGCGCCGCCCCCACAACAAAATGAAGCCGCCTCAGCTCAAGTTCTGCTCCGCTCTCCTTCGATATGTATGCAGTATGAGCGAGGAGAAAATCCGAAAAAACAGAGGCGAGCGACTTTTCACAGCGCAGCGCCAATTCCGCGAACAGTTGGGTCAAGCCGGCGAGTCTTCCGATTTCATTCTTCAAGCGATGCGTGGAATTGCCACCGCTGCAAATGATTCGCTCGAACGTTCTGGGGATTGCATCGGTCGGCACCGTGAGCTCGAAGACGCGGTAAAAAAAGCTGGGCTTCGTGGCGAATCTCTGAGCGCTCGAATTCTTGAGTTTAGAAAGCTGCTCGACAAAACTCTCTCCACGGTTACGGGGCTCGATAGTGATTGCGAGGCTTCCCTAGAGGAAAATCAAAGCAGTCTCAATAAAGCTCGAGAGCTGACTAAGCTCATGTCAGAAATTGACCAGCGCGTGCTCGGTGTTGTTTCGAGCGCGGAGCAAATCACTCTTCTCGCTCTCAACGCCGTCATTGCTGCGAATCGCGCAGGTCGATTTGGCCGGGCATTTTCAGTAGTAGCAAACGAAGTGCAAACTCTAGCGGAACGTTCCACAGGATCTGCAGAGGAAATTCGAAATTTTGCCAATTCCATTCAAGAAGAAGTCAAAGTTCTGTTGTGTTCGATTGAGTCCGCAGGTGTTCAATGGTTTCAATCCATCGAGCGAGGGCGAACTCTCTCGGAGAGCTTTGGCAAAGCAAATCTCCAGCTCGATCAACTGCGGGAAGGTTTCGATCGAATACAAACCCAAGTTCGAGAAGGAGAACCCGTCGCATCTGGCCTTCGGCGTAGTGCGGAACGTGCGGTAAATTCCGCGGAGGAATTCGCCAGGCGCATCCGCAAATCTCTCGCCGCTTCAGAAACACAACGAGAGTGCTTCGATACGATTGGAATGTCTTTGGAAGCCATCAAAGACGCAGCTAAGTCCGCGATGTCGAACGCTTCGCCCGAAGAGACCGAAGCCTCACTGGATCATGTCAGCATCGCAGTCGGGGGAGTCGAGGAAATGGTCTCGGGCATGGAGCAGGCCATGCGAGAAGCGATCTCTGGAATTCACGAAATTGCAGAGCTTGCCTCGCGCGAAGTAGAACAACTCACTCTTTCTATGAAAGAGCGGCAAGGGATTGAAAAGCCCGCACAAGCACTTCGCCAGGAAGCCGGCGAATTGCGTGCGCAATTCGAACAAGTGGCCCAGCAGCTAGGAAAGCCGATTCAGGCGGGTTTAGATGCCTTGGTCAAAGGGGCCGAGCAGTTTACTGCCAATGTACGCGCCACCTCAGAACGCGTTCTGGGCCTACGCACACAAACTCGGCAGATTCAAAAAATCGCCTGGGAAATCTCCATGGTGATTCAAGAAACAAACATGATGGCTTTCAATGGCGCCGTGGAAGCCGTTCGCGCTGGACAGTTCGGGCGCAGTTTCGCTCAAGTCGCCAATGACGTTCGTGAACTTGCTCGAGAGTCCATTCATGCAGCAGATCGGATTCAATCCCTCGTCCAAGAAATTCACGAACAGATTGCTTTCCTTTCTCAGTTTTTGGAAGACAACGAAAGCCGAGCGAAACACATTACCGAAGGAGCGCGCGCTGCCGTTCAGTCGTTCCAACTGGTGCGACATCAATTTGAAGCCATTCAGGAAGAACTTTTGGGGCTCGAGCAAACAGGCCGTGGTCTTGAGAAAACGGTCGATTCTGCCGCTCACTCTCTCGAAGGAATGGTTTCCGGAATCGATCAGGTCGCCAAGATTGCGCTCACCTCTCGAGCCGAAACTCGCGAGCGTTCTCGAAACATCGAAGAGCTCGAAGAAAAGGTGGGTGAACTGAAATCGCTCGCGGCTAGCTCGGAGGTCTAACTTATGTCTGCTTTGCAGGCCAAAGACTCTTGGATCGACGAAGGAGTCGAAGAAAAGTCTGGAGTGTTTCTCTTCTCTCTAGGAGAGGAACATTACGCCTTGGAATTAAGCATTGCCGAATCGATTTTTCCCTATCCTTTTCCTGCTCCCGCAACCGTCGCGAAACAGCCGCATTTCGTCGAAGGATTTCTCGAAATCGAAGGAGTTTGTGTACCAGTTCTCAATCTCCATGCGCTGCTGGGAGTGAATGCAAGTCCAGCTTTGCCAACCGATAAAGTATTGGTCGTGAGATGCGATGGATTCCGTTTTGCCCTGCATGTTCAGGCTGTACAGGGTGCGCGTGAAGTCGCTGATCTTGAGAAAATTACGGCGCCATCGATGGAGATCGATGGCGTTAGTTATTTGCGTCTGGATCTCCGCAAGCTACTTCAGGATCTCTCATGAGCGAGCGCAAACTCTATCGAATCAAAATCGAAATTGCTCCGGAGATGTCCTTTCCTTCGGTAAAGGCTCAAGAGGCGTTGCTGCAACTCTCCGAGCACGCGGAATTTCAAGATTCCAAGCCCGATCTTTTCGATCCGAATCTCGATGAAAGCATTCGTCGGTATGAGTTTGCTTTCTTGTCTTTGGAGTCCTTTGCCGATTTTGAAAAACGAGTTCGGGATGCGCTGGGTAAGGACGTAGAAATTGTAGGACTTTCGGTGGAATCGCCGCCTGCAGCCAAAATCAAAGAGCAGCCCCAAGAGAACAAAGACTCTTCCGCATCCCGCCAAATTCGCGTCGACTCGAAGCGTGTTGAGGAACTCGCGAGACTTTCAGGAGAATTGGTGATTCTCAAAGAACGTATCGCCTCTCTTTCGAGCGAAGTGCAGCGATTTGCCAAAGGGGAGAAACATCTCGAAATTGCCAAGGCACTACGTCGATCTTCCGTTTCACTCTCAGAAATCGTAGGCACGATTCAGGAACGCACTCGCGAATTTCAACAGGTTCCGATCGGTTCGATGTTACAGCGCTTTCAGCGTGTTGCTCGAGAGACGGGTCGAAAACTTCAGAAGAAAATCGACTGCGTGATCGAAGGGGCTGAAACCGAAGTAGATGGGGGAGTGCTTGATCGAGTCTCGGATTTGCTTGTCCACCTCGTTCGTAATTCAGCCGATCACGGAATCGAAATGCCGGAAAAGCGCAAAGAGTCTGGAAAGCCCGAAGCCGGGAGGATTTCTTTGCAGGCCTATCATGAAGAAGAACATGTCGTCATCGAAGTTTCCGACGACGGTCGAGGAATCGACGCGGAGGCGATAGGCAAGAAGGCCTTGCGCTTGGGCCTTGTAGAAGAAAAAGCTCTCCAAGAAATGCCGGCTTCAGAAAAAGTAAAATTTATCTTCAGATCTGGATTCTCGACTGCGGAACAAACGAGCGAAGTCTCCGGGCGCGGAGTGGGTCTCGATGTGGTGAAGGCGAGAGTGGAAGAACTGAACGGGCTTTTAGACTTTCGAACGGAGGTTGGAAAGGGATCAGCATTTAGTATTCGTTTGCCCTTATCTCTCTCCGTTGTGCAAGCTCTTTTGGTCGAGTCCAAGGGAGAGATTTTTGCGTTGCCACTCTCTTCGGTTTTCCGAGTCGTACGCCTCGGTACCGGTTTGTGCCGAGAAAGTGCGCAGGCAGGAGAGATTTCTTTGCCAGAGTCGCGGCTTTCGGTTTCTTACCTTTCAACCACTTTGGGATCGCAAGAACGATTCGATCGACCAGAGTATTTTCTTGTCGAGCTGGGCTACGGAGTAGAGCGTTACGGTCTCTTTGTCGATCGCGTGCTCGGTCGTCGTGAGCTTGTGATTCGTCCTGTTTCCAAGGTGTTGGGAGACATTCCCGGTATTTCCGGAGTGGCGGTTCTAGGAGATGGGCGAATCGTTGTCGTTCTTGATCCACGTACTTTAGCGGAGAAAGCATTTCGGGGAGTTCTCTCATGAGTAAGAAAGGACCTTCTCCTGAATTGCTTCGCCAGGTCCGCGCAGAGGTGGAAGATCACCTGAGCGCGATGGAACAAATTCTGCTCGTGCTCGATCAAGAACCTGCCAACGTGGAGCAACTCAGTGAGCTGTATCGTCGTCTGCACACGATGAAAGGGATCGCTGGTTTACTGGGCATTCCCCAATTGGTCGAGATCGCCCACGAGACCGAGTCCAAGATCGAATCAATTCGAAAAGAGCAAAGGGCGATATCGAGTGAAGAGCTAGACTCTTTCTTCGCGGCGCGAGATTCGTTGATGCTGGCACTCTCTAGGCCAGCCCAGCAGGAAGCTGAAAAAAAACCGGATACTGAGTCTCCACAAACCCCCAGCAAAGATTCCGAAGAGGAAGAGTCGGAAGAAACTCGCTTTGTGTTGTTTCGCTTGGAGTCCGGGCTGTTTGCCTTACCCATGGATTCCGTTCACGAGGTCAGCCCTCTTTTGCCTTCGCGAAAATTTCCGTTCTCTCCGGAATACTTCAAAGGTGTTCTCAATTTACGCGGACAATTGCTTCCCTTGATCGATCTCTCAAGTCTTCTCGAATTGAACTCCTCCGATGGAGAACGGAATCGAATTCTCTTTGTCGAGCTCGGTGACGAACTCGTTGGCTGTCTCGTCGATCGCGTGGCCGGTGTAAGCTCGCTGCCTGGTTGGGAAGCTTCCGCACAGGCTTTGCAACATTTTGGGATGACTGGAATTGAAGCTGTTTCCTCACATCATGGTGAGCTAGTTGCCGTGCTCAATCCGGGGCGGCTGTTGAGTGCTTAGAGAGTCAGCTCCAGAAAACTTTTTTCAAATTTCTAGCGCCATGCAGGACACGGACGATTTCGAGCGATTTTTCTCCTAGTCGATAAAAAATCAAGTAATTTTCAAATCCTTGAACTTTCCAGGAACGAATTCCTTTTAGAACTGGTTGCCGAAATTGTCTTTGTGATCCAATTTCCGGGAGACTGGTAATTTGTTGGCAGGTTTTTTCGACCGATTCCAAAAAACGCTGCGCAACATCGGGGTTGTCCTTTTGTATAAACATGGCGCATTCCAAGACGTCCTGAACCGATTGATCGGAACGATGGATCTGTTTGAAACTCATTTCCGCTTCTTTTTAGGAGCGTTTTCTCGCAATTTACGGCGAAGGTTTTCCCAGTCCTTTTCGGTCAGTTCTCTTGTAGGGCTGGCAAGACCTGCAAGCAGTTTTTCTTCCAAGTCGGCTTGTGCATGAGCCTGTTGAGTTCGACGAATCAAGTCTCGAAGGAATTCGCTTGCGGTTCCATAGTCGCCATCGGCAACCTGTTGGTCGATCCACTCGCGCATGGATTGAGAAAGAGAGATATTCAAAGAATTCATTTCAACCTCCAGTTTTAGATTAATCTAATGGCAAAAACTGTCAATAGATGGCAGAAAATAATATCGGCGATTTTAAGGGGAAACATTGAATCCATTTTTCATAGCGGAGCGAGTCAAGCTCCCTACAGATCGCAAATGCAAGCAACCGATAAACAGCCTAGAAAACCATGAAGAAAAATAATTCTGGCAGCGGATTTACGATCGTTGAGATGGTCGTTGTGATTACTTGTCTCGCTTTGCTCGCGGCGATTGCGGTGCCTGTGACTGGCAAGATCATCAACGATGCGAAAATTGCTCAAGCACAGAACAATTGTAAAATTCTCGCCACTGCGGTTCTTAGGTTTTATAGCGACGTGACCGGAAAAGAATGGAACGACTCATCGGCGATTCCAGGCTATGTGAATTCAGGAGACTATATTCAGGTTTCTGCTGCAACTAACGGACTAACCTACGGATATACTGCAACTACCAACGACGAGTGGTTTGATGGTGGTTCTTCAAACTCTCGAGTCAACTGTGTTTTCTTATCTTTCCTTGTGAAGAACTCTCCTTCTGGAGAGGTTGGTATTCAGCAGGATCCAATTTTTCCGACGACAGGTACACAGGCTTGGAAAGGTCCCTATGTAAATGCAGAAGCCTGTCAGGACGATCCTTGGGGACGCCCCTACTGCTGCAATTTAGCCGTTCTGATTGCTGGTACTGCAAACCGACAGTGTGTTGTCATCTCGGCGGGACCGAATGGATATTTTGACACCTCACCAAATCCGACTGCCTCTATAACCGGGCCCAGTGGAGACGATATTTGGGCCGTTGTTGCTATCAATTAGCCATCGCTGTAGTAGTCGTAAATTACGCCGATATCATCGCCAGTAAAAGTACCGGAAGCAGAAAAGGTTGAATAATCAGTATCGATGTCTCCATTTGGGCCGGCTGAAATTACGGCTTTCCATCCGGTGATAAAACCAACAGTACTACCTTGGTAGTTCATCGAGACCACATAAGGGTATCCCCAAGGATCAAGAGGAGTGAGTTCTAGATAGGGGCCTCTCCAACGGTATTGTCCGGTCGTAGGATAAGCACTGCCAGCGTCGCCTTCAGGAGTATTGGTGACAAGTTGATTATTAATCAAGTCATAATCACATTGGACAGCAGATCCAGCCTGTACCCAGTTTCGATCGTTTGATGTGAAATCCGAGCCAAACCCATAGCCAGCGCCTGGATCGGTTGGGCCGCTAATCAATCCACCCATATGGTCGTCGTAATCTCCATTCTGCCTTACAGGCCATATGCCGACATCGTCGCGGAATTTCTTTAGTGCCTCTGCGATCATGGCACAGTCCGCTTGAGCCTTGGCTTTTTTGATATCTTCCGTGGTTTTGTAGCCCATAGGGACAAAAATAGCTGCGAGCAAAGTGACGACAATAATGACGACAACCGCTTCCATAATAGTGAATCCGCCATTATGTCCCCGACGCAAACTCATTGCGGTTTCCGAAGTTGTACTAAACGCAGTGCGGCAAACTGACTTTGATGTATAGAAGAAGTAGGCAAGGCATCGAGAAAGGCTTCATAGTGTTCCGCCGCGGCATCATCGAAGCCCTCGGCATCGTAGATTCGCGCGAGATTGAAATTCGCTTCGGCGTGTCCGGTTTCATTGCCCATAGCCGCGCCGAATTCTTGTTGAGCTTTTTCCGTTTGCCCTAATTGGACATAAGCCAAGCCTAGATTGTTGTGAACATGAGAGTTCTCCGGAAAGAGCTCGACCGCTTTGCGCAGATAAGGCAAAGCAATCAAAGGATGAGAATCGAGCAATTCCAAAACACCGCGATTGTTCAGTGCGATAGGATCGTTGGGATTTTGGGCGATGCGACGATCGAAATGTTTCTTTGCCAGATTGCGATCTCCAGCGTTCATGGCGAGCAAACCCAAATAAAGTTCCGCTTCGCCTTTCAGTGAGTGAAACAACATGGATTTTTCGAACATCGATTTTGCGGCGAGTTTGCGTCCCTCTTGGAAGCTTTGAATTCCCCGGCGCAGATACAAAAGAGCTAGGCCGCGACGGGTGATGGTTTTCTCGGCTTTCTCGCCGGCGCTTTCGACAGTCTTGACTTCGAAATTTGCCTGATCGATTTTGGGGTAGGGAACGCGTTGGTCCTCATCGTTGTTCATATTTAAGCTGCCCCAATAAAACGGATAGGCAAGCCGCTCCACTCGCGAGAGTCCATCACGTACGAGTTCGGGAATCGCCTCCGATTCAATGACTGTTGGGGTCATCATGATGACGAGTTCGGTTTCGCTTTTTTCGTGTTGATTGCTTCGGAATAAATTTCCTAGAAATGGGATGTCCATCAAGATCGGCACGCCAGAGCTGCTTTCGTTTTTCCGGATAGAGCGGATTCCTCCGAGGATAATGGATTGGCCATTTCGTACATGCAAGGTCGCATCGGTGTTGCGAGTGTTGAGAATGGGCGCCTGTGCTCCACCGTCGCTGGTTCGCACGGTACCGGCCACTTCCGTCACGGACGGTTTGATATTCGCCCAAATTTCGCCGTTGTCGGAAACTTGCGGCGTGACTGTGATACTGATGCCAGCATCCGTGAAACTGATGGTCTGCTTCGTGACAATCCCAGTGCCTGCCGTGATGATTTCTTGGTTAATCACTGGTACTTTTTCTACCAAGTTGATATTCGCGGCGACATTGTTCAGAGTCATCACTCGTGGAGCGGAAAGAACGCGAACCTGGCCTTGGGTTTGTAGCGCGCTGATCAAGACCGAATAGTCATCTGCGTCCGTGAATCCAATCTTGATTCCGTTTCCTTCGGAAGTCCCCGAGTTGGGAAAACTGACCATATTGGTGTCCATTCCTTCTGAGTTGAAGGCATCGGGCAATGCACCCGTGTGGCCAGAGTTAAAATATCCAGGCAGCAGAGAATAGTTAATTCCCGTGAGATAGGTATCGCTTAAGGCCACTTCGAAGAGCATGGCTTCAATCATCACCTGGCGGCCAATGATTTCTTGGAGCTTGTCGAGATAGCGTTCGATTTTTTGTAAGTTGGCCGTGCGATCCGTGACGGCGATGGTGCCCGCTCCTTGATTGCTGACTACCGTAGCGTCGGTGCCAGAAGTTAGGCCTCGCACTTCCTCAATGATGGTTTTCCAGGCTGCAGCGCTATCCGCAGCGAGTCCCCCCGACATGTAATTGATCTGATAGATCCTTGTTTCCCGTTGCGCGATGCGCATGAAATCTCCATCGCGGGCAAAACCTAATCCATTCGAATCGAGTATGGAAAGAAATGCCTCCGAGACCGTCGTGTTCTTGAAATCGAAGGTTAAAGATCCGCCAATTCCTGGATCGAAAAGTAAATTCAAATCACTATCGGCAAAGAAGGTCAGCAAAACATCTTTCATGTCCGCTTCGCGCACGGATAGATTTTGAAGCCGGTCGCCCTCTTCGGAGAGCAAGTCGCCTGGATCGGGAGAAAGCGCAACACTGAGTCCTTTGACGGTGGATTGAATGTGCTCGGCCCGAGAACCCGAGCGCAAATTGCCGACGTTTCGGTCAATTTCACCTTCAAAGAGTCGGCAAGAACTCAAGTAGAGCATGCCAAGCATTGGAACGATTTTTCGAACTCTCATGGATTTTTCCCTCCCAATTTGAGCGATGGAGCCAGCGGAATCGCCCAACGAACATGGTTAGGCATTTCTACTGTGACTCGCGTGGGTTCGATAGAAATCACCTTCCCGCCTTGAAAGCGATCTCCTTCCTGTAATCGACGCCCCTCGATACAGGCAATTTTCTTGGTTTTCCCAATATAGATGACTTGTGCAGTGACATCGGGGGGAAGAACCCAGTTCTCCGTCTGTGTTTCACCCATATCACCAGAGCGCTCCGGTGGAGCAAAAGGATTGCGGTAATCTCCGGTGTAGGCGCCCAGCGGAGTGAGATGAGCTTCGGCAACGGTTTTGATCGCAACTTCCGCGGTGACTCCCTTCGATGGAGCTTCTACTGGAGACTCTTCGGGATGCTTAGTAGCCGCTTCGATTTTTTCAGGCTGCTGTTGTGGAGCAACTTTTGGAGGGGGAGCATTTTGGTTCGACCCCGGTGAAGAAGCGCCAATCAGATTCATCAGGGCATCTGCATTGACCGCGAAGGCCCCAATCGCCAAAAGCGGGATCAGCACCATCATCATGCGCATTTGTTTTCGGGTCATGGTGCTTGCTCGTGGAGGCTATAGACTTCGAGTAACAGATTCACATCCACGGTACTTCCATCACTTTCCAGTTGAATCGAGACAATCTGTGCAAAGCGAGGGATGACTTGAAGCTGGCGGCAAAAATTGAGTAGACCTAAGTAGCCTGTACGAAATTCCAAACGAATGGGATGGCGGGCAATTTTGCTTCCTCGTGCGGGATTGGAGTGCTCGTTATAGGCTGTGGGAATTACATTCTCCAAAATCTGGCTTGCCTTGGGTGGATAAGCAGCAGGTGGTTCAACCTGATGGTAAGGGATCTCGCCAACGCCGACTTCCACACCCATACGTAAAACGGCAATCAAATACTCCAAGGGGTTGTCATTTGAGGGCAGAAGAATTCGAGGATCTCTTCCTGGTTCTGGCGAGGCAGAAAACTCTTGCGCTTCGATTTGTTGAATCAATCGTCCACGCTCCGCGAGAGGTTCAATTTTTGACCATTCTGAACGCAAAGATTCAAGTTCGTTAACTTTAGGTACGGTAAATCCGACAAGGCCTAGACAAATCGCGACGCTTACACTAAGCCCAACCATCAACTCGAGTTTTCTTTTCTTTGCCGCCTTCATTCGGCAACTCCCTTGAGAAAAGCGGCGATCCAGAAAGTTGTTTCTGGAGACTTCCCTTGTTCCGTATGCTTTGGCGTCTGTACGTTGAGGCTGTACTCGACTTGATCGAAGAGGGGAGAGTTTTTCAACGTTTGCACGAGTTTTTGAAACCCCAGCACCGTTTTGAGACTGCCGTGTTCGATCACGGTTCCTTCACAGCGGAAAACCCAGCGCCCGTGATCGCGAAAAACCTTGGTTTGATTCAACGCAAGAGAAGGCGGAATCGCGCGACTGAGTTCTTCCAATACAAAGGGGATTGGAGAACGATTCTTTCGAATCTCTTTGAGAGCTTCGCCGTGGGCGAGCAACTTTTTCATTTCGCCACTCATGGGCTTTTGCTCTTGCTCGGCCTCGAGAGCGCGTTTGGCGAAGGGTTTGGACGACTCGATATTCTCTCGAAGACCTGGAATCTGCGCCCAGGTCATGGCAGTCCAGCTCCCAACGAGAAGAATGGCCGCAATCCCACCGGAGAAAACAACGAGTCTTGTCATCGAGCTGCCTTTTTGTGGTCGCAGTTCGATCGGAAGTAGATTGAGTAGGTCGAGTTCGAAAGTACCCAACGCGGCGCCAATAGGAGCCGCATAGGCACTGGGATAGGGATTCTCGCTCGAGCTTGTTGCTGTGCCGGATTCCATTCGTTCGTCTTGTGGCCAGGTCACAGAGCGCTCGAGCTTGGCGCTGAGTTCTTCCAGTAATCCTTCCATGGGTCGAATCGAACCGCTGAGAACAATTTTACTCAGCCGCAAATTGAATTCTCTTTCCAGGAAAAGAATCGTTCGGCGGATTTCTCCTAACAAGAGAGGAGGAAGAATAGGATTCGCTTCCGTATTTTTCGTTGCGGGTAGGGGCGGTGCATGCGCCGCTCCTACAACGCCGGCGGAATCCGATTCGTTCGAGAGATTCTCAACAATCACGGTTTCTGGTTCCGTTGTTGTGAGGGAAGTTTTTCCAAGTCGCAATTCTTTTTCTGAAAACGCCCATTGTGGATGTATGGTCTTAGCGAGATCGCGGCTGTAGAGCCATTGACCTTGGGAAAGCAAACAAAGATGCGTGAAGGAATTTCCAAAGTCGATCAGGAGCTCTGCTTCGTTGATCGCGAGCGGAGCCGAGATTTTATTCGCCGCCCAAAGAGACTCGCTGTAGGGCAGTATTGCTTCTAGTTCCAGATCGCAGTGCTGTGCGAGAGCGAGAATTTTCTGAACCATACTTTGGGGGCTGGTGAAGATCAGATATTCCTCTTGCGATCCTTCCGCCTTTTCAACGGTTCTCGTTTTGCGCCAGCCGATTTGCAATTCCTTAGCGCGATCGGGAGGAGTATTCGCAATTCTCAAAGCATTTCGATGAACGGCCTTCTGTTGATCGGAGCCTTTGAGCGGAGGAAGAGCGACAAGCTCGAAAGCGAAGCTCTTTTCTGAAATCGCAAAGCTAGCCGGCCACTTTGGAGATCCCAGTTCTTTAAGCGCCTGGGAAAGGGTATTGCCGAGCGCCGTTTCATCTGTGCTTGAAGAGACCAAGGAAATGGCTCCTTCGACGGAAACGCGTCCGCGATTCCAAACGAGCTCCACGACTCGGACGAGTTTTTCGTCAATCGCGATTCCGAGTTTTTTTTGGATTCCTTTCATATTCAAAATGTGATGTCGTCGTCACCGATATAGCCGGTTCCCGCAGTGCCTCCCGAATCATCGGTCCCATCGGGTCCTTTACTGTAGATTCGATATTTGGTGGCATGAATGATCCAAGCATTCCCCCAGCCATCGGTGTCGTAATAAGTACTGAGTTGGAAATCCGTCGAGATACTGGAGAGAGCCCAGGCATCGGTCGTGCTGACGTATTTTTTGGCGTTGATGTATTCCACCATCGCGCGCGCGATATCTTTCAATTTCTTTCGCGTGAGAATTCTTCCTGCGCGTTCACTGGTCACGCTAAGCGAGATGTCATCGCTCGTTCCGGAAATTCCATCGATGCCGACACTGCCCAAAGTCGCCACCGTAGGAGTTCCTGAAGTGGAATAGCTATAGATCGCATTCGTGGGGCTTAAGTCGTCGTAAACCGCGTCGTGGTCCGAGGTGAAATAGAGATGTTTGTTAAGAAAGGCTGATGTAGTCAGCGCTGCAGGAAAAGCCGCATTGTCGAGCCAATAAGTATTGAGCCCGCGCCCGATTTGATTGAGTTCTTCTTTGACCTTTTCCAATCTCTGGGCGAGTAGAAAGCTTCTAGCCAAAGGGGTAAGCATGCCGGCTAGTAGACCTAGCACACAAAGCACCACGATGGCTTCGATCAAAGTGAAACCGCTATTTTCTCTTCCTTTCATACGCGTTATCAGAACGTGATGTCGTCGTCTGACCCTGAATCGTCGGCACAATCAGGGCCGTAACTGTAGACCATTGGTTTGGTTAGACTGGTTGAACTCCGAAAACATAACGAAGACATCCCTACAAATTCCGCCCCACTTGCAGAAACCGGGATGTATTTGTATTCATCCATCAGCATCATCGTCCACAAATCCCCTCCACTGGTGGGAGCGCCCGACTGCCACGTTCCAGTTAGAGCATGTGTGGTTCCTGCATCGAAAAGAAATCGGCCCAGCGCGGCGCCAATAATGTTGAGTTTCAAGCGAGCTCGACGGCGCAGAGGGATTTGTCCTTGGACAAGCATATAGAAGTCGTCGTAACCATACTCCGTGAAGACATCGACTGAGGGGTTACAGCAAGTTGAAGGCTCTTCGTAAGTACACCAATTATCAATATCGGCTGTTCGATCTGGTCCAGCGCTGGCGATATAGCGGCCATAGGTGATTGGATAGCTCATGGAGCAGTCCGGCAAAGTGAAAGGCATGGCATAATTGCTACCCGGTTTGAAATCGTCTGTGATCGCGGCGTTGTCGACTCCAGGAAATAGAAAAGGACCCAAGAAGCCGGTATTGGTGAGAGAGCTGGGAAAACAGCCGTACTCGTAGTAGTAGTTTTGTAATGAGGATGCGATCTCCTTGAGTTCCCCGCGTACCGTAAGCTCTGTTTCCCGTAATTTTACACGGCCAGTGAGTGGTTTGATCATGCCCGCAAGAATGGCGAGGATGGCGATGACGACAACCGTTTCAAGTAAGGTAAATCCGTTGCAGTGGCGGTAGTTTTTAGTAGTTACCTTCATGGCTTGAGATCGTCTCCCGTGCCGATGGAAGCGGTGGTGCAACCACTGTTGACGGTTTGACTCGCTCCAGTGCTATAGAAGGTGTAGGTCGTTGAGTTGGGGCCAAGAAAATTTACGCCAAAACCGTCGCTGACGAATTCGATTCCCAAAGAGAGATCCTCACGTCCTCCGCCGGCACCTGTCCAAGTCGTCGTCATGGTGGCGAGTGCGGTGGAGTAGAGATACTTTGCATAAGCTCGAGCGATGATGTTGATTTTGAGCCGTGTGCGGCGATTGCCTGGGATTGAGGAATTCAAAACGATGTAAAGATCATCAGCCCCAACGACGAAGATACCACACTCGTCTATTTCCGAACTTCCGTTCGGTCCCACGCTCGTTATGTATTTTGGAACGGGGTATCCAACCACAAGCCCTTGGCAGTAGTCGTACTCAGAGCCTGGCTTGAAATCATCACGAATGGCGTCGTCGGTAGACGCCGTAATGATTTCTGTATTGAGATAGACGCCTAAGAATGCGGAATCGCTGAGCGATGCAGGATACGAAGCTTTGTCATAGAAGTATTCGTCCGCAGCAATTTGAATATTCTTTAGTTCCTCTTTCACTTTGATCGTCTTGGCGCCTTGCTCTAACTTGCCAAACAAGGGCATGATCCCTCCGCCAATGATGGCCAGGATCGCGATTGCCACGACTACTTCGAGCAAAGAAAATCCTTTTTCGTGATTTACCATCCGATATCGTCCGAGGCGTTGGAGTTGTCGATTTTGTTGTAGCCTTTGCTGTAGACATAGGTTTTAGTGACCTTGGCTCCGGCGGGACCGCAGAGAAAGGTTTGACCCCAGCCATCCAAAATGAATTCGGCCCCCAGACCCAAAGTTCCTTTATCTGTTGTCCAGGTTCCTGTGAGATTCCAGGCTGCGTTATCTATTTTGTATTTTGTGTAGCGAGCGCGAATGATGTCGAGCAGACGACGCGTGCGGGCTTCGGCGGCTAGATAATTTACCGCATAGCGATAGATGTCGTCGTCGCCTCCCGCGTCGTCAGTCTCATCCCCTCCCAAACTCCAAACGTCGCGAGAGCTGTCGTAGAGATCAAAGGTTAGTGTGGTTGTTGCATATCGTCCGTCGGTGTATAGCTCCTCGGTGAGCCAGTTGTACCACCCAGCTCCGCGGAATTCATCGAAGAGACCATCTCCATAGCTACTGTCCCCTGCGATGACACCTTGGTTAACATAATCTGTTATAGAGGCGGTCCAGTTAACTCCACTCGTGGGGAAGGCTTTTTTGTCGAAGTAATAATCCCGCCCGCTTGCCGCAATTTCTTGGAGTTCGTCAATGGCTTTGAATTTTTTCTTGGGGTAAGGATGTTCCATTTTCGGAAGCAGCGAAGTGATATACGTTGCCATGATGGCCACGACGACAATCATGAAGAGCATCACGGCGCCATTTTCCCCAGTTTGTTTCCAGCGAGCCTTTTTCATTTTCCTAGTGTTGTAATGGCCTTGTAGAGAGTGGAGAGAATCGCGACGGCAATGCCTCCTACAATCACAGCCAAGAAAATAGTGATCGCGGGTTCGAGAATGGCGAACGCGCGCTTGAGACTCATCTTCACTTCGCGATCGTAAAACTGCGCGGTGCGCATCAAAGACTCACCGAGTTTTCCGGACTCTTCGCCGACGGCGACCATGTTGCGCACGAGAATGGGGAACACGGGATTTGCCGCCATGGCGCGAGAGAGGTTTTCTCCGCGCATCACGCGCTCACGCACATCGCCAACGGCATGTTCGAGCACGGGATTGCCCGCGATTTTTTGACAGATTTCTAATGACTCGGTGATGGTGACGCCGGCGCTATTGAGTATGGCTAAATTCTTTGCGAATCGCGCGAGCCCGATTTTCATGATCACCGCGCCAAATAGGGGGACCTTGACCTTGCTGCGTTCAATCCAATAGGCGCCTTGTTTGCTTCGCTTCCAAATCACGAGCCCCACAATCGCGAGGGCAACGCCTAGAAATACCCAATGCCCGTCGCTTGCCGCAAAGTCGCCGACCCAAACCATAATGCGCGTGGGCAGAGGCAGTTCAATTTGCATTTTCTTGAAAATTTCCGTGAATTGAGGGATCACGAAGTAAACGATCAAGGCGATCAAGCCGAAGACGGCGCTGATCACAATTGAGGGATACACTGTTGCCTGTTTGAGCGTACTTGTGATTTCCTCTTGCCATTCGAGATTCTCACCTAAATCAATCAGTATCGTTTCCAAATGACCGGAACTCTCGCCTGCACGGATGAGATTGATATAGAGTGCGGGGAATACCTTGGGGTAGGCGGCCAATGCTGTAGAAAATGGCTCGCCCTGTTTGACCTTACGAATTAACCCCTGAAGAACCGGGGTCATCGGACTCTCTGCGGATTCGGCTTCGGCGTAGAGGCTTTCTAGCCCTTTCACAATGGGAACACCCGCAGAAATGATGGCGTGCAAGTTATAGGTAAATCGGATCAACTCTGCGCGCTTGACTGTGCCCATGTCCTTGGGCAGTTCGTCTTCGTCGCTTTTTGCCCCCTTTTTGGTTTTGGCGGGGCTAGCTCCAAGCGGTTCTGCTTCGATCAGAGTGAGACCCTGATCTTGGAGCAAAGAGGCGAGGCTATTCTCGTCCGAGGCAGTAACGACCCCCTCGACGGTCTTGCCGTCGGCTCGAACGGAGCGATGGCGGAATTCTCCCATATCTTTTCCTCTTCATGTGCTGGTGAAACGAAAGAACGACTAGCGCATGTGCACGACGACCCAGATATCATCATCGGTGGGTGCAGCAGTCGAACTAGCGACACCGTAAGTTGTGGCCGCTGTATATGTCGTATCGATGGCTCCGTCAGGGCCCGCGCTGAAAATCACGCATTGATTGGAAGAGCCCGAGTGAGCAGCTCGGATATTGCACATATAGGGTCGGCCCCAAGGATCTAGTCCGATTGGAGGCAAATAGGGCCCACGCCAACGGAACTCGCCGGAGCTGGCGTAACCTGCGCCGTCACCGTCGGGATTGTTCGCGTTGAGATGATTGTCGAAGATGTCGAGATTGGCGTCGATCACGGTTTGACCCGCGTCATACCAATCGTCATTTCCCGTTGCTGTGAAGCCATAGGAAACTGCCGTGGGAGACATCGCCGCCACATCGGCATCGACAGCCGTGCTGGATACGAGTCCATCTAAAGCGTTATCGGTGCGCGTAGTGCCGTCGTAGCTCGCGGCTGGCCAGACACCAGTGTCTTTGTAAAATTGACCAATCGCGGCTGCGATGACGGTCATTTCGTTTTTGGCCTTGGCGATTTTTGCGTCGTCAATTTGTTTCGCGACAAGCGGCACGATGATCGCTGAAAGTAAAGCGACCACCGCGATGACCACGACCATCTCCACCAACGTGAATGCTTGATTTTTCTTCATTTCCGTCCTCTGCATTGCTGCTATTGCAATTTTGTGTTTCGACACAACGCCAGCTTTATCGCCAAAGTCGGGAAGTTGACTTAAATGGGATTTTCAATTTTTTTGATGGAGCGCCTTGCGTAGAATCCCCGCGTGAAAAAGAAGGCTCTCTACCCTGGTACTTTCGATCCGACGACTCTAGGGCATCTCGATCTCATTACGCGAGGGAGTGAGCTTTTTGGGGGATTGACGATTGGGGTGGCTCTCAATGCCTCGAAGAATACGTTGTTCACGACGGAAGAGCGTGTCGAGATGCTGCAAGAAGAAACCAAGAAAATGCCCGGTGTTTCCGTGGTGGCTTTTTCCGGGCTCGTTGTCGACTATTGTCGCAAGCACGGTTTTGGAGTGATTTTGCGTGGGGTGCGCACAGTTTCGGATTTTGAATATGAATATCAAATGGCGCTGACCAATCGCCTGCTCGCGCCTTCGATCGAGACCGTGTTTGTTATGCCAAGCGAAAAGTATTCATATGTATCGAGCAGGTTGATTAAGGAAATTCTCAATTCGGGCGGAGATGCGAGTGCCTTTCTGCCAAACAAAGTGGAGCAACTTTTACGCGAAAAAATGTTGGAGAAATAAATGCAAGGAAAGAAATTCATTAAAACAGCGACAGCTCCAGCGGCGATTGGGCCTTACTCTCAGGCAATTGAAATGGATGGCTGGCTCTTTTTGTCGGGACAGATTCCGATTGATCCAAAAACCGGTCAAACCATAGAGGGGGGAATTGCAGAGCAGACGACCCGAGTGCTCGAGAACATTTCTGCCATTCTTCGCGAAGGCACTTGCACGATGCAGCATGTGGTCAAAACTACGGTTTATCTCTCCGATCTCAATGAATTTGCTCCGATGAATGAAGTTTACGCGCGTTATTTCCATGAGCCCTTTCCGGCGAGGGCAACTGTGCAAGTCGCGGCATTGCCACGCGGAGTGAAAGTTGAAATCGACGCCGTTGCGCGACGACCGTTTTAGGGTGGG
>CAZMYG010000037.1:0-16313 GCA_964570465.1 uncultured Planctomycetales bacterium
GAAGAAGCTGCAGGGAATGTCAATAAATTTGAAGGTTATGAAACCTTGTCTTTATTGCTGGATTCAGCAGGACAATGTCGCGGAGTATGCGCCATGGATTTGCGCTCCATGTCTTTGCGCGCCTTTCCTGCGGACGCCGTGATTTTTGCGACGGGCGGAATCGGAGCCATTTTTGGAAATGGAACAAACTCAGTAGTCAACACTGGCTCTGCATCCTCTGCGGCGTTTCAGCAAGGCGCCTACTACGCAAACGGAGAATTTATTCAAGTTCACCCCACGGCCATCGGTGGTGAAGATAAATTGCGTTTGATGTCGGAATCTGCTCGTGGAGAAGGCGGTCGTGTTTGGGTTCCCAAAGATCCCAAAGACAAGCGCAGCCCAGGAGCCATTCCAGATAAAGAGAGATTCTATTTCTTGGAAGAGTGGTATCCGGCCTACGGAAATTTGGTGCCGCGAGATATAGCGACCCGAGCGATTCACAAAGTTGTTTACGATTTGCAAATGGGAGTTGAAGGGAAATGGGCTTATCTCGATCTCACCCATCTACCCGTAGAACAGCTCGACAAAAAACTCGGTGGAATTTTAGAAATCTACGAAAAGTTTGTTGGTGAAGATCCGCGTAAAGTCCCCATGAAGATTTTTCCTGCCATGCACTACACCATGGGAGGACTTTGGGTGGATTATTCGCAGATGACCAATATTCCTGGTCTCTTTGCTGCTGGAGAATGTGAGTATCAATATCACGGAGCCAATCGTTTAGGTGCGAATGCTTTACTCGCCTGTCTCTATGCGGGCAGTGTTGCAGGTCCAAATGCAGTCAAATATGCAAAGGGATTGAAGCAATCGAGCGAAGAAATTCCTGCGAGCGAATTCGATGCAGAGCTCAACCGACAAAAGCAGAAAAACCAAGATCTCATCTCAAGACAAGGGAACGAAAATCTCTACCAAATTTGGAAAGATCTCGGCCATTGGATGACCGCGAATGTCACGATTGTGAGACACAATGACAAATTGCGACAAACCGATGAAAAATTGATCGAGATGGAAGCTCGTTTGAAAAAAGCACCACTTCCCGATTCGGGAGCGTGGTCAAACATGGCTCTGGTTCATGCACGCGAATTAGAAAACATGCTTGCACTAGCGCGCGTGATCACCTTGGGTGCTCTTCGTCGAGACGAAAGCCGCGGAGCTCATTACAAACCGGAATTCCCCAAACGCGATGACAAGAACTGGCTCAAAACCACCAAGGCCCGCTTTAGTTCGGAAGGGCCGCAATTCGAATATGAAGAGGTGGATGTGTCTTTGATTCCTTTGCGCGAACGCAAATACGATGTGGATTCCAAGGCGGCTTCCTCAGAAAAGAAGGCCTGAAAATGTCTGGTTCTCACGATCATTCAGCTCCCTCTACACAAGAAGCGATCACGGTACGGATCAAAAGACAGAACTCCCCCACGGAATCACCTTATTGGGAAATTTTCCAAGTCCCCTATCAACCCAATTTGAATGTGATTTCGCTTTTGATGGAGATTCGCCGGAATCCTCGAACCATTGATGGCAAACTCAGTAGCACCATGGTTTGGGAATCGAATTGCTTGGAAGAAGTTTGTGGCGCTTGCACCATGCTCGTGAACGGACGTGTGCGCCAATCCTGTTCTGCCCTTGTAGATCAGTTAGAAAAACCAATCAGCTTGGAGCCGATGAGTAAGTTTCCTGTGGTTCGCGACTTGATCGTAGACCGCAGCCGAATGTTTTCGGATCTCAAGACAGTCAAAGCCTGGGTTCAAATCGATGGAAACTATGCTCTAGGCCCAGGACCTAGAATGTCTCAAAGCGATCAAGAGGAAGGCTATCCTCTTTCTCGTTGTATGACTTGTGGTTGTTGCCTCGAAGCCTGTCCACAAATCAATGAACGATCGAGTTTTATCGGGCCAGCGGCAATTAGCCAAGTACGGCTGATGAATCTACACCCCAGCGGCAAACTCAATGCGCCAGAACGATTGGAGACTCTTATGGAAGAAGGAGGCATTACCGACTGCGGTGATGCTCAAGCTTGTATCCAAGTTTGCCCAAAGGAAATTCCTCTTACCGAATCTATTGCCTTGGTTTCACGGGCTACTACGCTACATGCCATCAAGAAGTGGTTTCGCAAATAGCCTGAGTTAAACCAAAACTCTTCAGTTTTCTTTGCAGAGTACGACGGTCGATTCCCAATAAATCTGCAGCACGATCTCGATAACCGTTGACATCACGCAATGCTTGCAGAATTTCGAGCCTCTCATATTCGCGCAATCTTTCTCCCAGCGGCCTTTGGTCACAGACCTGCATTTGTTCCGGCTGATCGGGATTCCAAAGTAATTCTGGGTTGAGGCTTTCTTTTGGAACATGAGTGCCAAGAGTTGTGGCGATTGCTCTTCGTAATTCCGCTTGGAATTGAGCCACATTGCCAGGCCAAGGGAAATTCATCATCCAATCCACCGCCTCTGCAGTAAAAATTTTAGGATCCTCTGTTTTTCGCGCAGGCCCTTCGTGAACGATTTCTCGAATCAAAAAAGGGAAATCTTCTCGTCTAGATCGCAAGGCAGGAACTTCAAGGGTGTGAACTCGAAGCTTCAAGTAAAGATCGGGACGAAACCGTTTAAGAGCAACCAATGGTCCTAAAGCAACGGAACTGGTTGAAACAATACGTCGATTCGCAGAATCGGGGCCTAGATCTCTTAACCAATTCCAACACCGATCCTGAAAGGCCGGTTTGGCAGAACCAATCTCTTCAAATAATACAAAGCCGCCTTCTTCTTGAATTTTTTTCAAGTCAGGAAAGGGAAACTGTGCATCGGTACAGTCCACACGATAGAAAGGTTTTTCAGAAAGAGGTCCATGCTCAAATAACATGCGAGCACATCGTTTTTTACCTGATCCGGCTTCACCCAAAATCAACAAGGCTTGAGAATAAGATTGTTGTTTAAAAACCTGTTCTCGAAGGCGTGTAATCGCAATGCTATTACCCGAAAAGTCGATCAAAGTCTTTTTCATGTTTTACCTCCGAGATCCCTTTCCGTAGTTGGCGGGCAAGTTCGGGAGAAAAAAGAGGAAAAAAACTAGTTTTTTTCGAGTACAGGCATCAAAGCCGTCCGAAGTTCTTGGATTTGTAGTGGTTTACGAAGGATTTGTACCTGCTTCCAATGAGTAGGCAAGGCAGGTGGTTTCGCTGCTAGCAGAAAGAGGGGCAGACTGATTCGTCTTTTTTGTAAATCCTCAAGGATTTCGAGCCCGTTGCGCCGCGGCATTCCAAGATCGAGTATGGCTAATTGAGCTTCACCCTCTTGTATCCGAGTCAGAAAATCCTGCTCGCTTGAAGCTTTTTGCAAATGAATAGGAAGGTTTTCCAAGGCGATTTGGAGGGATTCAATGCTTTCTTCCTCGTCGTCAAAAACCAGAATGCGTGGGTTGCGATTTTGATCACGTCGGAAAAGAGGCAATTCGATCCAAACGCTTGTTCCATATCCCGGTAAAGATTGAATTCTCAGATTTCCCCCAGCCCTCTCAATAGATTGTCTTGTGGAATATAAACCTAAACCGACGCTTCCTTCCTTTTGAGAAGGTCGCATGGCTTCGAATAAGTTTTTTCTCTGTGATTCACGAATTCCTTCGCCAGAATCTGAAATCCTGATGTGAATACTTTCTCCTTTTCGATCGAGAAGCACGTCGACTTCTCCACCCCACCGAGTGGCATCTGTCGCGTTCAGTAGCAAATTCGTAAATGCATCGAGCAAAGGGGCACGTTTCGAAAAGAGTAAAAAGCTTTCATTTTCTTGGACTCTATAGGAAATCGATTTGCTATGGCGGCGCAGAATCGGAATTCTTGAGATCGCTTCACGGAGAATTTCTTCGACATCAATTTCCGTGCGAGTGATGCTGTCTTGCTTGCCCAGCCATTCCTCGAGTCTCTCTTTACCTAGATGAATTTCTCTTTCGAGCTCTTTCCAAAGTCGAGCTTGGCCGCCTTGTTCCTGCGTAATGAATTGGAGCCTCCCGCTCATCAGTGCTAGCAAGTTCCTTAAATCATGGATAATAGAGCCACTTTGTCTTCCTAATTCAAAAAGATTAGAGTCTCGGTTGGTTAAAAATAGTCTAGACCGGGAGGCCAACCACGCACCCGCAAGCGTGGACGCTTCTTCAATAGCAGCCAATTCTTTGCGGCTAAAGTTCAGCCGTTGCTTGCGACTTTCTAAATAAATCCAACCTTCGATTTGTGATCCGAAGCGACAAGGCTGAACCAACACGCTTCTTGAATTGAGATTGCGATATCTTGGCCAGACCCAAAAACTCGATTCTTGCTTGAGATCTTTCCAAAAACATGGCGCCGCAAGTTGTGCGGCTCTTGCGATTGCCGGAAAGACAATTTCCATTTCAAAGCGATTGCTACTCCTGGCTCGCGATTCAAAGGCAAGCGCTTCTAAACTCCCGTTACTCGTTGACTGGCAAAAAAAAGCAAGTTCCCATGCCGTTTGAGGAAGATAGCCTTTGAGTAAAGAAGAGAAGAATTGTTTGCTCGAATGATGCCCTGTCTGATGTAAGGACTCAAAAAAAGTGAGTGGCGAAATCGTGTTGTTATCCGTATTTGTTTCCCGTCTAGGCCTCAAAGCCTTCTTCGAATTGTTTTTGCCCATTTGTTTCTCTACGGTAACAAACTTTTTGGTTGGCAAACAAGGAACGCTTTGCAATTCTTCAAATTTTTCCTAAAATCTTGCCCCTACATTGTTTGAGCAAAGCGAAAAACACGGTTTTCTCTCATGTTTGGATTGAAACTTGCTAGATTTCGAGACTTTTCCCATCTGCAGTTTGTAGAGGTTTGTTACAAGGAGCTTTCTATGAAGAACAAAATCA
This sequence comes from uncultured Planctomycetales bacterium, assembly GCA_964570465.1. GTDB lineage: Bacteria > Planctomycetota > UBA1135 > UBA1135 > CAZMYG01 > CAZMYG01. The sequence goes on from CAZMYG010000037.1 coordinate 4,885, forward strand.
CTGCCGTTTTGACGATTGTTGCAGCCTTTGCTTTTTCCTCTCCGTTGTGGGCGCACGGCGGTAATTACCGCGGTCCTGGCGATACGGTCCCCCCTGGTGGTTCTGCTCCCGGTCCTTCCTCAGCAGGCCCTTCGGCTCCTGGTGGCGCAGGCGGACCGCGCACTGGTGGGCCTTCTGGACCCTCTGCCCCCACTGGTCCAGGGCCAAGTACAGGAAGCAGCGGTCCTGCGGCAAGCGGGCCTAAAACTGGAGGTGGAGTGGTTGGTCCAGACCTTTCAACATGGACATTCTGGTGGGAATTCAATAAAGACCCTTTTCTAAATCTAAAAGCCGCAGTGCATTCCGGTGGTCCCATTACAGGTAGTGATGACTTTTTCGTGGGTAAAGATGGAGGCAAAGGCGGTCGTGATAGCCAAAAGCCCAGCAATGCTCAGATCCGAGGCAAAGTAGTGCCGGCCTTGTTGAAATCTCTAGAAGAAGAAACCAATAACGACATTGTCACGGGCTGTTTGATCGCACTTGGAAAAATTGGTGGCGATCCCAGCTTCGTAGAAGTGATTCAGAAGAGCCTCGCTAGTTCCAATCAAGAAATCTCAGAGACGGCAGCCGTTGCTCTTGGCATTCTCAGCTACCCTCAAGCCAAAGAAACGCTCTTAGAGCTCGTGAAGGATACTCCCAAAGGTCGCAAACTCGTCGATCGCAACGAAGTCACTTTCCGTACGAGAGCCTTTGCCGCCTACGGATTAGGACTAATTGGCTATGCTGCATGTCAAGAGAAGACCCGCGATGAGGCCTTGATCCAGGACATTGTTCAGTCACTTCGCGATGTTTATCAAAATGAGAAATCTTCTTACAAAGACACCAAGGTAGCCTGCATTCTGGCGCTGGGTTTGATTCAGGATACAGAAAGAAAAGCCGCTGAGGATCTTCGTCGCATTCTCGATGATGAGAAAACAGATAAAATTTTGAGAGCACATGTGCCGCTCACTTTGGCCAAGTTGATTGGACGAGATCACCCTTTATGTGCAGAGACGGTCAAGAAGTTGATTGCCCTCGTTGAAGACAAAAAGGAAAAAGACTTCGTGCGCCAATCTGCAGTCTATGCCCTTGGTTTACTCGTGCGTCATGGCGATGAAATCTACGAGAAAGCAATCAAAGCAATCGAATTTGCTGTCAAAGAAACTAACGATGAGCAAGAACGCAATTATGCCATGATTGCTTTGGGCAAAATGGGCGGACCTGAGGCACAGAGCTTCTTAATGCAACAGTTGACCAAAGGTCGAGCTCAATCCATGCGTCCTTGGGCTGCAATAGGACTTGGAATCTTAGGACGTAGCATATCCGATGCTGCTGGGGTACCGGACCGAGCCATTTCCCAGAAGCTGCATGACATGTTAAGCGGAGGCGGTAACCCCTCCTTCTTAGGAGCCTACGCCATTGCTTTGGGTATTCTGCGTGATAGCGCATCCAAAGAAATTCTGCTTGCTACGATGAAGGATGTTAAAGAAGACGAGCTCAAGGGATATTGCTGTGTTGCCTTGGGAATGATTGGCGCTCGTGAGGCCATCAAGGATATTCAAGAGGTCGTTCAAAAAGCCACCCGCAAGCCAGAATTGCTCCAACAGGCTTCGATTGGTTTGGGATTGTTGGGTGATAAGAAATTGGTGACCGACTTTGTCGCGATTCTCAAAGAACCCAAGAGTCTCGCAGTGCATGCGGCAGTCGCAACAGCACTTGGTTATATCGGTGATCAAAGATCCATCGATCCTTTGATTGAAACCTTACAAAACAAAGACATTCAACCGGTTGGTCGAGGTTTCTCGGCAGTCGCTTTAGGATTGGTCTGCGACAAGGAAATGCTCCCCTGGCATTCGAAAATCGCCGTCGATCTCAACTATCGAGCGACAGTGACAACCTTGACGGACAAAGGAACCGGAACGGGAATCGTCGACATCCTGTAAACTACTCGCAAGACGCGAAAAAAGGCTGGGATTACTCCCAGCCTTTTTGTTTTCTGAGTTGAATTCTAGAAGTAATCCCAAAGCATTTCGTTGAGTTTCTCGCGTAACTGAGGATCTGTTTCTCGATACAGAGCACGCTTGAGTCGTGCGACATGCGAAAGTTTTGCAAAACTAGGAATTTGTTGAATCAAAAGAGCGCGTGTTTCGCGAGTCTCTTGCAAATCCTCTAATCTTTCGACAAGGAAATCTCCGGCTTGAGTTTCCTTCGTCCAAGCCAGTGCTTGCAAAACCCAGAAACGCACTCGCGCATCTTTACTAGACTTTGCGGTTTCAATTAAGGGTTGCACTGCAGGAGAGCCTAAAAAACCCAGTTGAAGCGCCAAATATTGATCTCTGCTTTTATCTTCTGCGTCTGCTAGCGGTTCTTTGAGCAATTTCAAAATCGGCTCTACACCTCGAACATCATGCAAAGCACCCAGTCCTTGCATCAGTTGGCGACGAATCCCTTCGCTTTCTTTGGGCAATCGCTCCACAAGAATCGGAATAGCACGAGTTTCGCGAATTTCTGAATCCATGACGAGATCCAAAATTTCGCGCAATCGATCGGGATCTAATTCTGTCTGTAACGAGGCTAGATAGGGATCCATGGAGGCTCGATCTCCGCGATTCACTAATTGTTTGACTGCTTCCTTGCGAACCGCCCCATTTCGATCCGATGTTAGTTTCTTCAATCCCCCGATAGCCTGTCCCTTTAATTCTTCTGAGAGTTCATTCCGAGCCAATGCCAACGAAAAAGCTTTCACAAGAGAAAGTCGTAAATTGTCATTTTCGTGGTTTAGAAAAGCCAAAATCCCCTCGACTTGTCCTGCCTTTCCCAATCCTTGCAACGCAGTTGCTCGCTCCGTCCATGGCTTTGTAGAGTCCTTAGTAAACTCAATCAAATAATCGAGTGCGGCCTGTTTTCCTAAATAAGCAAGACCAATGGAGGCGAGCAGTTTGTAATTTCCCTGACCCGGCGTGGGATATTGAAATTGTTCTTCTAATAACGACTGACTCGATTTTGCATATTTTTCACTCAAATGAGTGAGTATCAATTCGCGAATCAAATCGGATTCAATTTTGAAAAGCTGTTTGGCAAGTTCCGGAAACTCCTCCGAACCTGTTTTTGCCATTGCCTTGATCAAAGGCAAAAGATTCTCTTTCGCTTCTGTGGAGAGCAAACTGCGCAAATAAGGAAAAGCTTGGGGATCGTCTAACAAAACAATCGCATCGACGGCTTTGCTACGCACAATCGCAGAAGAGTGAGTGAGTGCATCAACAAGAACAGGAAAGGCTTTTTGAGATCGTGTTTGTCCTAACGCTTCACAAAGATTGCTCAAAACGGGGTAATTGTCATGACGGCTGAAATTGCGATAGAACACTCGACGCAACGCAGGCACAGCTTCGTCCCCCATCAAACCTAATTGCTGTACGGCCCAACGAAGAACATCTCGATTTGGAGCGTTTTCAAGCTTTTGAGCCAATCGTTCCGCAATCGTCGAACTATCCGCTTCATAAAGCTTTGGATATCGGGTTGTTGTTGGAATAGGTGAAGTTGCGCTCTGTTGGATGCCCAGAACGAACACAAGTGGGGCTAACAATAAAGTCATTTAGGCTATGATAGCCCACTCATACGAAATGGAAACAGCGCCACCCCAAGACTTTGATCTCAAAATAGGAGCAGTACCAGTGCCTAAAGGACTTGCTCTAGCCCCTATGGCCGGAGCAACAAATCTAGCGTTTCGACTTTTAGCGAGGCGCTTTGGAGCTAGCTTAACGGTTACAGAAATGGTCAGTGCGAAGGGTTTAATCCTAGGCAATGATCGAACTCTGCATTATCTCGAACGCGACGAAAGCGAAACTCCTGTAGGCGCTCAACTTTTTGGATCAGAACCCCATTTCATGGCAGAGGCGACGCGTAAAGTTGCAGATGCTGGTTTTCACCTCGTCGATATCAACATGGGTTGTCCCGTGCCCAAAATCACAGGCCAGGGCGCAGGTTGTTCGATGATGCAAACCCCAGACAAAGCCGCTGCTGTTGTCGAATCCATGGCCAAGGTAGGAAGGCTACCTGTGACAGTAAAAATTCGAGCCGGTTGGAGTGAAGAAAACCGCAACGCTCCCGCCTTTGCACAAGTACTCGAGAAAGCCGGCGCTAGCGCAATTACCGTTCACGCAAGAACAGGAGAACAGCGTTATAGCGGCAAGGCGGATTGGGCTTTGATTGGTGAAGTGAAAGCGGCCGTTAAAATTCCTGTGCTTGGGAATGGAGACGTGGATTCACCAGAAAAGGCCGCAGAGTTGTTAAAGGTATCCGGTTGCGATGGGATTGCGATTGGGCGAGGCGCACTCAATAGCCCATGGATTTTTCGAGACATTCTTGCGTTTCGAGAGCGTGGCGAGATTCTTCCTCCTCCAACGAGAAAAGAAATTGGCGAGATGATTCTAAGTTTTGCAAAAGATTTGATCCGTCTCTATGAAGAAAAGACCGCCATCCTGATGATGCGCAGATTTGCTTCGGATTTTTCTAGAGGATTGAGGGCAGGAAATCGTTTCCGTCAAGAATTGATGAAAGCCACCCGGTATGAAGAGCTTGAATCTTTAACTCTCCAAAATTTTATGGAGCAAGAATTCCCTGAACCTTCTTCAAACGAATCCGCGCTTTCGCATGCTCCAGAAGAGCCGATTTCTCATTTGTAAGAGCCTGCGATAAATCCTGTTGAAATTGCAAAACCTGAAAGTTGGTCGAGAGCCCCACTTCAAATTTTCTTTCTTCAGCTTCCAATTGTTTTTCTGCAAGCTCGCGGCTTTTTTGAGTGGCAGCAATTCTCTCTTTCATGAACTTCAAATTGCGCACGGCATCGCGCACTTCACGCGCAATTTTGCTTTGCAAAGACTGAAGCAGTAGTTTCGAAGCATCTCGATTAGCAATAGCGGCCCGCAGCTTTCCCTTTGCGGCAATATTTCCAATGGGAACTTCTAGGTGAAGACCTAAACGATAACTTGGAAAATCCTGCTCCCGGATATCGTCGAAGGATGGGGTCCATTGAGAATCAAGACCCGTATAGTTGCTTGTACCTGTAAAGTTCAAACGGGGAAGTGTTTCGTTCTCCGCAGTTTCGACTTGAAGCTCTTTGATCCGCAAATCAATTTGCTGGAGGTGAAAATCCGGACGATGTTGGAAAGCATTCTCGATGGCTCTTTCCCAGGCGGGAACTTCTTCAGCCTCTGCTGAAGGAATAACACTGTCGGGCACAATGACAAAATCCCATCCAGTGTTTTCACGGAATGGAAAAATCAATTGCTTAAGATTGTCTTCAGCCGTTTTCACGGCATTTTCGGCTGTGATCAAAGCCTCTTTACGAATTGCGATTTCGGTTTCCGCTTGGAGAACTTCTACGGGCGCAGAAACCCCCTCTTTCACTTTCTTTTGATTGATTTCCAATAAGCGTTCGCCTAGCTGTAAGGCAAAGCGTTTGACTTCGACATCTTTCTGAGCAAAGAGCAAATCCCAAAATCCCCCATGAACGAGATCGATCGTTTCCTGAATCTTGTCTGCATAGCTTTGTTCGAGTTGTTGATGTTGCATTCCTGCAGTTTCAATGGCGGCTGTGTTGTAGGTAGACCAAGCGCCGCGCAATAAAGGTTGTGTGATGGTGAGTTCTAATGCTGTCGATAAGGCGGGGTTGATCAAGGCATAGCCACTTTGTGATTGAAGAAATTCCGTACGATCCGCAACGAGACTCAAGTTGTAATTAGCGCCAGTCCAAAGGTTCTGCCCAATTCCAACTCCAGCATTGCGAAACTCCGTGGTGGAAGTGGCACCAGCGGAAAAGCTAGTCGAGCTTTCTCTTCGATTCCGTGCAAAGCCTAAATCCCCAGAAAAGAAGGGATCAAAATTGCCTCGCGCCTCATCGATTAAAGCCTCGCTTGCTTCAGCAGAAAGAGCTAGAGCCGCAAGATCGGGATTCTCTGCTAAGGCCAACTCAACACATCGCTCGACCGTTAAGCGAATTTCGCGAGGGGCATTGTCTGCCTGAAAAAGGAATCCAGCTAAAAACAATACTTCATTAAGGAAGTTCAATTGCATTGGGGGATTCTCCGCCTGGGGAAAGATAAAGGAAGCCGCTTTCGCAAACCAGCAGCAGTTATTTTTTTTGGCGTAACAATTCCATTAACTCCTGTCCGCGCTTTCCTTGCCCCGTGATCAAAAATCGCCGACGCTCTTCGCCTAAAGAGCGGATCTGGATTTCCAATCTTTGAGGAGGTAAGAGGGATTGAATTCGCTCGGCCCATTCAATGAGAGAAATTCCGTCCGGGGAAAACACTTCCTCTAAGGCCTCTTCCAAAAAATGTTCCTGTTTTTCCGCAAAATAGGCATCGAGATGGCGAATTGGGATTCGAGCTTTGTATTCCAACAACAGATTAAAAGTAGGACTTACTACTTCGTCTTGGCAATCCAAACCCTCAGCAATGCCTTTAGAAATCACAGTTTTGCCACTACCAAGATCACCACTCAAGGCAATGCAATCCCCAGCTTTTAAATAAGCTCCTAGTTTTTTCCCCAACGCAAGACTTTCTTGGGTGGAAGAGGTTTCGATTTCAAGAGAAGTTGTGGACATATCCAGAAATAGGAAGCGGACGGTTTTTTCCTTGGGAATCTTCGAGCCAAAGTTTACGCGTTTTTAAAACTTCTCCAATCACATGAATTTTTGATTGCCGGAAAACGGGATCTTTCAAAGCATGCTCCGCTTCCTTGGGAGAAAGCGTGAAGAGTAATTCATAGTCTTCACCGTCACTCAAAGCATGCGTAAGAGCAGGTTTGCCACTTTTTTTAGACAAAGCTTTAGCGGCCTTTGACACAGGAATTTGTTTTGAGAAAACTCGAGCTCCTACTCGGCTGCTTTCACAAACTCGTGCGAGATCTAAAGACAAACCATCAGAAATATCAATCATCCCCCCCACTGCATAATGACGGGCTAAATGTAAACCTTCTCGCAGACGAGGTTCAAATCGGAGATGTTTTCCTAGAATAGATCCACCCAATTCCCCAGTTACCAAAATTCTTTGACCAGGCTTTGCTGCGGAGCGTAAAGAAGGTTTTCTGTGTTCCATGAAGCCTGCCAAACTGATTCCAATGTTCAAGCGATTTTGGCTCATGCAAAGATCTCCTCCAACTAAGCTCAAGCGGTACTTTTTTGCTTCTAGGTCTAGAAAGTGGAGTAGCTTTCGAAGTGTTTTAGCAGGAAATTTTTTCGGAGTAGAAATTGCCGCTAAAGCGAAATGAGGTCTTGCCCCTATCGCTGCCAGATCGCTCAATGGCCTGGAAAGAGCTTTATGAGCAATTTGGGAGTTTGGTGTGGTGGGCAAAAAATGAATTGTTTCGACTAGTTGATCCACTTTCAATACGAGATCGCCCTTTCCTTGAGCAAGTACGGCGGCATCATGTCCGATCCCGACTTTAACACCAGGCCCTTGACCAAATTTAGTCAACCAGCCATACAGATCTAATTCAGATTGAATTTTCTTTAGAATGGATTTGCTCCTAGCCGATAAAAAAGCCCGAACAGAAGACTCGATGAAAGCCAACAAGACAAGCCCTGGATTCACTTTGGTAGAAATTGGGATCATTTTCTTTGTGATGAGCCTTTTACTCGGAATTATCTTGCCAATTTGGGTCTTGGAAAAAAAACGTAGCGAAAAAGAGTTCGCCATCCATCAACTCGAACAACTGGTCGAGCCGACGATGAAATTCTTACGCGACTTGCAAAAAATTTCTTCGAAGGATCAGGAATTTCTTGTAGGCCCTGGAAATTTGCCAAAGCCGGTCGATGGCGAGAAGCATGAAAGTCTCCTTCAAATCATGAATCAGGGTTTCGGATCAGAGAGCAAAATTCAAATCGAGGGGGCATGGCAAGGTCCCTATTTGCATGACATTCCCACGGATCCTTGGCGACGTTGCTATCTCTTCGTTGGGTTGCGAGCAGAAAGCGATCATCAATGGCTTCTCAGCGCAGGTCCCAATGGAATTCTCGAGACGAGCAGTTCGGATTTGGAACTCAAAGGGGATGATTTAGGGATTCGGCTTCGCTAACGCGGATTTCTACTACTCCTCACCAAGGAAACGATCGAATCACTTTTCCTAATATCCAAGATTCTGGGATATAGCCTAATTGCTGGCTGTCAGGCTGTGTGGAGTGCAGATTGTCATTGAACAAGAGAAAGTGATCTCGAGGCACAACAGGTTGATTTTTAATGGACTCTGGAATTGCGCGAAAAGCAAAACCAGATCTTGTTCCTTCTTTTCCTTTCGGGTCGTCTTGTGGATTTTCTAAGGGGATTCCGTTTACTTCGACTCCCAAATTGCTCTGAGTAACGAAATCTTGCGTTAAGGCCCAAATCCTTGCAATTCGAAGCTTCCCATTTTGTGGAATTTGAAAAACAACAACGTCCCGAACTTTGAGCGAAACAGGACTATGACGGATGAGTACTTGGCCACTGGCTTCGTACTTTGCTTCCATGGAATGTTCGTCTGGGGGTAAGGAAACAATCGAAAATCGAGTGAAGAGGAAATAGGCTCCGACGCCGAGTAAAAAAAGAACGATGAGCCGAGTTGTAATGGAGCCCCAAGTCGAACCACTCATCGAAGCGCTCTCTTTCTATCCCCGAAGCGGCACGCAGAAACTAACTTTTCTGCGGCCTCTCGTGGTTTTGGAGAATCAAATACGGAACGAATTCCGGCAATACCAGAAACTCCGCCTTGAACGAGATCAGAAGCATTTCGGGAGTGGATCCCCCCAATCGCAATCACCGGAATTGGCGAAAGAGCAACCCACTGTTCTAAGCGTTTTTCCCCTAGCGACCTTAACCAACCTTTCTTGGATGGAGTTGGGAAAACTGGGCCTAAAACCGCAAAATCCGCCTCGCTCTTTTTCAATGCGCGTAATTCGTTCCTGTGATGTACAGAAATACCAATCCAAGCATGTTTGCCCAAAATGCTTCTCGCTTCCTGAACCGATGCGCTGCGATATCCCAACTGAACTCCGTCGGCATCGCTTGCCATACAAAGATCTAAGCGGTCATTTACCAAGAGAAGTCCTTTGCCTTTAGGTAGGAGTTTCCTGAACTTTCGGAGCACGCGTAACGCTTGCTGATCATCGAGATTTCTTTCCCGAAACTGTATAGCTCTGACTCCCCCTTTAACGGCTTGACGAACTATTTTTTCTAAGCGCGTGGAATTCCCTTTTCCGTCCGTCACTAAAAGCACTCGGAGGAAATGGATGTCCTTTAGTCTCTTTCGATTGCTAGACCTGATTCCAGAATCATGAGCCGGATTTGCTCACAAGACAAGGATCTCTTTAACACGGCCTCTTTTTCCGTGGATTTTGAGGAAAGCGCAGATCGCACTTGTGGGTTTGTCAACAGTTTTTCTAAAACCAACGGATCCTCAACAGAGAGATGATGTCGCTTTCCCAGCGAAACCAATCCAATCTTTGCTCCCCAATCTCGAATCGAGAAGAGGACATTTTGAGGAATCGGCAATTCACTGTTTTGTTCCAGCGTTTGGATGATGGATTCCAAAGTAATTCCCGAGCGCAAAGCGCGGCGAATCGACTTTTCTTCCAGACGGAAATGAATCAATCGATCCGATTTACTGCGAGTCGCTAAAGAATCCAAACGATGCAACAATTCGTAGGAACGATCATCGGGAAACAACACGATTTCAAAATCGGCGTTCACAATAATTTTTGCTTTGCTGCGCCCAGACCTGCGTTTTTTTGCATTGAGTAATTCCATGCCAAGTTTGGAAAGTCTCAGAGCTACTGGTCGCCCCTTACGATCATAAGCAAATTCAATAATTCCCAACGGGTGTAATCGCAGGCGCATCCATGCAAAAAGAGTCCAGGCGATTTGTTGCAGATCTTCGAGTGGAGCTCCGGATGTATTGTGGTTCGCTCTGCTTGCCCATTCGGGATTGTTGATCCAACGATCTAATCGAGTCAGATAGAGATTTCGTGCGCAAAGAGCAATGGCCATGGCGTCTTGCCACATTCCCGGACGGTCTTGTTTGAGCAATCGCAATGCAATGCGACGTAAGCGCCAGTGGTGTACGGAGTGCCCACCAAGAGACTTTTCCTCACAGGCGTGCCAAAGCAAACCACGCAATTTGGCTTTCATGGGCAGAATTCGCCATTCCATTCCAGCAGGCGAGAGTACGAGAGTTTTTTCTGCCGTTTTTTCAATCCATTCTTGATCGAGAGCGCAGCGCAAGAGGAAATCCAAGCTTCCTTGCGCGTCAATTTCCTTACAGGGACTCTCTAAAAACTCTTCGAGCAAGTGCTTTTCTGTGCTGCGGAACACTTCGCCTTGCGAGGTAAAGCGAATTGGATTTTCCTGAACCCAAGCAAACAAACGCTGCGCGTTGGCGAGTAGATCCGCGCCATTTGGCGAACAAAAATCCTTGTTCTTCTTAGGAAAACTGCGCGCACGAAAAAATGCCCGGCTTACTTCCTGAAACAAAATCAGCGTTTCTTCATCGTGGCGAACGCCATATTTTTCCAAATGCAAAAACGCGACAGTCCCTAAACCTTGCTTTTCTAAAGTTGCCTTCCAGGATTCAGAATCCCAAGTCAAAGATGCTAAAGACAGACGATCAAAAAAACTGCGCGGCAAAATGCCGCCAAAATTCAGAATCGTTTTCTCGACAAGTTCTTTTAGTTCCTCCGGCAACCGGGCCAATCTAGATAGTACCGCCGATTCTTGAGAGATGAGTTTATAGGACTCTTTCCAATGGTTTTCTTTTCCTTGTTGCTTAGCCGATTCCAATCGCGCCAAATAAAATCCTTCCATGGTGAGCAATTCACTTAAACCGTGCTTTTCCAAGCGATGCATGGAAATCAAAATCTCGGCGAGTTCTCGAGGAACGAAATAACCCGCGTCGGGTTTGGGATAGCCGTAGGGAAAAACTAATCCCTGTCTTTGTAAGGATGACAAGGCAGCATCGAGTTCATAGTGACTGTGTATGGAAGGAGGTCGGCGTGTGCGCAGCTCAAAATGCGTACGTCGATATTGATTGGCGCTCAGAAAACTAGCCAAGAGTTCTGTGAGTTTGCGGCCGAGTTGTTTTGCTTTTTCTTCGACCGTGCGTGTATCGGTCATTTTTTGGAGGAGGAACTGCAGTCGGGCCTCATGTGCTTGAGTTTCCAATTTAGAACTGTTCCAGAATTGAGAAATTTCCTCAATCTGAGAGTTCGGCAAGCTAGGCAGCAATTCACTCAGGGACTGCATGATCTTTTGTTGTTTTCTTACTCCTGTTTCCTTCGACAATTTCGTAGGAATAACCTTGTTCTGTTAGGAAACGTTGACGTTTTTCGGCAAATTCTTGATCGCGACTGTCGTGGCTAACTACCGAATAGAAATAGGCAGGTC
>CAZMYG010000037.1:16413-19028 GCA_964570465.1 uncultured Planctomycetales bacterium
GACATTTGTTTGAGTTGATCGAGAAATTGTCCAATGACGAGAATGCGATCTCCTTCATGCTTTCGCAACAACTCCCCCACCAAATCAATTTTGGCCGGGTTTTCTGAAGCGATGCGAAATTTGGTTCGCGGAGATTCGGCGAGATAGCGAATTCGGGCGTCATGAGAAAGCGGTACACGCATCTCAATGCAATGTGCAGTTGCGATAAATCCCTTTCTCTCGAGTACTTTCCAGGGAACATCGCAACGTTTTGGACCAATCAAACAGAACACTTCCCCTTCTTTACCATCTTCGCGAACCAAGGTTGCCGTAAGTCCCAATCGCCGACGCGCCTGAATCTCTGCGGTGACACGGAAAATGGGCGCGGGCAATAGATGCACTTCGTCATAAATCAGCAAGCCCCAATTCTGTTTGAGAAAGAGGTCCATATGTTCGAAACGGTCGGTTTTGCGTTTTCGATGTGTGAGCATTTGATAGGTCGAGATGGTCACAGGTCGAATGCTCTTGGATTCCCCGGTGTACTCAGCGACTTGATCATTGCTCAAATTGGTTTTGTCTAGGATTTCATTTTTCCATTGATGCACGGCAACTGTGCTCGTGGTTAGTACCAAGGTTTTCATCTGAGCCAATTCCATGACACCGATGCCGACGATGGTTTTTCCTGCTCCACAAGGCAGCACAATCACTCCATTGCCACCTCTTGCGCTACCTCCAGCAAAAAAAAGTTCTGCGGCTTCTTTTTGATAGGGACGCAGAGAAAAACTAGGCCCTTTGAGAGATTCTTTGCGCAAAGTGAAGTTCAGCGCGTCGCCTTGCACATAGCCCGCTAAATCGTCGACCGGATAACCTAGCAGTAACAACGCTTGCTTGATGGCTCCTCGCTTCGATTCTTCAATTTGCAATCCATTCTGGAGATCTTTTTCGACAATCAATTCGCGCACGCTGGGATATGTCAGGATTTCTTTTTGTAAATTTTGTGTCTGTGCGCGCAGGAAAAGTTTTCCATCTTGTTTCTCAAGTCGCAATTTTCCGTAGCGAGTAAACCAATCACCGAGCTCGCTTAGCAAATTGTTAGGCACGGGGTAGCGGCTGTTTTCCTGCAAGAACCCTAGGATTTGCTCCTCTTTCACACCCAAGGACGCCGCATTCCAAACAGAAATAGGAGTGATGCGATAGGTATGCAAATGCTCGGGACTTTTTTCAAGTTCGGCAAATTGGGCCAAGCGGTCTCGCACTTCTTCGTAACGGGGGTGGAACACCTCGACCGTCACTGTGCGATCGCTTTGCAGGATCAGAGGGTTGTCTGGACGAATTTTCACGCGTCGGAAATCCGCATGCTAGCAGGAGAATTCGGTTGCAGCAACCAGTCTAACTAGGCTTTACCGAATCAAGCGTTTGCGTATGCCTTCATGGATTTTGCCGTTGGTGGCGATGATATTGCCGCTGCGAAGCCAATCATCCTTGGCTTCGAAATCGGTGACTTTCCCCCCCGCCTCGCGAACAATGAGAGCCCCCGCGGCAACATCGTAGGGTTGTAGATGCAATTCCCAAAAGCCGTCGAAGCGCCCACAGGCTACATAGGCGAGATCGAGCGAGGCGACTCCAATCCGGCGAATCCCACGAACTTCTAACGAGAGTTGGCTGAAATTAGTCAAATTGTTGTTGGCAATGCGATTGCGCAGATAAGGAAAACCGGTGGCTAGCAATGAGTCGGCAAGTTTCTTTTCTGTGCTGACCTTGATGCGCTTGCCATTGAGAGTGGCGCCTTTGCCGGCTTCTGCAGAGAAGAGTTCGTCAATGATGGGATTGTAGACCACCCCATATTTGGGTTTTCCCCCAACATAGACTCCAATGGAAACGGCAAAATGAGGATGCCCATGTACAAAATTGATGGTGCCGTCAATGGGATCAATCAGCCAAAGCGGACGATCCATATCCCATTCCTTGGTTTCTTCTTCTGAAAAAATGGCATGCTTAGGAAATTTTGCTCGGATTTCCTTCACGAGCATTCGCTCTGCTGCAATGTCCGCTTTAGTGACTAAATCCCGCCAGCTGGATTTACGGGCAATATCTTGGCGACGAATATGACCCTGTTGGGTTCGAAGAAAGGCTCCCGCTTTGCGTGCGATTTTCTGTACAAAGCCAAGGCTCATCGATCGAACTCAATCAAGGAGCGCAGAATAGAATCCACCAGTCCTTTGTAGACTCGGTTATTTGTTCTTCCTTCGTAATTGATGAGTACTGAGAAAGCAAAACGTTCGCCTTGCAAAGATTGTGCATAGCCAGAAAGGGCACTAGCGCCTTGAATCCAACCTGTTTTGGCTTGAACTCTGCCTCGGTAGGGACTTTCGTCGAGGCGAGTTTTGAGTGTTCCATCTTCTCCGCAAACGGGAAGAGTAGGATGGAAATTGTCGCGAAGTTTGCTGTTCTCCATCAGGGCAAGCAGAGAAACGAGTAAATCTGCGCTGAGTCGATTCGAACGAGAGAGTCCACAACCGTCTTCGATTGTAAAGCCGGCTTCAGCAATTCCGCGCTCTCGTAAAAATCGCCGAATCGCTCTCGTTCCCGCTTTCCAGGAACCTTCTTTCTCAACTTGCGCTGCGATGGTTTTGAAT
>CAZMYG010000038.1:0-18898 GCA_964570465.1 uncultured Planctomycetales bacterium
GGCTCCCCGCCTCCGCTAACGCTCCGGTGGGTGCGCCTGCGCCGCGGGAGCGATTCCCATGCGCTCCCGCCATACCACGGCTAAACAAAAATTGATTCTGATTTGTGACCTTTTTGGGTAACGGGGCTATTCAGCACTGTCTTCATTACAAAATTATCTAAAGAGGTTTTAGATCATGGACTTACTCTTGACTTGCGCATTGCTTTTCAACGTGAATTTGCTTCCCCAAGATCTTTGCCATCACGAAATGGTGGAATTGAATTCACCAAATCCTCAAGAAAATGGACTCTTTGGAGGCAAAGTTTTTGGAATTCCCGATATTGATGAAGATGGTTGGGGAGATTTTGTTATTAGGGCTTATCAAACTCCTCAATTCGAAAACAGTGCATTACATATCTACTCGGGGCAAAACAATACATTGCTCTACACTTTGACCTCCTCTATTCCAGAGCCAGACGATGGCATCTTTGGATTCCTACTGACTGCAATGCCCGATATCAGTGGTGATGGAATTGCGGATCTGGCAGTAACGGGAACTACAGGAACAGGAGACACCGACGTGATTTATTTTTTTGATGGCCATCTGGGTTCTCTTCTACAGGCTTTTTTTTGGCCGAAGGAATGTTTTACGGTTTTCAGCGGAATTCAGGATCAAAACGATGATGGCTTTGGAGAATTACTCGTCGGCAGCGCGGACTGCGGTCTTTCCGTCCTTTCCGGAGCAACGGGAACTATTCTTCTCTCTTTTTCACCGCGAGCAGATTTAGAAGGGCAATATTGCGAACACTTGAATCGCATTAGTTCTGACCCAGCCATGCCTGCACAGGACTTAAATGGAGACGGTGTTCAGGAAATTGTGATTGCTGGAGAAGGCTGCCAGGAAGGGAAAGAGTTCGGTGATTATTACGGGTGCAAACCTTTGATTGCAATTTATGACTTAACAACGGGAGGCACTCTCTTGCACGCGGCTACGAGTTCTGCAGAAGCTCAAGACGCTAATGGTTTGGTATTGGGCATTTCTAATATTCCGGATGTCACGGGAGATGCAATTGACGATGTCCTCGTGCTAGGAAAAAACAAAGTACATCTGTTTTCTGGGAGCAATGCTGCTGTCGTGAGTCACTTCGACGTGCCAAATAATAATACTGGCATTATTGGCAACACTACGGCAATCGGCATTCCAGACATCGATGGTGATGGGAAAGGTGATTTTGCACTCGCCCATGCCGAGTTTGTATGCGTACCGACTTGTCCGCCAGATGACCCAGGTGTTGTCTATCTTTGTTCTAGTACTACAGGTTGTTATCCCATTCAAACCCTTCATTCTCCTTCTGTAGAAGACAGCCGTTTCGGAATAGGGATTTCAGAAATTCCCGCTGCAGGAAATGAGCCATTGCCACGTCTTCTCATTGGAGCCTATGACGAAAACGTGAATGGAATCTCACAAGTTGGCAGAGCGTATGTCGCTTCATTGCGCACTGACATCGACCACGATGGGGTCTCAGACAGTTGCGATATTTGTTTAGGCTACGATGATGCCGTCGACAGTGATGGAGATGGCATTCCGAACGGCTGCGACCCTGACCATTTCACGAATATTATTTCGAGTTATCCCAGTAACGGAGACATCGACGCTCGCCAATCTCCTATCGCAGCAGGGACTTCAGGAAGTGCTCTAGTAGGAGCAACTGTATTTCGTCTTTATTTTGATGGCCCCGTTCTTAATATTTTGCCACAAAATTTTGCCATCACTGAAAATGGCGGTGACGGGATTCCACCAGCAATTGCTTTTTTGGATGTCCCACATCACGGCATCCACGCAGTCACCATCAACCTAGCTGAAGCGATCGAACCGGGAGCGTGGACTACTATTCGCCATGAGCCAAGTGGGACTCAACTCCGAGTTGGATCTTTACCTGGCGACGTAAACGGTGACGGGACAAGTTCACCAAATGATATCTTGAGTTTGATCAATCGATTGAATGGGGTGATTAGTCTCCCGGTTTGGAATACTGATATCAATCGAAACCTTCAACTCGAGCCCAGCGATATTCTCCGTTTGATTGACTTGCTCAACGGTGCTGGAGAATTTGATGTTTGGAACGGGGTTTCTTTGCCAGACTAATCTCAGCTTGTATACTCCAAGATTAGCAACATGCTGTATTTCTTGGTTATTCAAGTCGCTTTGTCTTTATCAACCCCTAATCCGGAAACCCGGAGAATTGTGCATATTGGCGAAGACGGAACTGCCGTGTATGCGCCAATTGCACGAATCTTGGGGCATGCCGAAGTAGACGAGGAACTGCTCGAAGAAAGGAATCGACAAGAACAACTCGATGTTTTGGTTCTTCTCTCTTTTCAACCCGGCGACAAAATCAGCAGAAGTAGAGTTTCTATTGAAAAAGAAACCCGTTTAGAAATCGCGAACTCACAAATCCAAGTCGAACAGAAAATTGTTTCCTTAGGCGGCACGACTCGAAAACGCTTCCACAGTTTGAATGCTCTATCGGCAACAATTCCATCGGAATCTCTAAATGATTTAAGCGCGTGCGAAGAAATCGCCTCGATTCACAAAGATCATGCAAGCAGTTTCGATCTCTATGTCAGCGCACAAAGCATTTTCGCTCCGTCATTTTGGAATGCAGGAATCACCGGAAGCAGTGTTGATCTTGGTTTGGTCGATGGTCCTGTCGACATCACGCATCCTCGTTTGAACAGCCACGATATTTTTCTCCAACCGGGAAGTCCCCTGCCATCCGAACTCCCTCCACCTGTGGATCGTCACGGAACCAATGTCGCCGGAATCATGGCCAGTACTCACACTCAGTACAAAGGCATCGCATTTGGTTGCGACAAGATTTACAGCGGATTTGGCGGAACGATTACAGGCGGTAATGGAGATGAAGGCGCTGCGCTCGCGGCTTTTGATTGGATTATGAGCCAAGAAGATGCTGCAGAAGTGATCAATCTCAGTAAGAGCTACGGAGTGGCGAACACAGAGGACAATGCCATCACTCGATTCTGCGATGCCATCGTTTCTCAAAAAATGACCACGATTGTGAAATCTGCAGGAAACAATAGCTGCGGCAATACAACAATTGGCTATCCAGGCAACGCCTGGAATGTACTTGTCGTCGGAGCGATGGACGATCGCGGAACTGTCACTCGTAGCGATGATCGGATTGCAGATTTTTCTTCTTCAGGTCCAACGGCAAGTGGAAGGAAAAAACCGGATCTTTGCGCCCCAGGATTCAATATCACCACTCTCACCATCAATGGAGGAATCACGTCGTTCTCCGGCACAAGCGCCGCAGCTCCGCATGTCAGTGGCGCAGTACTTTTACTTTACGAAACGGGACAACACTCTCCTTTAAGTGTGCGTGCCACTCTCATCAACACGGCTGATAGTTGGGACAATACGAACGACTGCATTGTGGCAAACGATTTTCAAGCTAGCGCTCCGGGTTGGAATAAAAGTTATGGCTGGGGTTATCTCAATCTCGCAAACGCGCGCGCTCACGCGAACGATTATTTCCTCGGGGAATTGTTACCAAGAGGGAAAGCCGGAGATTTCAAACTCTATCGAGGTTTCATGCAGAGCGGCGACAAGATCACCATGACTTGGAATCGTCGCGTTGGCTACAACGGTGCCACGTATCCAAACGCTTGGTATTCACTCAGCGATCTCAATCTCGCGCTCTACAACGAAAACAATAATCAGCTTTTATCTGAAGATTTGGATCCTGATGACAATGTGCATCAAGTAAGTCCCACGAGTGCGCAGGAAGTGGTCGTTCGCTGCTATTCTTGGAGTGATTACTTTGACGGCGATACGGATTCCGAAGAATTTGCACTAGCGACTGGAACTGGATTTGTAGAAAGCAGTGGTCCAAGACTTTCGATTCAACTATTTCAACAAGAGATTCCTTCACTTCAAAATTTCAGACGATTTCTCGTAATCGGTTTGATTCGAAATCTCGGAGATCTGTCCGCACACGAAAACCTGCTGAGCTTGAATCTTCCATCCGGGACAACTCTTCTCTCGGGTTCAAACACACAAAATCTTGGCGTTTTACTGCCAGGAGATCTCCGAGCGGCCAGCTGGATCATTCAAAGCCCTCGAACTCTTAGGCCTTTGCGAATTCAAGCCATCAACCGCTCGCTTTCCTACGGAGTTACGTTTCAAGGACGCGGCGAAATTACCCTTCACTGAATCCCCGTCTTTTCCCGATACAACTAGCCTCATGACGACAGCCGCCGGTAAATCATTGGAAGCAATTCAGGAAAAAATCAAAAAGATCGGGAGTCTTCCCACTCTTCCCGATGTCGCCGTAGACGTGATGAAAATGGCGGCGAATGAATCGATTACCATGGCAGAGGTTGCCGATCGAATTGATGGCGATCCAGCCGTTTCTTCAAAATTATTGCGTGTGGCAAATTCCAGTCTTTATGGACTTCCCCGAGCAATCACGACTACCGAGGGCGCAATTTTGGTACTTGGGTTAAAGCAAGTACAAAACGTCATTCTTTCGGTCTCAGTTTTCTCCGCCTTTCCTCAAACAAAAGGCAAACCCAGCTTCGATCGAGAAAAATTCTGGCAACACTGCTCTGGCGTGGGCTTGCTTGCTCGCTTGCTCGGCAATCGCTTAACGCTAGTAACCAATGGGGAAGAATTCTCCGGCGGTGTATTGCACGATGTCGGCAAAATTGTGCTCGACCAATACTTTCACGATCAATTTGTCCAGGCGATGGAACTCGCCGCTGACCAGAAAATTTCCATGCTAGAAGCGGAACGACAAGTTTTTGGCACAACGCATCCGGAAATCGGTGGCTGGCTTTTACAACTTTGGAATTTGCCGGATGAACTCTCTACCATTGTCAATTTTCATCACAATCCCGAACAAGCCGTCGAGCATCGCAGCCTTGTAGCGCTTGTAGCTCTGGGCAATTCCATGGCCAAGCAATTCCAAATTGGGCTTGTCGAAGATCCCGATCCGGCAGAGCTCGTACTGCATCCTGCTTGGCAAATCCTACGCTCCGAGAATCGCAAACTTGCAGAGATCGACCCAGCAACAGCCATTCTCGCCGTTCAAACCGAACTCGACGAACGCAAGAAACGCGGCGAGTTGAACTGGTTGAAATAGAATTTCATGTCGTCGATTTCAAATCTGAAAGACGACATCGATCGTTGGTTCCCTTGGCTCCTTGCACTTTCCATAGTCCCGCTTTTATTCGCGATTCTCCTGCCGGCCGACGAGGATACGGGAACACGTTTAAGACGTACCCTGGAAAAACACCCTGAGATCATTTGGAAGTTAGAAAAAAATCGAATCCAGGGTCAAACGCCTTCTCTCGACAGTATTCTGCAAGAAATCCCAGAACAAAAAATTGAAGGAGCTTTTCTCTCTCGCTTCACGGTAATTCATTGGGCATTGGCGGTGATTGCTGCGCTAGGTTTTTACGGCTTTGTGCGACTTGCCTATCCCACAGGACTTGCGACTTGGAGACAGTTTTGGATTGCAGGGCTATTTACCGGATCGGTTGGCATCATTCTTTTGCTAGTGGTGCAACAACTGGCAAACTTTAGCGCGAATTGGATTTACCCAGGGATTGGGATACTAACCATCCCTTTCTATATCCTGAAATTCATTGGCTACTCGTATCACGCCGCTCTCGATCCCAACAACGATTTCCTCTCGAGCTTTTTCGGATTTACTTTTGGCGTCGGTTTCTGCGAAGAACTCTGCAAGTCACTTCCACTGCTTTGGTACTTCCGCCGCCATGAGAAGGCGCTCGATTTGCGCGGCGCCGTTCTTTGGGGACTCGCAACAGGTTTTGGTTTTGGAATCAGCGAAGGCATTCACTACTCCTCGAATTACTACAACGGGATCAGCGGTGGTGAGATCTACTGGGTACGTTTTCTCTCCTGTGTTTCGCTTCATGCTGTCTGGAGTGCTTCGACTGCTGTTTTGATTTGCAGCTTACAAGCTCGGATTTTGGAAGTCTCGGAGTGGAAAGATTGGTTCGCCCCCATCATGCAGTTACTCGGAGCAAGCATTGTCTTGCACGGGCTCTACGACACTTTCCTCAAGCGAGAAATGCATATCGCGGCATTGCTAACCGCCGCAGTTAGTTTTGTACTTTTCTTTTGGCTCTATGAATGGGGAGTCAAACAGGAACAAAAACTTGAAGCTGTAGACGATTTTGGGCATGCAAGAGCTATCTAGTTCCATGACCGTGCAATTGAGCCTTCCCTATCATGTGGGAGAAAAGGCTCAATGCTCGGCAATCGAACTCATGGGTCCTTCCTCGGATACAAGTGTGATGCAACACATTGAGAAAAACTCTTGCTATGAACCGGGAATCCAAGAATGGATCAGCAAAATTCTCCGCCCTGGAGATCACTGTATTGATGTCGGAGCGAATTTCGGACAACACAGCGTTTTGATGTCTAAGCTTGTCGGCCCACAGGGACGTGTTTTTTGCTTTGAAGCTTCACCAACGACTTTTTCCTATTTAGAACAAAACCTCGAACGAAATCATTGCCAGAATGTGCAAGCATTTCCTGTCGGTATCTGGAATGAAGCAATCGAGATGGATTTTTCCTATGTAGAGCATGTCGCAGGATGTTCTTTCTTTTCGACAACGGGAATTCGAGAAGGGAAAAATGAGAGGATAAACTGCCGCAGTCTCGATAGTTTTTTCCCTGTAGGATCCACGCGAATTTCCCTAATCAAAATCGATGTCGAGGGAGCAGAAATCAAAGCGATTGAAGGAGCGAAGAATCTAATTCGCCGAGATCAACCCGCTCTTCTCACGGAACTCAATAAAGTGACGCTAGAAAGATTCTATGGAGCCAGCGTCAGAGACTTCTGCAATCAAATCGATTCGATCGGATATGCAATCCGGATTATTGATAAATCAGGGAATATTTACCTTGTCTCAAATTGCGAAGAGCTCGAATCGTTGCTGCAATCTAAATTCCAACTCTTTAATCTTTTGTGCTTACCACTTTCTTAACTCATCACGTTGCTTCCGATAGAATGCTGCTCCGTGAATCCTGAAAACTCCTCCTCTGCACTTCAAAAACTCATCGCACAATTGCAACTCGCCTATTCGGGAGAACTCGCTGCCGGTTATGCCTATCGAGGGCATTGGAATTCACTGCGCCAACCGGAACAAAAAACGCGTATTCGCCAAATCGAAGAAGAAGAATGGCATCATCGAAAGCTGGTTGGAGAATTGCTGCGCGATTTAGGAGCGAAACCAAAATGGCTGCGTGAAATTCGCGCGTTCTTGGTTGGCCAAACACTGCGGATTGGCTGTCATCTCGCGGGTTGGTTTCTGCCTATGTATGGCGCTGGAAAATTAGAAAGCAAAAACGTTCGCGAATATGAAATTGCCGCACGCTTTGCACAAGAAAGCGGACATCCGGAATTGATTGACTGCCTTTTGACTATGGCTGAAGTGGAATGGGAGCATGAATTTTATTTCCGCAGTCAAATCGAAGGACATGCTTGGCTCAAATGGTGCCCGCTTTGGCCGACTTTGCCAGCGAAGGAAGCGATTCGCGAGGGTTGGGCGAGCACACCCTTGAGCACGGATATTCCCGCCTAAAACATTGAGGGGCGCGGCATGCCGCGCCCCTACGCTCATTGCGGATTCAAAATTGACTCTATCGAGCCATCCCGCCAACTGCGCTCTGGCGTCCTTCCAATTCATCGGCGAGTCCATGCGCTTCGTAGATTTTGCGAATGGCTTCGACAATGCCTTCGGAATGCACGGCCACCGCACGGGCAACTTGTTCGTCATAGACGAAACGATTGCCCAAGCTCTGGATATTGCCGTCGAAAATCAACCCGACGATTTCGCCGTTGCGATTGATCACGGGGCTTCCGGAATTGCCGCCAATGATGTCCGTCGTGCAGACAAAATTGAAACCGGTATCCATAGCAAGCTTGGATTTACGAGAGACATAGCGATCCGGTAAATCGTAAGGCGGCTGGAAATCAAAAGAGGCCGCGCGATCGTAGAGACCATTGAACGTGGTCTTGTACGGCACTTTGGTGGTGCCGAACTCATAACCTTTCACCGCACCGAAAGAGAGTCGCAGTGTGAAAGTGGCATCGGGATAAACCGTCTTGCCATAAGCTGCGAAACGAGCCTTGGCAATTTTCTCCCCCGCTACGGTTTCAATGGCATCGATTTCATCTTCAATGCGTTTGCGCAATTCGCGAGCGGTAGGATCGATGCGTCGCGCTAACACAATCAGAGGATCTGTGCTTTCGAGTACCGCATTTGATCCTCCTTCCACGAGTTGTTTGCGAAAAGCAACATCGAAAATCTTCGTTCCAGAAATTGCTTCCTTCGCTACTTCTACAGGCGTCTTGCCTCGCAAAGCCGCTTTCACAAAAGCCGAATCATTGCCCAATTGTTCAACCGTTTCAGCCAAACCATCGGCCAGCAAGGTTTCCTCAAGATCTGGATAGAGCGGAGCCGGTGAGAACAGGCCAAATTTCAGCGAATCGAGTGAAGAATCGCGGAATTCCGGGAATCGTTTCTCATTTGGTTTTTGAACTTCCTCTACCAAGCGAACGATTTGCAACGCAGTGCTTGCGGCCTTGCCTTGCATGCGTGAGAAAGAAACCTGTTTGCTGAAAGTAGCGAGATTTTTGCGAGTCGTGGCAATTGCATCCCATGCATCGCCATACTCTTTTTGCATCTTCGCATCCTTTGCAACCAAGGCTCGGAAGGTTTTCTCGTCTTCGGCTTTCTTCTTCATGATACGAGTATCGAGCAAGCTCTCTTGATAACCGCCAACAGCCTTCAAACTATTTTCGATACTGAAGAGCATGGTCTTCGCACGACGCGCTTGCTCTTCACCTTGTGCAGAGTATTTCTCGAGTAAAGCGCGACGACGGGCGAGACTTCTTAGTGTCGTGGGATATTGAATGTCGCGAGTGTATTCGAGCTGTGCATAAGTTTGCAGACGGCCCGTGGAACCAGGGTTTCCTGAAACGAAAACCAGTTCGCCTTCCTTCGCACCTTCTTCACTCCAACGGAAATAATGTGGAGTTTGAATGGCCTTGCCGTCATCGCCGTAGACTCGGAAGAACGCGCAATCGAGATCGTAGCGAGGATAGGTGAAGTTATCGGGATCGCCACCGTAGAAAGCGATTTGCTGTTCGGGGGCGAAAACGAGTTTGATATTTTTGTATTTCTTATAGCGATAGACCCAGTACTCGCCACCGTTGTAGAGACCGATCACATCGCAGCGCAGTCCGGTTTTGTCGGATTCTTCTTTTTCAATTTTTGCGGTTTCGGCTTTGCGTTGCTCACTGGCGTCTTTGTCATTTGCACCAGTAGTCACCGCACCCAAAACGCGCTTGGTCACATCTTGCATCGATTCGAGAACATTGAGCTCGAGATCGGGGCAAGCAAGCTCTTGATCCGCAGTCGCGGCATAGAATCCATTTTTTACATAGTCCTTGCCTTCTTTGCTTAACTTCTGAATCGAGTTGAGCCCGACATGGTGATTGGTCATCACCAAACCATTCGGCGAGACAAAGGAACCCGAACCGCCGTCATTGAATCGCACCGAGGCGAGACGCACATGATCGAGCCACTGCGCGGTCGGTTCGAATTGATAGTTCTGTTTGAGTTGTTTTGTTGGAGGATTATCGAAAGTCCACATCCCTTCATCGAAAGCAGGTACGAGAAAGAGAGCGGGGGCCAAGTAACGAATCGAGAAACCGTTTTTCATAGGAAGACTCCTTAGACTTTGAAAGGCTTTTAGAAGGGAAGATTCTAAGTCCTAGATCTGAGAATCAAAAGCGTCCTTTTTCAGGAAGTGATCTGTAGGTATTTATTGTTAACATCCCCTAGCGATGTCCTTTCATCAACACAATTGCCCGCTTTGTGAAAAAACAGAGCAAATGCTAGTACATCACGACAAGAAAAGGAGTTACCTACGTTGCAGTGAATGCCAACTGATCTTTGTTCCGCCGAATGAACGACTCGATGCGACTCGCGAGAAAAAACGCTACGACCTACATCAGAACAATCCGCAGGATTTGGGCTATCGGAAATTCCTCACGCCTATGGTGAATGTGGTGATTCAAAACACATCGCCAAATGCGAAAGGCTTAGACTTCGGCTGCGGTCCGGGACCTGTGCTCGCCATGATGCTTCGAGAAACGGGTCGCTCTGTAGATCTCTTCGATCCCTTCTATGCTTTGGATGAATCGATCTGGTCGCGACAATACGATTTCATCACGGCTTCGGAAGTGTTTGAGCATTTGCATCGTCCAGGTTTGGAATTGAATCGACTTGTACGGATATTGCTTCCTGGTGGATTGCTCGCTGTGATGACCAGCTTCACTCCCCCACTAGAAAAATTTGCAACTTGGAAATACATCAACGACGAAACCCATGTTTGTTTTTACAGCCGTGAGACCTTCGCCTTCATCGCTCAACGATGGGATTTTTCGCTGCTATTTCCCGCTGAAAATATTGCGTTATTGAAAATGTCTTAGCCGCGTTTCTCAACCGGCACATACTTGCGTTCTTGCACGCCAGTATAAATTTGTCGAGGACGGCCGATTTTCAGCGCGGGGTCTTTGTGCATCTCAATCCAATGCGCGATCCAGCCAGGCAGACGGCCCATCGCGAAAAGCACAGTGAACATATTCACCGGAATGCCAATCGCCTGGTAAATGATGCCGGAATAGAAATCGACATTTGGATAGAGCTTGCGATTCACGAAGTACTCATCCTTCAAAGCCATCTCCTCGAGCTCGATTGCGATCTCGAGCATGCGGCTCGATTTTTTGAGTCGAGAAAGAACTTCAGTACAAGCCTTCTTGATGATTTTGGCGCGGGGGTCGAAGTTTTTGTAAACGCGGTGACCGAAACCCATGAGTCTCGTCGTGTCGTTGCGATCCTTGCATTTCTCGAGGAACTTTTTCCCGTCGAGTCCTTCTTCGGCAATGTTGTGAAGCATTTCGATGACGGCTTGATTTGCGCCGCCATGCAAAGGCCCCCACAAGGCGTTGACACCTGAAGCCACTGAAGCAAAGAGATTCGCTTCGGAGCTTCCCACCAATCGCACTGTCGAGGTCGAGCAATTCTGCTCGTGATCGGCGTGCAACAACAAAAGTAAATCAAGAGTTTTCGCAACAACCGGATCGACTTCGTAATCCTCGCAAGGATTCGCAAACATCATGTTGAGGAAATTGCCGGCGTAATCGAGTTTGTTCACCGGATACATGAAAGGCTGACCGATGGAATGTTTATAGGAATAGGCAGCAATGGTCGGCAGCTTCGCAATCAAACGATAGGTAGAGATTTCCACCTGACGAGGATCCTTAGGATCCAAAGAATCCTGATAAAAAGTCGAAAGCGCACTCACCACCGCGGCGGAAATGGCCATCGGGTGAGCGTCCTTGGGAAATCCAGAATAGAAACGTTTGATATCTTCGTGCAGCAAGGTGTGCATGCGCACGTGATATTTGAATTCTTCCATCTGCTCTTTGTTGGGCAACTCACCGCGGAGCAATAAATACGCGGACTCGAGGAAATTGCTTTTTTCTGCCACATCTTCAATGGGAATACCGCGATAGCGCAGGATTCCCTTTTCGCCGTCGATGAAGGTGATGGCACTTTGACAAGAACCGGTATTCATATAACCAGGATCGAGAGTGATTAGACCCAGCTTTGCACGAAGCTGCGAAACATCGATGCCACGCTCCGCCTCGCTTCCTTGAATCACCGGAACTTCTAAAACTTTGCCCTGATAATGAATTTCTGCTTTATCGCCCATTTTTTGTCCTCGCGCCGCCCGCTAGGGACACTCGTTATATTGTCGGATTCTCGTTCACAAAGGCATCATCAACGAGAATCCGACAATATAACGAGTGTCCCTACCCTATCGGCCGAACCACCCAAGTACCCTGAGCCAACACCACTAATTCCCCCGCCTCGTTGCGACATTCACCCTGAACAAAAGCCATGCGCTTGCCTCGCTGCACGACTTTTCCTTCCGCGACCAACCTACCTTTTGCAGGCCTCAAATATTGCAAAGAAAGTTGCACTGTCGCTGCTGTTTGTCCCTCTGGAATTTGCCGCAACACGGAACGACCCATCGCGCCATCGACGAGTAAGGCTGCAATTCCTCCGTGAGTGATTCCGGTTTCGTTTTCGTACTCCTTGCGGACGAGTATTTTCAAACGGCAATTGCCGTCAGGCAGGTCTTCGGCTTCGATGCCGAGAAAGCGATTGATTGCGGAGTCCATCTAGATTTTGCGAATTAGAGGCTATAATCCTTCCGTTGCAAGTTTTGACTTTCAAATTGTCTTCCCAAATAAAGGAAAAAATATGAAGAAGTATTTCTCTTTGTTGCTTTTGCCATTGTTCAGCTCCTGCATCTTCGCCGTTAAAGGCGGAACGCATTGCAATCAACCTTGCGCGAAAGAGGACTGCTGCAAGAAAACAACTGCTTCCGCTGCCGCGATGAATTGCCCAACCTGCAAAAAGGCAGTCACCACCGCCGCATCTACCAAAGAATGGAAGGGCAAAACCTACGCGTTCTGCTGCTCCGGCTGCGAAGCAAGCTTCACAGCTACTCCAGAAAAGTACACGAACTAAGTCTGAACGAGCTAGGCGCCTGCGGTGAAACGGTTTTGGCTATTTGTTTTTGGTATTTGCACCCTCGCGATTTCTTTAGGAGCGGTGCTAATGCAAAACCCATTGCCAAGTACAGCCGCAGACTTCTTCCAACCCGGAACTCAGCCGAACACTTTGTTCGACCCGCTTTCCGGCGCGGATGATCTTTGTGTGGCCTGTCATGGGGGCTACTCTGCAGCACATGCCCCCTACGACAATTGGCGAGCGAGTATCAAAGCCCAATCCGCACGCGATCCACTTTTCCATGCCGCTCTCGCCATTGCAGAACAGGATGCCGCTTTTTCAGGGGAAACCTGTCTGCGTTGTCACGCTCCCAAGGCTTGGCTGGAAGGCCGCAGCACACCCAGCAATGGCGCGGAGTTGACTGGCAATGATTTCGAGGGTGTAACCTGCCATGTCTGCCATCGCATGATGGATCCGCATTACGATGCAGAAGTAAATCCTCCCGACGATGAAGAAGAACTCGCTGCGATTGGAACTTTGCCCACTCGCCTGCAAAACGGACAGTATTTGATCGATCGATTCGATCGGCGTCGGGGGCCTTTTGATCTCAATGAGCCTTTCTTCTTTCACGAATGGCGGAAATCTCCTTTTCATCAGGAGTCGTTGCTCTGCGCGACCTGTCACGATGTAAGCAATCCGGTTTTCGAACGCGTTGGCGGCACAGTCCCCAGCCCGAATGACAGCTATGTCCTCGGCCCCATCAACGCGCCTCATTCTACGCAGAACCTCTACGATCAATTTCCTTTGGAAAGAACCTACTCGGAGTGGGCCAAAAGCGCGTTTGCACAAGCTCCCATTGATATGGAAGGACGTTTCGGGGGAAACAAACGCGAAGTCAGTACTTGTCAGGATTGTCATATGCCCGATGTGTCGGGAGATGGCTGCAATCCATTTTTGAATCCGGTCTATCGCGAGGATTTGCCCAAACACAGTTTCACCGGCGCAGGAAATTGGGTACTCGATGCGGTAATGAATTTAGATCAAACGGGGGAACTTCATCCGAATTACCAACCCTCGGGACTCACTCAAGAAGAAGTCGATGCCGCGAAGGCGCGCAATCTCGCGATGCTTCAAGCCGCTAGCGATTTACAAGTCTTTATCGAAGGGAAAAAGCTGCGACTGCGCGTGATCAATCAAACGGGACATAAATTGCCAACTGGCTACCCCGAAGGAAGACGAATGTGGCTCAATGTTCGCTTCTTCGATGCGGTCGAACGTTTGATTGAAGAACGCGGAGCGTATGACTGGAATCGCGCGGCGTTGGAAACCGAAACGACCAAGGTCTACGAAGCGAAGCTCGGATTAGATACTGCGATGTCTCAGATGACAGGAATTCCTGCCGGCCATTCCTTCCATTTCGTGCTGAACAATCGCTGGATCAAGGACAATCGCATTCCTCCGCGAGGATTTAACAATGCGGAGTTCGCTTCGGTTCAAGCAGCACCTGTGGGATATCACTATGCGAATGGACAATATTGGGACGATACGATTTTCTTTATCCCTTGCCGCGCGATGCGAGCCGAAGTTCGGGTTTACTATCAGACGAGTTCCCGCGAATACATTGAGTTCTTACGAGATCGCAATACGACGAATAACACTGGGCAAATTGCCTACGAGCAGTGGCTCGCTACAGGAAAAAGCGCTCCACTTTTGCTAGATGAAGTCGAAGTTCTTTTCTCCGACTGCAACGACAACAATTATTTGGATATCTGCGAAATCAAGTTCGGCTTGAGTAGCGATTCCAATCACAACGGCATTCTCGACGAGTGCGAGTAAATAGCGCGTGATACTAGGCCTCAATAAATACACGCATAGCACTTCTGCAGCTCTATTTGAAAATGATGGGCGATTGCTCTTTGCTCTTTCTAAGGAAAGAGTCACGCGCAAGAAGCATGACGGGGGCGATGTTGCTGAGTTAGTTCGCTACGCACTCGAAAGCACAAAGCGAAAACTCTCGGAGATCGAACTCGTTGTGCAGAATAATCATCTTTTCGATATCGCTGCTTACGAAAAAACTCTCTCTTTCACCGAAGCCTTGCACGCAGCTCCGCCAAGCTCGCTCGATCCGCACAATCTTTTCCCCAAAGCAAAGAAACTCGAAATCTCTCATCACCTTGCTCACGCTTGGAGTGTATTTCCTATCGCCCCGTTTGATCGCGGTTTAGTCGTTGTCATGGATGGAATGGGCAGTCCTGAAAATTTGGTAGGGGCGGGTCCCCGACCCGCCCGGACATTGCACCGACGCGAGGGCGAGACCGTCTACCGTTTTGATAAAAACTCACTCAAAACAATTTACAAACGCTGGATTGAAGAACGTTCGCCTAGTTTTCTCTACAACTACGGTTTCGAGAATATGGAAAGCCTGGGCGCCATTTACTCGCGCATTTCTAGTCATATTTTTGGCGACTGGAATGCTTGTGGGAAAGTGATGGGGCTTGCTGCCTATGGGGACGCTAAAAAAATACCTCCTATTCTCGAGGGAGAGTTGGAAAGTTTGATCGTGAATTGGGAGTTGCTTCATTCCTTAGAGCATCCCAACGATTGGCGAAACGAAAAGAATCGACGTTTCTATGAAAATCTCGCTGCGCGTGTGCAGGCGGATCTAGAACGCGTGGCCTTAACCTTCTTCAAAAAGCTGCGTCGTGAAACAAGCGAGAAAAATCTCTGCTTCACAGGAGGAGTGGCTCTCAACAGTGTTCTCAACGGGCGAATTTTGCGTGAAGCGGGATTCGAGCAAGTGTTTATTCCAAATTATCCTGGCGATGAAGGTGTCGCCTTTGGTTGCGGTCATTTTGGCATTCAAAAGGGGAATCGGTACCAGGTACGTAGCTGCTACCACGGCGCCTATACCGGTCGAAGTTTTTCTCCCCAAGAAATTCGGGAAGCTATTCACGAGTTTGCACCTTGGATTCAATGGAAGCACAGTTCTCACAGTATTGAAGAAACCGCGCGCGCTTTGGCAAAACACAAGTTCGTTGGTTGGTTTCAAGGCCGCAGCGAATTTGGACCACGGGCCTTAGGCAATCGCAGCATACTTTCTCATCCGGGAAAACGATCGAGTTGGGAGCGTTTGAATCTCGAAGTGAAACAGCGCGAACCGTTTCGTCCTTTTGCTCCGACGGTGCTAGCAGAACGAACTGAGGATTTTTTCTGTAGGGGCGGCGCATGTGCCGCCCCTACAAGCTCATACATGTCCTTCACCTTCGAAGTAAATCCGAAACGCGCGAAAGAAATCGCTGCTGTCGCCCATGTCGACAACACAGCACGCATTCAAACTCTCAAACGTGAAGACAATACGCGTTATTACGATCTCCTTTCCGCCTTCGAGAAACTGACGGGTCTTCCTTTATTACTCAACACCTCATTCAACATCGACGGCGAACCGATTGTCGAAAGTCCTCAAGATGCGCTGCGCGCCTTTCTCTATTCGGGATTGCATCTACTCGTCTTGGAAGATTTCCTTGTTGAGAAACGTTCCTTCCCTAGCAAAAAAGAACTCGCGAACTTGTATCCACAAGCGGTCGACGGCATTCTGATCGAAAGTCGCAGTCAGGTTTCTGGAGAAATCGATGCAGTTCAGATTTCGCTAGGCGGAACGAGCTTTGAAACAGACGAATTGTCTGTCCTATTATTGGAAGCCAGTACAGGCGAGCTCGCGGCACCAAAGCTTTTGAATCTGCTACGCAAAGAAAGCAAATTGAGCGAGAAGGCATTGATCGGCAAACTACAAGAACTCTGGCGACGACGAGCGATTGCATTCAAAGATTAAAAATGAATTCAGAAGGAATACACGAAACCCGCACGCGAGTCCGTTACCAAGAAACGGATCAAATGGGTGTTGTCTATCACAGCAATTACATCATCTATTTCGAATTGGGCCGCACGGAATGGCTGCGCACTCAGGGAATGACTTACGCGGAAATGGAAAAGCAAGGCATGTTTCTCGCGGTCACCGACGCCCAGGCACGCTATCTCGCTTCTGCTTTTTATGATGATGTGTTGTTGATTCGCACACGTCTCGTGGATCACGGACCAGTGACCGTTCGCTTCGGCTATGAAGTGTTCAATGAAAAGACCATGACCCTTCTCTGCAAAGGGACGACAGAGCTGGCCTGCCTCGACAACAACAAAAAGCCACGACGCCTGCCTAAGGAATTCGCGAATTTCAAGGATATCCCTTTCTAAAAAATTTTAGAAAAATACCTTGCAATACAAAGTACTAGGTCTAGCATAGCTCCCTATTCATAGAGGCAAGAGGCTTTGAAATTCATGGAAGCAAATTCAACTCAGCTGAGAAAAGGAACTCTCGAACTCTGCATACTCGCCGTACTCGGCGAAGAGGAAGAGTACGGATATCAGATCGTGAAGAAATTAAATGAAGCTGGGGAATTAGAAGTTTCGGAAGGCACGGTTTACCCCATTCTCGCTCGGCTGAAAAACGATGGTTACATCGTTGCTCAATGGAAAGAACCCGCCACAGGAGCAGCGCGCAAATACTACCGCCTATCCAATCTCGGCAGACAAATGTTGGAACATCAAACAGGAGAATGGATACGGTTGCGGAAAACCGTAGATCGCTTGTTGACTCGATGCGGAGAAAAGAAATGAATTCAGGAGTGAATACTTTGAATCCCAAGATAGAAAAATATCTTTCCGATTTGACTCGTGAACTGTCTCAGCTCAACCAGATCGAACGTGAGGAGTTGATTCGCGAAATTCGCAGTCACATTCAATCCGCTCTCGATGAATCCACGGGAACAAATCCGGAAGTAAATACCGAAGCCGTTTTGCAGCGATTTGGAACGGCTCAAGAGCTCGCACAGCGTTTTCTCTCCGAATCCGGCGCAACAAGACAAAAAAGTATTCCTCAAATCCTGAAAGAAGGCGGGCGTGCAAGAGTTCTAGTTGAAAATCCCGAGCAACCGTGGCCGGGACTATTTGGCGTCGTCATCGATCCCGCGACTTGGAGAGGTTTGGTCTATGCCCTTCTCCTATTTCCCTTAGGAATCTTTTATTTCAGCTACGCGACAACCGGATTCGCACTTTCTGTAGGTCTGCTCATTCTGATTATTGGCTTTTTGATTGCGGCCTGCTTTCTAGCGGGTTCGAGTCTCTTGGGAAGATTTCAGCTTGGACTGATGCAGTTTTTCCTGGATCTGAAAGTAAGAATTGAAGAACCAGAGCTCCCAGCAAAAGGGTTGATGGGATTTGTCAAACAACATGTTTTCTCAACGCTTGCTTGGAAACGCATGGGTTATCTTTTTCTCTCCTTGCCCTTGGGAACTTTCTATTTCAGCGTTTTAGTCGCTCTGCTTTCCGGTTCGTTGGGCCTAACTTTCGGATGCCTTTTGAATTTGCTCGGAGTGAATCATTTGTTCTTCCCCCATAACGCTGTCAACATTCATTGGAATTGGTCGCCGATTTACAACACGGATTCGCCATTCATGTATGGAGTTGTCTGGAATCTTTTTGGAATTGCTTTGGGAATTAGCGCTTTCTTTTTAGCCTTCCACTTTGTTCGTCTCATCGTTGCCGTCGAAAGAAGACTCGGGCAATACCTACTAGCAGATCTATAATCTTCGCTTCCTAAGCTAGATGAAAACTCCGATCTATCTCGACAATCACGCAACCACCCCACTCGACCCACGAGTGCTGGAAGCGATGATGCCGTATTTCAAAGAGAAGTTTGGGAATGCGTCGAGTTCGAGTCACTCGTTTGGTCAAACGGCAGCGAAGGCGGTCGATCGCGCACGCGAACAAGTGGCGGCAATCATTGGCGCAAAACCCAGCGAAATTCTTTTCACGAGCGGAGGTACGGAATCAGACAATTTGGGTATTCAGGGAATTGCGCGCGCCTATCGCGATCGGGGCAATCACATCATCACAGCCGCGAGCGAACACAAGGCTGTTTTACTGAGTTGCGAGCAGTTGGCGAAAGAAGGTTTTGAAATCACAGTTTTGCCCGTCGATAAAACCGGCTTCGTCGACCCCGAATCGATTCTTAGCGCGATCAATCCTAAAACGATTTTGATTTCGATCATGGCGGTGAATAACGAGCTTGGAACCATCGCAAATCTGCAAGCGATTGGAAAAATCGCCAAAGAGAAAAACGTTCTCTTTCACACCGACGCCGTACAGGCCGTTGGAAAAATTCCGGTCGATGTCAATCAATGGAATGTCGACGCACTCTCGCTTTCGGCGCATAAAATTT
>CAZMYG010000039.1:0-18766 GCA_964570465.1 uncultured Planctomycetales bacterium
CGATGGAAAGCAAGCCGGAAAGATCTTTCAAGGAAGGCATTACCTTTGACGATGTTCTTCTGGTCCCCGCCTACTCCGAAGTATTACCAACCAAAGCCGACACTCGCACACGATTCTCCCGAAACGTAACCCTGAACATTCCCATCTCCTCGGCGGCGATGGATACCGTGACCGAATCTCGGCTCGCAATCGCGCTCGCGCAAGAGGGCGGCATTGGGATCATCCACCGGAATTTCTCCATTGAAAAACAAGTTCGTGAAGTCAGCGCGGTGAAACGTTCTGCACACGGAGTGATTTCTGATCCGGTGACCTTAGCTCCGGAAGCTACCGTTCGGCGAGCAAAAGAAATCATGGCCGAGCACAAGATTTCGGGATTGCCCATTGTGAAGGGCGAGAAGGTTGTTGGAATCCTCACAAACCGGGATCTTCGATTTCAGGTTTCCTTAGATGCCAAGATTTCTGAGGTCATGACCAAACCGCCTTTGGTTACGGCAAAAGAGGGAACAACACTCGAACAAGCCACTGTGATCCTGCATAAAAATAAAATTGAGAAGTTGATTCTCGTCGACAAGCGCGGACGGCTCAAAGGTCTCATCACCATTCGCGATATTTCGATGAATGAAAAGTTTCCTTATGCCGCGAAGGATCGCGAAGGGCGTTTGCGTGTGGGAGCTGCGGTTGGCGTGAACGATATTGAGAGAGTGGGGGAATTGATCAAGGCCGGAGTAGACGTGATCGTCGTCGACACAGCGCACGGACATTCGAAAAATGTGATCGATGCGATCCACGCTATTAAGAAAAAGCATGATGTAGACGTAGTTGCTGGAAATGTGGCCACTTTTGAAGCAGCGCGCGATTTAGCAAAAGCAGGTGCCGATGGAATCAAGGTGGGAATCGGACCGGGATCCATTTGCACGACACGAGTCGTAGCCGGTGTAGGAGTTCCTCAACTGACGGCGCTCTTCGACTGCGTGAAGGCTGCTAAGGCGGCGAATGTGCCCGTAATCTCCGATGGAGGAGTGAGATTATCTGGTGACATTGTCAAAGCACTCGCTGCAGGCGCCAGCTCTGTGATGATTGGAGCGCTGTTTGCCGGAACCGAAGAAAGTCCTGGAGAGTCATTTCTCTATCAAGGTCGCACCTTCAAAGCCGTACGCGGAATGGGTTCTTTAGGTGCGATGACAGATGGCGGAAAAGAGCGCTACGGACAAGCGGAAATCCACGAACGCAGCAAGTTGGTCCCCGAGGGAGTCGAAGGCATGGTTCCTTTTAAAGGATCTCTATCGCCATTCGTGTATCAACTCGTCGGTGGGGTACGCGCGGGAATGGGCTATTGTGGTTCGAAAACCATTTCCGAATTGCAGGAGAAGTCGCAATTCTTGCGAATTACTTCCTCAGGAATTCGCGAGAGTCACCCGCACGATGTACAAATCACCAAAGAAGCTGGGAATTACTATCTCGAATAATCGTGGCTCACGAATCGATTCTGATTGTTGATTTTGGTTCGCAATTTACTCAACTCATTGCGCGGCGTCTTCGCGAGCTCAAGGTCTATTGCGAAATCCATCCGCCACAAAAAGCTCTTGAAGCGGCGAAAGCGCTTTCATTAAGAGGAATCATTCTCTCGGGTGGTCCTTCTTCGGTGTATGAACAAGGCGCTCCCAAACTCGATGCAAAAATTCTCCAACTCGGAGTTCCGATTCTGGGAATTTGCTACGGGCTGCAATGGCTTGCCGAGCAATTAGGCGGCAAGGTCATTCCCGGAAAAGAGCGAGAGTTCGGTCATATGGAAATCGAACTCAAAGCGCAGGGTTTGCTTGCGGGGATGTCGAAGAAAACAATTGTTTGGATGAGTCACGGGGATAAGGTCGAAAAACTACCCGCCAGTTTTGAAAATTTGGCAAGCTCGCCAACTTGTGCCGTCGCCGCCGTCGCCGATGAGAAACGCAAACTCTACGGCATTCAATTTCATCCAGAAGTAACGCACACCAAAGAAGGGAAAAAGGTTTTACAAAACTTTCTCTTTGAAATTTGTCGCTGTAAGGGTGATTGGGAAATGGGTTCCTACCTGCAGCAATCCGTTGCCGAAATTCAAAAACTGGTTGGTGAAGATGGCGAAGTGGTATTGGGACTTTCTGGAGGAGTCGATTCCGCAGTTGCTGGAGTTTTGATTCACAAAGCCATTGGCAAGCGATTACACGCCATTTTCGTAGACAACGGTTTGTTGCGTTTGGGAGAACGCGAACAAGTGGAGAACACCTTTCGATCCGATTATCAAATGGATCTTGATGTGGTCGATGCACGAGCGCAGTTTTTAGAAAAATTGCGCGGAGTTACTGATCCAGAACAAAAGCGAAAAGTGATCGGCTACGAATTCGTTGAGGTGTTCAAAAAAGAAGCACTGCGTTTCAAGCAAGCGCATTTTCTTGGTCAGGGAACTCTCTATCCCGATGTCATCGAGTCCGTCGCCGCATTCGGTGGGCCGACGGCCAAGATTAAGAGCCACCACAATGTGGGTGGGCTGCCAGAAGATTTGAAAATGAAACTTGTCGAGCCTTTACGAAATCTTTTTAAAGATGAAGTGCGTGAGCTCGGACGTCAGTTGGGTTTACCTGCGACAATTATAGATCGACAACCATTTCCGGGTCCCGGTCTTGCCGTGCGTTGCTTAGGAGAGATCACCGAGAAGAGACTCGATCTCCTTCGCCGCGCCGATGCCATTGTCACCGAAGAAATTCAAAAAGCCGGCGCACATCAAGGACTCTGGCAATATTTCGCAGTTCTACTTCCTGTGTCGACGGTAGGTGTGATGGGTGACGCACGCACCTACGAAAATGTCGCCGCTCTTCGCATTGTCCAATCCGACGACGGCATGACAGCCGACTGGGTGCAACTGCCCAAAGAATTACTTGCCCGTATTTCCAATCGCATTATCAATGAAGTTCGCGGCATCAATCGAGTCGTTCTCGATATTTCTTCAAAGCCTCCTGCCACGATTGAGTGGGAATAGCAGTCCCCGCTCTGCCTACCAGAAAAAATCTCAGAGTTTTTGTCGCAGTTTGTCGGTTTCTGCGCACGAACGAGCCTGAGGGGAGGAAGGTTTCTAATTTTTTAAAGGATTGAACAATGAGAAAATCTTTATCCACCGCATTTTTACTTGCCTTCGCACTGCAAACAGAGGCGCAGCAAATAGACCCAACTCAGAACCGTGGGATATATCTCGCGGACTTCAACGGTAGTGTATTCCATGCGAATTTCGACGGTAGCAATCTAGAGTCACGCATCTCAAGCACCATCGACAACCCAGAAGGGGTCGTTTATGGCCCGGAAGGACAACTTTTTTGGACGGACAGTGAAACGAATCGGCTTGCCACTGGCACGGACACCGAAGGTATCGGTCGAGCGCTTTCGATTGAAGGGGTACAAAACCCTCAAGGCCTCGCCCTGGATTCCATCGGCCGCAAAATCTATTGGGTTGACAATGAAGCCAATCATATCCGCCGAGCGAATTTCGACGGATCCCAAGTGGAAACTCTGGTCGAAACCAACGCTTCTGATAATCCTTATGGCATTGCCTTGGATATCGCTCGGGGAAAAATGTATTGGACGAATCGAGGAAGCCACAACATTTTAAGAGCGAATCTCGACGGATCTCAGATTGAAGTGGTAGTAACTATAGGTGGCACCGTTGCCCCTTTTGGAATCACCCTCGATCTCACACAAGACAAGCTATATTGGACTGAGGCACATCCTGTTAACCGCGTTCGCCGCGCAAATCTCGACGGTTCAGGGATTGAGCTCGTCCGCAGCTCGGGGTCGCTGAGAATGAGTTCTGCGATATCAATCGATTTCAATACAAACAAACTATATTGGGCCGAATTTTTGGACGGAATCAGTCCAATGAATCCGGGTCAATCCGAACTGCGACGAGCCAATTTGGATGGATCGGAGATCGAGCTCACCCAAATTTATAGCGAAGCCTTTGTTCGTGGCCTTGATTTCAACGAGGCAGAGGGTCGGATGGCGTTAGGCGTTAGTTTTTATAATGCCAGCTCTTTCATTCGTACGCGACTAACCACGGGGGGAGATTTGCGAGTGATTAAAAACTCAGAGCCTCACTATATAGCCCTCGATTCTTTGCGAGGAAAAATGTACTGGACTA
Source organism: uncultured Planctomycetales bacterium (assembly GCA_964570465.1). Taxonomy (GTDB): domain Bacteria; phylum Planctomycetota; class UBA1135; order UBA1135; family CAZMYG01; genus CAZMYG01. The sequence goes on from CAZMYG010000039.1 coordinate 4,163, forward strand.
ATTTCCTGCGCGGCGACATCCAGCGTGCAAATTTAGATGGAAGCCAATGCGAAACAATCGTTCCTGACACAGCAAGCCTTCCATTTGGTGCAGGAATTGCCGTAGATGCTGTTGCGGGAAAAGTCTATTGGGGCCAAACATATCCCAATCGCATCAGACGAGCGAATCTTGATGGAACGAATGTAGAAGACATCGTAATTGGCAATGACAATGGGTTGCAGTTTTCGCACAGCTCCATCTCGATCGATACGGTGGGATCGAAGATCTACTGGAGTGAACCTTCCCAAGCTAATGGTCTTATTCGTCGTGCAGATCTCGACGGTCAACATATCGAAACCATCATCACGGATAAGAAGTGTCGTGGGCTTGTCGTGAACGGGAACGCTGGGAAACTCTACTGGTTTGACGGAAATTTCCTCAAGCGCTCCAATCTAAATGGCAGTGGTACAGAATCTCTTTTCGATCCACCTGGGAATGCCTATGGATACTCGCCTTCGCTAGATTTGGGAACCGGTAAGCTGTATTGGATTGATCTCGCGAGTTCTTCTGTCTATCGCTGCAATCTCGATGGTAGCAATGCAGAGATTGTCATGGATCTGCCAGGCGGTACGTCTAGAGGACTTGCACTGAACACGGCGCCAAATCTGATTGCGAGCCTTCCTGCAGATCGAGCGATCGATGCACGACAACCCTTTGCACCAAATGCTCCCAAGAATTCATTTGGCTGGGATTTCGTGGATTTACAATTCGATGGCCAGCTACTGGAAGCTCTCACTGCGGATCATTTCTCAATTTCAGAAATTGGTGGAGATGGAAACCCCGCGATCCTTAGCGGCGTCTCGCCACTGACTCTGCAATCCGTTCGTTTGCATTTCTCCTCTTCTTTAGAGCCAGGGAGTTGGACTTGTATCAACTACTTGGCAATGGGAAGTGAGGTTTGCTTAGGCTATCTACCTGGTGATGTGAATGGTGACGGAACCGCATCCCCGATGGATATTTTGGCATTGATTAACTCGCTCAATGCTGTCCAGCCGCGTCCGGTCTACGCCACGGATATTGATCGAAGTGAAGTGACCGCTTCGGCGGATATCTTGCGGCTCATTGACCTTCTCAATGGCGCAGGCGCTTTTGATTCGTGGAACGGCGTGTCGTTACCCGCGCTGCCGTAATTGATCTTGTAGATAGAAAGCCTACGGGGCAGGAGAGTTTCCTGTCGCAGCTTTCCTGAGTTTACGCACGTATAGGCTTAGCGGAGGGATATTTTGCCCTCATTTAGAAACGTAACGCGGTTCTTAAGTACTAGTTTTTCAAAGGAGATTCGAGCATGAAGTTAGCATGGCATTTTTTGGGTCTAGGTTTCGCAACTCTCTTAACTACACAATCTACGGCTCTAGGTCAGACACCAGTAATATCTTTGGAAGCTGAGTCAATTAATGGTGTTGCGATCCCTGGGGGGCCAGTGCAGAGCGTGAATGTAAATCCAGGCGATGTTGTTGAACTCATTTTTCGAGCGAGAACATGGTCTGGGGGCGGAAACTCAATTCGTGGCTATCAATTTGGAGTTTCCTATTCCGATTTTGTTTCAGGCTCCTCGGGAAATGTTTTGCCTGCCGATTTTCACGCTACAACAGATCCGACTCATGTCTGCCCGAATCAATTTCCTGTCGGCAGTACGAATGGAAACAACTTCTTTGTGACCCCGAGTCGCACAGATTATCTTTTTTTTGGAGCGACTGCTTTTGCGACGGTGTCGACAACTGGTTGTGACTATTTTGGAGCTGCAGCAACTCTTGGTACTCCTGTCGCAGATTCCGGTGGGAGGAAATATTTGGGTACGATTCGGTTGAAGGTTTCCAATGATGCGACTGGAACATTTACAGTAAAACCGAAACCGAATACCGATGGCACTGGAAGCTATCTTTCGAATCAAAACGATATGGAGTTCTCCAGTTTGTTGGAAGGTGTAACGCTCAACGCAGGTACACCTTTGATACTGCTTTCTTCTCTACCTTCTAATGGAGCTATTGATGCGCGTCAGCCGCACCCAATTTCGAGTACCAATCCATTGCAGGGTTGGAATCAAGTCGCACTAAATTTCTCTGCGTCGGCGATTGGCTTGAGTGCCAGTAGTTTTGAAGTTTCTGTTGTGCCTGCTGGCGGCCCAGTACCCAGCATTGTTTCTGTTGCACCAAATGGAAATAGCGCGTTGTTAACCTTCAGCGCTCCAATTCCATCGGGTAAGTGGACTCGCATTCGCCATGTTGCCAGCGATACCGATACTTGCCTTGGCTTTCTGCCTGGTGATGTGGCCAACGATCGCACGGCGAGTCCTGTGGATATTCTCAAAGAAATCGATCATCTAAATGGGGTCGAAAATTACCAAGTTTATCAAGTCGATATCGATCGTTCAGGCACGGCAAATCCAGCGGACATTCTCCGTGTGATTGATCTGCTCAACGGAGCCGATGCATTCCTGCCCTGGGTGAATCTGTCATTACCGGTGAATCCGTGTAATTAGGTTTATTAAGGCGGATAAAAATTTCAAACTGATTCAATTCATTTCCTGTGGTGTCGCGAATTGATCGCGACGCCACAAACAAATCTCATTTTTCCCGTCGCAGTTTTTAGATTCTTACGCACGCTGGGCTTTGCAGGGAGAAAGGTCAGAGTTATTGAAGTGCCCTTTATAGGTTCTATTGGACCTTAATGTCCCCAAGATGTTGTTTTTCTCCAGCAAAGGTGAAGAGAAACTGCTTTGTTGCCAGAGTCCATTCAGAGTTGGCAAGAAATGCTTTTAACTCAAGAGATGTGTTGTGGGGAAGGCCAGTTAACAAAAAGCCACCATCTTCATCTGACTGTGTAGAAAAAAACCAACGTCCTGCTACACAGCGAATAGACGTCCCTGATATTGGATTTCCCAGCTCGTTGATAAGTCGTCCACTGAGTTGACAGGCTTCCTCCAATTCAATCAAAAGCGAAAACTCGCTTTTTTGATCTAGGGGTATTGGGATTTGAATTTGGTGAGGAGAAAAACGCAGATCACTTGTAATTGAGCAGTTCCAGGGTTCCCGATGCAGGGGGGGACTGCGGAATGACCCAGTTTCATCGGTTGTTACTTCATTTTCAAAACCAGTAATTTCGCCAAATAGTCTTAGCTTCAGGTTTGCAACAGGAGCTCCATTATTTTTTTTGGTTATTCTCCCAGATATGAAAAATGGGTTCTCTCCGTATTTGAAATTCCAAGTAATCGTTTTTGGTGTACCTACATGAAACTGCTTTAAGCTAATCTTTCCGTTCGCTTGTGCCCACACAACCCAATCGCCTAATCCAGGTAAAACTAGAAAGTATCGTCCATTGGGGTCAGATATCGCCTCGGGTAATCGATTGGATGTTCTGAGGAATTGCCAATGGGCAAGGATTGCTTGCGCTTCATTAGAAGATTGGTAGGGCTGATTAATCCATGCACGAATCACAGAGTTTGCTACAGGTTGACCATTTTCATCGCTGACTTGCCCTTCGATGCGGGGCATTTGATCTTGCTTACCCAACAAGACAACGATTCCTGCACTCAAATCGCTCTCGTTCCACAAAACTTCGCTCGATAGATACTGGGGAGCGTGGAGTCGCAAACGTCCTTGCTGTTTTGCTTCTACCTTTAGAAAGAAAAGGCCTTGTGTGTCCGTTTGAGCTTGCTCTGAGGAAAGTTGCCCGTCGTCCGTAATTTCCACAACATTGACTTTTTCAATTGGCAGTTGGTTGGCGAGGTCGAGAACTCGGCCTTGGATATTCCAAGCATTTGAGAGAGTCAATAAACAATCTATTTCATAAGGAAGTGTTTCTACTTTTAGTGGTAGCGTTGGGGAAATTGTTTTTGCAATAAGATCTCTTTCATTTGTTTGGAGTAGCAATTCTTGCGGAAGTGATTCCGCCGAAAAATTTGTTTCCAACCAGAAGTTTCCTTCAAGATCCGTCAAGGTGCCTGCAAGAGATTCTTTATTTTCAGCAAGTTGCAATTGAATAGAAATATTTGATGCTTTTATTTCTCCTCCAAATTGACTCATTACGGCTTTGCCACGGACAATGACATTTCTAGTGCTTTGACTAATTTCATTAGATCTGTGGATAACCTTTTCTGATTCTTCAACTTCCTGAGAAGGCAATGTTTCTTGCTTTAGAGGTTTGGTTTCTTGCTTTGAATTTCCTGTCGAAAAACCAAATTGAGTTGCAGGAGTTTTAGTTTGCGGTTCACGAGAAAAAAAACAAGAGAGTTGATACCAAAATCCCAATACCAACTAGCCAGGGAAATTTGCTTTCTTTAGACATCGAGAATGGGTTCTTATTTTACTACTTCAAGATACGGACACTCAACATCTCTTGATAAAAGGCCTAAGCAATGCCCTTGCTCTTTTTGGAGTGAATATTCGAGAGTAACGGGCTTGGTTAAATCAACGGAACAAAACGCACTTCAAACTTTTTCTCCTCGCGCACAGCACCAGAGTTTTTCTTGAAGAGATAGAGATGTTGTTTTTGTTTGCCAATGGGAATGACGAGACGGCCGCCTTCATTGAGTTGTTCGAGTAAGGTGGTTGGAACTGTTTCGGGAGCGGCGGTGACGAGTATGGCATCGAAGGGGGCTACTTCAGGCCAACCTTTTGATCCATCACCAACTCGTAGATGCACATTGCGATAGCCGAGCGAATCGAGAACGGTTTTTGCGTGAGCGGTGAGTTCAGGAACAATATCGAGGCTATACACTTCGCCAGCCAGTTCGGCGAGTACGGCGGTTTGATAACCAGAGCCAGTTCCAATCTCGAGCACTTTCTCCACTCCTTGCAAGCCCAGCATCTCCGTCATCGCGCCGACAATATATGGCTGTGAAATGGTGGCTTCGTGTCCAATGGATAAAGGCGCATCAGAATAGGCACGATCCCAATCTTTCTCTGGCAAGAATCGATGTCGCGGGATGAGTTTCAAAATCGAAAGCAGTCGCGGATCACGAATGCCGCGTCCTTCAACTTGTTCACGAACCATTTGCTCGCGAAGTTTTTGAAATGGATCTTCGGTGGGAGGCAGCTTTTCGCTTTTTGGTTGGCTTCGGCTCATGGATTTTTCTGTTTTTGTTGGATGACCCAAGTCAGAAAGGCACCGACCTTAGGCAGGATAAAAAGTAAACCAATTACAATCAAAGAAGCCGGAATCAATTTTCCAAAAGAAAGCGATCGGAAAAAGTCCGCCCAATAAATGACAAGTCCACACATCAGGGTTCCTAACCCCAAGATGAATTTTCGAGAACGTGGTTGAGTGTATGGTGCTTGGGTCATGAGGATGAAATCAATCGCCGCAGAATATCCTGTACAATTTTTGGATTCGCGCGACCCTTGGTTGCGCCCATGACTTTGCCAACAAGAGAATCGAGAGCTTTCTCTTTGCCAGCTTTAAATTGTTCAACTGCTTTTGGAATGGCCGCAATCGCTTCGAGTGCGAGTTTTTCAAGCGCGGCTTCATCGCTGATTTGCTCCAGTCCTTTTTCACGGATCAAATCGGCAGCGGGTTTGCCCGTCGCGATCATGTCGAAAAACACAGAGCGTCCGGAGGCCACGTTGATTTGTCCTGAATCGACGCGACGGATGAGATCCGAGAGTGAATCGGGTTTGATCGAAAGACTTTCAATGCCAATTTGCTTTTCATTCAAAGCTTGGAGCACGACTCCGGTGATCCAATTCGAAGCACTCTTGGGATTGCCAGTGAGTTTTGCTGTTTCTTCGAAATAGTGGGCGAGTGTGAGATCTTGATTGAGCAAAGAGGCTTCTTCCAGGCTCAATGCATATTGCTTTTGAAAACGTTCACGTCGAGTAGCAGGCAACTCGGGCAGAGTCTTGCGCACAGTCTCGATTTTTTCCTTGCTGATCGTGATAGGCGGCAAATCCGGCTCAGGAAAATAGCGATAGTCATGCGCTTCTTCCTTACTGCGCATAGGATGTGTCACCGCTTCGGCTTCGCGCCAAAGTCGAGTCTCTTGAAAGATTCGCTCGCGATTCGAAACCAAGGCACTCTGTCTCGCGATTTCATATTCGAGAGCCTTGCCGACATGGCGGAAGGAATTGAGATTTTTTACTTCGACCTTGGTTCCTAATTTCTCCGCGCCTTTCGGAGCGACAGAAACATTCACATCGCAGCGCAAGGAACCCTTTTCCATATCGCATTCCGAAGCGCCGACACCGCGGAAGATTTCTTTGAGTCGAGTGAGATATTCAACGGCTTGCTCGGGAGTGTGCAAATCCGGTTCACTCACACATTCGAGCAGTGGAACTCCCGCACGATTGAAATCCATCAAGGAAAAATCGCCGCGATCGTGAATTCCCTTGCCAGCATCCTCCTCCATATGAATGCGATGAATGCGAATCACCGTGCCATCGCCAAGTACGACTCGCCCGTTCTTCGAAAGAGGCAAATCGAATTGGCTGATCTGATAACCCTTGGGCAAATCGGGATAGAAATAATTTTTCCGATCGAATTTGGTGAACTCGGCGATTTGACACTCGAGCGCCAATGCTGCACGAATTCCCAATTCCAAGGCAGTCGCATTTAAAAAGGGAAGAGTTCCCGGTAGACCGGAACAAATGGGGCAAGTCAGAGAATTTGGCGGCGCCGCAAATTGATTGAGACAAGAACAAAAGAGTTTGGTCTTGGTTGCGAGCTGCACATGTACTTCAAGGCCGATGGTTGCTTCCAAACTCATGAGCGGCCTCCTTGCCTTGGTCTAGGGCAAACTCGCTCGTGAAATTTGCTTTTTGCTTCATAAGCCGCAGCGAGTCCAAGAATTTCTCCTTCGCCAAAAGGTTTCCCTAAAATCTGCAAACCAATTGGAAGGTTTTTCTTGGTGAATCCGCAAGGAATCGAAATCGCCGGAATACCAGCAAGATTTGCCGTCGTTGTAAAAATGTCGCAAAGATACATGGCGAGTGGGTCGTCTACTTTTGAACCCAATTCAAAGGCCGGGAATGGTGAAGTGGGTCCGACCAATAAATCGCATTGAGCAAAGGCAGTGTTGAAATCCTTCTGCAAAAGCCGGCGAATCTGCAAAGCCTTTTTGTAATAGGCATCGTAGTAGCCGGCTGAGAGACAGTAAGTTCCAAGCAAGATGCGACGTTTGACTTCTTCCCCAAAACCTTGATCGCGTGTGCTGCCATACATTTCGAGCAGAGAATTCTTCGCGTCGCGAAATCCGTATTTCACTCCATCGAATCGGGCGAGATTGCTCGAGGCCTCAGCCGTTGCGACAAGATAGTAAGCAGGGATGGCATAGCTTGAATGAGGCAAAGAAACGGGAACTGTTTTCGCCCCGCATTCCTCGACCAACACAGCAATCGCTTTTTCCACCGCTTCGCGAATTTCTGGATCGAGATCTGGGCTGAAATACTCCTTGGGGATTCCGAGTTTCATTCCCTTTTTCGGAGCTTCCATTTGAAAGCGAGGAGCTTGGGATGCAGAAGTCGAATCCATCGGATCGTGTCCGTGAATCACTTCAAAGAGCGCAGCCGCATCGGCAACTGTGCGTGTCATGGGACCAATTTGATCCAGAGAAGAAGCAAAGGCGATCAACCCATAACGCGACACTCTTCCATATGTTGGTTTGAGTCCCACAATGCCCGAAAGCGCTGCTGGTTGTCGGATTGATCCGCCTGTATCGGAACCCAAGGCCATGGGAACCAAATTGCCCGCGACGGCAGCAGCCGAGCCACCACTGGATCCGCCGGGAACACAATTCAAATTCCATGGATTTTTCGTCGGGCCAAAAGCGGAGTTCTCACAGGAAGAACCCATGGCGAATTCATCACAATTCGTTCTTCCAATCGGAATTCCATCGGCTTCCAAAATCTTGCGCGTAACGGTTGCATCATAAGGAGCGATGAATTTTTTCAGGATTTTTGAACCCGCCGTTACTTCCCAATCGCGATGCAGAATATTGTCTTTGAGGGCGACAGGAATTCCAAAAAGCGCTCCGGGTTTTTCTTTTCGCAAGAGTTTTTTATCGAGTTCCTGCGCGTGCTTGCGTGCGCCTGCGGCATCCACTCCGAGAAAACTGTGAAATGCGCTGTCATCTTCTTCGATACGAGAAAGAGTTTGATCAATGAGTTCGCTGGGTTTGATTTTTCCAGCAATCATCTGATCGCGCAGAGTGAGACCCGATTGAGTGAGGTAATCTTCGCTCATCCTTCAATCACCTTCGGGACTTTGTAAAAGTCCGCGATTCTCTCCGGCGCGTTGCGCAGCAAAGCTTCTTTATCAATATTATTTTCCGCGTTTCTTTCTTGGTCCGCACGCAACACATTCGCGGTTTCAAAGGGATAAACCAATGGCTCGACACCCTTCGTGTCCAAGGCTTGGATTTTCTCGAAATGCTCTATCAAACTAGAAAACTGCTTGGAGATTTTCTCCACATCGCTCGCTTCCAAACGCAGCCGAGCTAGCGCAGCGATTCGGAGTACTTCTTTTTGCGGGTCTTTCATGGCGGCGGATTATAGGAAGGAAGCGACTCCTTGCCACTCCCGCATTTTGCAATCCCTCGATAGAATCAAAACCCTATGTCATCTGAGGAATTTAGCACGATTGGTTTGTGCCTTTGCATCGCAGGGGCACTGTTTTTATCCCGTTCGATTTTGGTCAAAAGATCTAAACGAGTGGTTGAGGAGTTTTTTGGGGTAGGGGACGGAAAGCTCTCTAGCCTGCGCCATTATGTCGATGCAAAACATCACGTTTTCGCGGGTTGCGCCTTTTTGATCTTGGGTTTTGCGGTTCAGTTATGCGGCCTACTGATTCGAACTTCCAATGAACTAGTCGCGACTTCGGTGCTGGTATGGGAAGGAGTGACGGTTTTTGCCGCGGCAGCATTGGTTTGGGCGCTTTCGATTTGGATGAGCCGACGTTCTCTCTGTCGCTATTTGCGAGATTTTTTCCAGCGTAGTGAATGGGCCTTAGAGAAGAATATGCCCCTGACACGCGAAATAGGTGATCTCTTCCAAGTCCCTTACACTCCAGAGGATTCGATCGAGGCCTATGTGGGCAAAGTGAGAATCGCTTTGGGTTTGTCTAAAGAGATTCCAAAGTCACGTAATCGAGACAACGTCAGAATTTCTTCATTGTCTTTGTAACGTTTTTCTTTTTTTTCGTTTGTAGAGAGGATGAATGTCGTTCTACAAACAATTCTTGACCTACTATTTCCACCACTCTGTTTGCTTTGCGAAAAGCTCGGTAAGAGTGCCGCTTTTCTTTGCAACGAACATCAAAAGCAAATCGCTGAAATTTCCCAGCCTTTTTGTCCGCGTTGTGGACATCCATTAATTTTGGATTTTGGGATGCAACGTTGTGCGTCCTGTCGGGGAAAAACTTTACATTTCTCTCGGGCTCGCAGTGCTGCGTTGTATCGAGATTCATTACGGGAATTGATTCTTCAGTGGAAACTTTCTGGCAATACTCACGCGATTTATTTTTTTTCAGATCTTGTTGTAAATACTCTGCAAAAAGAACAGTGGTTGAGCGAGATTGATTTTCTAAGTTTTATTCCCTTACATCGGCGCAAGCGTCGACAGCGTGGTTTCGATCAAGCACAAGAATTAGCCCGCGAGTGTGGGCGTTTATTGAAAATTCCTGTGCAGCGTTCTCTTTCTCGAATTCGAGATACGCCAGCGCAAGGATTGACGAGTGCCGTCTCTCGACAGAAAAATGTAGAGAATGCCTTCGAGGCAGTAAGGTTAGAAAAAATCCAAGGAAAGAAAATTCTTCTCTTTGATGATGTCTACACTTCCGGTTCAACGGCTACAGAAGCTGCAAAAGCTTTAAAGAAGGCGGGTGCTGCGCGCGTGTATATTGCCACAATCGCTCGTGGCGGCGTGGGCCCAATTTCGCTAGTATCCCCAGCCCATGAAACTCGCCTACTTTGATTGCTTTTCAGGAATCAGCGGAGACATGTTTGTTGGCGCTCTGCTCGATGCTGGAGCCGACGCAAAAGAACTTCGCCGACAACTTTCTAAGCTTGCTCTCTCCGGTTACGAAATCCAAATCCGTAAGGAAAAAAGGGGTGGTTTTGCGGGTACTCGCTTTGAGCTTTCTCAGCCGCATTCCCACTCTCATAGTCATTCCCATCACGGCCACGAACATCGCGGTATTCGGGAGATTGAATCCATTCTCAAACGATCGAAACTCTCCAAAACGGTTATAGAAAAATCGCTGCAGGTATTTCGTGAGATCGCCAAAGTCGAAGCACAAGCACATGGGATTGCCAAAGAGAAGGTGCATTTTCATGAGCTCGGCGCCATCGACAGCATTGTCGATGTGGTGGCTGCCATCCTTTGTTTGGAAATGTTGGAGATTGAAGCGGTCAAAGCTTCGGCTCTCAATTTAGGTTCTGGTTTTGTGCATGCCGAGCATGGAGTGATTCCCGTTCCTGCTCCGGGAACCATAGGACTACTGAAAAAAATCCCAGTCCGCTTTGGCGATTCAAAAATGCAAGGGGAACTCACGACTCCGACCGGTGCAGCTTTGTTGGTTAGTTTATCTCGATCCATTGGCGAGCCTGTAGAAATGCGTCCTACTGCGATCGGTTATGGAGTGGGGCAGCGGGAAAATACTTCAGTGGCCAATCTTCTGCGCGTTGTGATTGGGGATAGCGCGGTTGGAATCGAATCGGATCAAGTCTATTTGCTCGAAACGAATCTCGACGATATGAGCGGGGAGAGTATCGCCTATGCCATGGAGAGAATTCTGGAGGCGGGTGCGCTCGATGCCTATTTGATTCCTATTCATATGAAGAAGAATCGTCCGGGTGTGATTTTAGCTGCGTTAGTGGAGCCAGCGAAGCGACTCGAGGTCGAGGATGTTTTCTTTAAAGAAAGCTCTTCCCTGGGAATTCGACGACAGTTGATCGAACGAACTAAGCTTGCCCGTCAGCAACACACACTCAAAACGAAGAATGGCCCTGTTCGCTATAAACTTTCGCAGGGACCGGGAGGAACTCGCCGAGTTTCCGCCGAGTTCGAAGATTTACGGGCAATCGCCAAGAAAACCAAAAAACCCTTACAAGAACTGATTTTGGAGACCGAAGCGGCCGCTCGCAGAATTGAAATCTCAGACTAGTCCGTTATCATGTCGCGACACACAAAAAGGGAGACCTGACATGCACTTTCTGAATCTTGCAATGATCTTGTTTAGTTTTGCACAAACTCAAGCGCCGACCATTACCTTCCCACAGATTGTGGAGATCAAGGAAAAAGGAACGCGGCTTTACAGTCTCTATGACGAGAACTCTCCCATTGTGCGTGAGCTCAATGCCAATGAGCTGCTCATCGCGCATGGACAAAAAGCGGGTTGGTATGAAGTCGAAGTCCCCGCCGGCTTTCCTTGTTGGATTTTTTCGAAGTACATCAAAGAAGGAAGCGAGTTGGGCAAGGGCGTTGTCAGCGATGATCGCGTCAATGTTCGCCCGATTGCTTCTTCCGAAAAGAATTACCCGATGGGGCGAGTGAATAAAGGTGATGAATTGCTCGTGCTTGATCACAAAGGAGAATGGACTCAGATACAGGCTCCGAGCTCCATTCACGCGTGGATCAAAATCGATACGGCGAACCCCTTGGGTGAGCCCAATTCCTATTCCTCGCGCTTGGACACACATCGAAAAGACGCACAAAAAAATTGGAATGAACGTTTGAGCGCACTCGAGAAACAACGAGAAGTAGAGAAGCAAAAAGCCTTAGCGAGAGCATCGTTCGAGAAAGCCGAGAAAGCTTTGGATCAAGAACGAGCAAAGGGAGCTGCGGCTGATTTTACTCAAGTTCGAGTTCTCTATGCTGAGGCCATGGAAAAAGCGAGTGATGCAAGCCTGAAAGAGCAGATCAAAAACCGTTTAGATACCATCGCTTCAATTGAGGCATTAGCTCGGGAAAAAGAATCCACTGCGGAACTCGAGAAACGTGCGCAAGCACTCGATGCGCAATTGCGTGAAGCCCGAACTAAGGCCTTTGAAGAAGCGAAGGCGCATATTCAATTCACAGACGCAGATCCATTGCGTGGACGATATACCGCCAGTGGTTGGGTTCGACGTTCCTTGAGTCTCACTCGGGGTTATGTCTATACCTTGGAAAAAGGTGGCGTGACTCTATTTGAGATTTCTTGCGCGAATAATCGCTATCAACTTTCCGATTTCCTTCACCACGAAATTGGAGTGAAAGGCGAAATGTTCCGCGATCCCAACTCGACGGTTCAGAGGATTGAAATCGAAAAGATGGAAGTTCTTGCTGCTCAGTAACTCAGCAATTACTCCGCAACGCGTCGCCATTCTTGCCCATCCTTACTGAAAAACTTGGATTGGGCATCCCCGTTTGCAAAGGTGGTGGCCTTTTCTCCCGGAGGATTTTCAGTTCCGCTGTAATGTGTCCGGTCATTACGCGATTCAAAGAGTTGATCCGGCATTTTTAAGTAGAAGCAGGCATTTCCTGTTCTTCCATATTCCATGGGCCAAGCTAAAAATCCGTCCCCGCTAGCCGTTTTTTGAGCCTGTATTCGATAACCAGTGAGTTCAGGTAAAACTTGGGTTGGATTTTTTGAGAAACTTTGTAACTGTTGGAGTACATGATTTTCAGAATCAGCAATGCTCGATGCGGAAAAAAGTGGAATGAGAAGGAAGATTACAGTGAGCAAAAAAGTAAGAGCACAGAAAATCTCCAGCCATGCACCCCGGCCTCTCACGGCGCCCCTTTTCTGATGAATGATGGAAATCACTCCGGCATCTTGACATAGTGAACGGCCTCGATGGAAGTGCGCAGCATAAAACTTTCGCCTGGAATTTTTGAGAAGTCCCCGAGTTATGGGGGGGCTTTGCAAGTACTACAGAAACTTCAAAGTAGTGGATTCGAGAGTTATTTCGCGGGTGGCTGTGTACGCGATCATTTACTTGGCCAGATTCCCAAAGATTTCGATATCGCGACAGCAGCAACCCCAGATCAGATGAAGTCGCTTTTTCCAAAGACCATTCCACTGGGAGAAAGATTTGGGACGGTGGGGGTGTTGATCGGAGAGACGGTTTATCAGGCCACGACTTTTCGACAGGATCACAATTACGAGGACGGAAGGCATCCACAATCTGTCGAGTTTTCCAACGCCAAGGAAGATGCCTTGCGTCGCGATTTTACGATCAATGGACTTTTTGCAGACCCCGTTCAAGCTTTGATTCTCGACTATGTCGGAGGCATCGAAGATCTCGCAAAAAAAACTTTGCGCGCGATTGGCGATCCCAAAAAACGATTTGAAGAAGATGCGCTACGTTTGTTACGAGCCGTTCGCTTTTCTGCGCGATTCCAGTTTGAGATCGAATCTAAAACCAAAGAAGCCATTCAAGCTTTGGCTCCGACTGTGTTACGAGTCAGCGCGGAACGCATTCGCGATGAATTGAATCGCATTCTTTCCGAGGGTCCAGCTTCTGCAGGATTCCGACTGCTCGATGAAATGAAGTTACTGGAAGTCATTCTTCCCGAAATTTCTGCCATGAAAGGAGTCGAGCAACCTTTGCCCTATCATCCAGAGGGAGATGTATTCGTTCACACCTTGATGGTTTTGGATCGGATTGAACCGAGAACTTTGATTTTGCTTTGGGCCGCTTTGCTTCACGATGTGGGCAAACCTCCTACTTTCGAAATCAGTGATCGAATTCGCTTCAATCGACACGATGCCCTAGGCGCAAAAATGACCGAATCCATTCTTCACCGCTTGCATTTTTCTAACCAAGAAATCGAGAGAGTGGTGGCGTTGGTGCGGGAACATTTGCGAATTGCCGATTTGCCCAAAATGCGAGAGAGCAAGCGCAAACGCTTTTTACGAGATCCCTATCTAGAAGAACATCTCTCCCTTCATCGCGCAGATTGTCTGTCTTCTCACGGCAAGCTCGAGATTTACGAATACATTCGAAAGGAATTAGCCACATTGAGTCCGGAGCAACTCAGCCCCACTCGATTGCTGCGGGGCGAGGATTTACTCGCTTTGGGGTATCGCCCTAGCCCCTTATTTCGAAAGATATTAGATGAGCTAGAAGAAGAACAGTTGGAGGGACGCATTCAATCCAAAGAGCAAGCTTTAGCCTGGCTTGGGAAAAATTTTCCCAAAATAGATTAAGGCTCTTCTTGACCTATTACCGATAAGCTTTGCTAGTAAATTGGAAAAGGAATCGGGGATGAAAAGGACCGGAAATTCGATAGGACAGTTTCAAATGCGCCGACAACGGGAACTCTTCGATCATCGCTTTTCTGCTAGAGCTGAAGAAGCTCAGCGGGAAGTCGTACGACTCATCGAACAAGCCGAACGCGAAGAAGAGCTCGCCAAACAACTCAATGCGGAGATGAACGAATTTTTCAAAGATTCGACTCGCATCGCTGCAAGAGTTTTTGGATCCATCGAGGAAGAAAAAGCCCAGAGTATCGAGAAGCAGGTCATTCTCGAGATGCAGGATTTCTTCCACGATTTGGCCAAGCGCGTGGAAGAACTTGTGTTGGCACGACGCAAGAATCAAATTGCTTCTGCAGAGCTTTCTTCGAGTCTTGAAGAAATCTTGCGCGACTC
>CAZMYG010000040.1:0-18666 GCA_964570465.1 uncultured Planctomycetales bacterium
TGACGTCCTCGAGGTTGAGGATGCCTCCCTTTCGGCTCCGCTCGCGCTCCAGGATCGCGAGCACCCGCGGATCGTCGAGCCCCGCGAGCCGCTCGATGTACCACTTCCTCGACTTGCACGACTCGGCGCGGACCTGGTCCAGCTCCCCGGAGAGATAGGTGAAGAGGTCGAGCCGGGACGTCTCGCCGAGGCGCTCGAGCGCCTGGAACGCGTGGCTGCGCATCCGCTGCACCGGCGCCTTCTCCGCCAGCTCCGCGAGCAGCGGTGCGCCGGGTGACCCGGCGTGGAGCGCGAGCGCGTCGCTTGCTGCTTCTGGAGGTTTATTAATGAGCTCCTGCATGCCTGCGTTTTTGCGTCGGCGAAGCAGCAAAAAAGTGCTCGTCATCGGTGCGGGTTTTTCCGGACTTGCTTGTGCTTACGAGCTACAGGCAATGGGCTATCAGGTACAGATCGTCGAAGGACGCAAACGCTCTGGCGGACGCGTGCTGAGCTTTCACGATTTTGTCCCGGGAAAAGCGGTTGAGGGCGGAGCTGAGTTTTTTGGTAGCAATCATCCGGCGTGGCTTGGCTATGCAAAAAAGTTTGAATGCGAGTTATTCGAAGCCTCCGAAGAAGAGAATCTCGAAATGCCGGTGATTTTAGAAGGACGGCGACTTTCGAATGCGGAAGTGAAAACTCTCTTCGAAGAAATGGAGTCTGTACTCAAACAACTGAGCGCTGCCGCCACAAATATCCCCGAGAATCAACCGTGGACCGCGCAAGATGCCGCAACTCTGGATCGTCGTTCGACCCAAGATTGGCTCGACACTCTCAACGCTTCTCCTCTTTGCAAAGCTGCCATCGCTCTCGACTTGAAAGCAAACAACGGTGCCGAACTTTCCGATCAGAGCTTTCTCGGCAATCTCACTCAAATCAAAGGCGGCGGATTAGAAAACTATTGGACTGAATCGGAAATCTTCCGCGCTCGTCAAGGGAATCAAAGCTTGGCGAGTAAATTCGAAGAAGCTCTGGGCAAAGATCGAATCCTATTTGGATTTTCTGTTTCGCAAATTGAATGTGATGACAAACGTACAGTGGTTAGCTCTACAGATGGGCGAAAAATCGAAACCGATGAAATCGTTCTCACTATTCCGCCCAGTGTTTGGCCAAAAATTCAATTCACTCCAGCGCTACCCGCCGAATTAAAAATCCAGATGGGCAGTTCGATTAAATTCCTAGTCGCGCTGAACAAACGATTCTGGAAGGCACAAAACCTGTCACCAGACTCTTTGAGCGATCAAGGCATCGATATGACTTGGGAATCCACAGACAAGCAAGCTGGAGAAGACGGCGCTGCGCTTTGCGCTTTTTCTAGCGCCAAAACCGCAAATGCCTGGCGAGCGAAGGAAAGTTCGCAGAGATATAGCGATTATCGAAAAGATTTGGAATCGCTCTATCCCGGCTTCAACGCCGAATTCCGCAACGCTCGATTTTTGGATTGGCCTTCCGATCCGTTTACTGGCGCCGGCTATTCTTTTCCTGCTCCTGGGCAAATCACTGCCATTGGAAATCGTTTGGAAAAAGGACTGCCGCGACTGCATTTCGCCGGCGAGCACAGTTGCTACAAATTTGTTGGCTATATGGAAGGAGCGCTGGAATCAGGAATCGCCGCTGCAAAACGCATCGCAGCTAAAGATGGAGTCCTCAGCTAAAAGATGGAACTAGGCGACTCAAAAAAACATTGGGAAGAGTTTCTCGCACGCGAGCTTGGCCACTCTGTTTCCGTGCAATTCGGACGGGCGCGAAAAACTGTCATCAGCTGGAAAAGAACCCCGCAGCGCAAATTCTCTCTGCGAATGAATCACTTCTTCGCTCAAGCTCCTTCCGAAATTCAGACCAGCGTGGCTCTATGGTTACGCTCTGGAAAACGCGCCCGAAAATCTCTCGCTCAATTGGATCAATGGATTGATGAGCAACTCAAAGAGTTAGGGCAACGCGCTCCGCAAACGAATCGATTAGAAACTCGCGGGCGACATTACGATCTCAAAGAACTCGCCAGATCGCTCTGGGATTACTTTTCCTTCCCCACTCAAAAGCCCGGACTCACTTGGAGCAGAACGCGCGCGCTAAAAAAGCGCCAACGCAGTTTGCGATTTGGCAGCTATGACGCCAGCGCGCATGTCGTTCGCGTACATCCGATACTCGATCAAAGCTTCGTCCCTGAGTATTTCCTCAAATACATACTCTTTCACGAACTACTGCATGCGCAGCTAGGGATTCAACGTAACGGAACTCGACGAGTGATTCACAGTCGAGAATTTCGCCGGCGAGAAAAACTTTTTCCTGATTACGAACGCGCGATGGCGTGGGAAAAACAAAATTTCCGCAAACTCATTCAGTTCGCTCGTGCTCAACCTCAAAACCCTCGCCCTTCAGTTTTCTCCCTTTTGCAACGATTCCTCCCGGGTATTTGGGATTAAGAGGAAAATTAACGAGGATCAAAACGTTGGTCCATGTGCAGCCAAAGCACGCGTGAGTAACGGAAAATGAGCGGAGAAAGCAAAGTGGTTTGCAAAACAGCGATAAACCCTAGCCAACCCGCAGAAAGCTCATACACCCACGCCACAATGCCCAGCGGAACTAAAAGAATCACTGCCATCCCATAGGAGTAATACATCGCACCCAAGAAATACCCGGGTTCTCGCTCGAGCTGAACACCACAATGCGGACAGCGTTCATTCATTCGCCAAAGAGATGCGAACACCTTCCCCTCATGACAAATCGGACAGCGCTGACGCAGAATCGCGCGAATGGATTTCAGCATGGGTGCATTAACTCTGATCCCTGGCCCCCGCGCAAACCCTTTGTCATACTTTTGAACATGACCCAAACATTCCCCGAAAAATTGATTGTCATGGCATTAAAAATCGAAGGCCAAGGCGTTTTCGAAAAAGCAAATCTCCCTTTGCTTTATTGCGGATTGGGAAAAGTGAATGCTGCGAGCGCGCTTACACGCAAGCTCGCAGAATACCGACACGCGAATCAAGCCATGCCTTTGGTTCTCAATTTCGGAACCGCTGGCAGCAATCAATTAAAGACCGGAAATTTTGTAAGCTGCAATGCCTTCATACAGCGCGACATGGATGTCAGCGGACTTGGCTTTGCTCGCGGAGTCACTCCTTTTGAAGAGATCCCCAGCAAAATCGAATTCCCCGCTATTTTTCGCGACCTCCCACAAGCCGTTTGCGGCAGCGGCGATTCTTTTGAAACGAATCACAGCAACGCCGGCTATACCGTGGTCGATATGGAAGCGTATGCATTAGCCAAAGTGTGCTGGATAGAAAAGGCTCGTTTCGCTTCGGTCAAATACATCACCGACGGCGCGGATCAAAGCGCAGGCAGTGACTGGCAAAGCAATCTTCACAAAGCGGCGGATGGGTTTTTGAAAATCTATCAATCGTTAAAGGCATGAAAATGAATGCGCGGTCACTGATTTTAGTTCTCTTCTCGCTGCTCGGATTTGCTTGCCGACTTAGCGCGCCACAGCCCGCCTCTTACCCAGCTCCAGCGGAAACTCGCGATGCAAAATGGCAACAAGATCTCGACTATCTCGCGACTGAATTACCTCGTTTGCACGGAAATCTGTTTTTCAAAATGCCCAAGGAGGATTTCACGCGACAAATTGACGAGTTACGCGAAAAAATCCCCCAGCTCTCAGACAATCAAATCAAAGTCGGCATGGCTCGCATTGTTGCTCAGTCTGATGATGCCCATACCAGCGTAAACTTTAGGAGTTCGCAATATCCCTTTCAGCTTTGGTGGATGGCCGATGGGATTTTTATCACAGCGACTACGCCGGATTATCAGAAGTTCTTACGCGCGAAACTTCTTCAGATCGGCGGAACTCCGATCGAAGACGTACTCGCCAAAATCGCCACGTTGATTGCCACCGAAGGAAGTGAATCGTGGCTCAAAGTAAATAGCACGGGACTTTTGTCCTATGAAGAAACGATTCAAGGATTGGGACTTGCCAACGCAGAAGGAAAAGCTGAGTTTCTCTTGCAAACCGAACAAGGTGAAACAGCGAAACTCATCGTAGAGCCTTTGAAAAAAGGGGAACAAGTGTCGTGGATTAGTGGCCTTCGATCCTGGCCGTCCTATCGCAGTCGATATGACAAAAAATATTGGTACGAAATCTGGAACGACTCAAAGACGCTTTATCTTCAATACAACAACTGCGCGGAAGATCCGGGAAAACCTTTTGCAGAGTTCGCGCGTGAGGCGTTGGAAGCTTGGGACAAAAACTCGCCCACTCGAATGATTGTCGACCTGAGAAATAATGGCGGAGGAAATTCTTCTGTCATCCATCCTCTTCTGGATGGAATTCGCAAACGCCCCTCTCTCAATCGCCGCGGATCGCTTTTTGTTCTTTCAGGACGATTCACTTTTTCTTCGGCAGCACTGAATCTTGCGGATTTCAGAAATGACACGCAGGCAATTATTGTCGGTTCGCCCCCAGGGGGAAATCCCTATACGCCGTTCCGTGAAGTGATGAGCTTCCGCCTTCCCAACTCTCAACTTCAGCTGAGTTGTACTTGGAGATACCTACCGTTCATCGTGCAACTATTCGAAGGCAAAGGCGAAGTTCCCAAACCAGATCTCCCTACCGATGCGACAGCTGCAGAGTTTTTTGATGGGAGAGATGTCGATGTGGAAGCGGCGCTTGCGTTTCAGTTGTAAACAAACCCATCCCGGAACTCAAAATCCCAACTCTTCTCATTAAAACGATATATCCAAGTCTCCAAGTAGTTACTTCCCTGTTTATGATAGATCTCATCTGGCATCCCAAAGATTTCTGCAATTTCCATTTGTGTTTTGAATTTCACTGAATTTTGCGCCTCGATATAGTTCGTAGCTGCAAAACTCAAAAAATCTGAGACCGCTTGCACGTTTTTTGATCTTCCTGAACTATTGAAATGCTCTGCTAGACTTTCATATCGTTTTTTTAAATCGATTGAAGTCTTCTGCAACTGAGCTTCTCTAGCAAAATCTGCCAAGGCGGCTTTCATTTCGGCAATACTTTCAGAAAACTCGCCAAGATCGATCGCCGGTGTGACTGACGTTCTCTCCACTACTGCCGCTGCAGGTTGCCATTCCGCTCTCGCAGATAATTTCCCCAATTTGGCATCCATGCTTTGCAGCGTCTCTAAAATTCGATCCAGCGTGGGGTTTGGGATTGATCCCTGAACGATTTCGGGTTGATCGCTATTTCTTGGCCATTGAAGACCAAGAAAGATTCCGATTGCAGCTAAAACTACGATGCCTAAACCAAAAAAGATCTTCATGTTCCTCTCTCCAGAAGCAAAGCCGGATGCCATGTTTTCAAACGGTACTATTTCCCATAGTCTTTTAAGGCCCGCTTTCGGTCAACCTTCAATGCTGCGTGGCCTTGAATAACCGATCCGTAACTGCCAAGGAGAACGAATCATGCTCAAGTTGAAAAATAAACCTAAGTCCACAAAGGCTCTCGCCCCGACCATGACACTCGCAGAAACGATGAAAACCTTGGAGAAAGCCGGCTCGGCGCAAACACGCAAGACCTACGCGCGCCATGGTGCCCCAGAGCCCATGTTCGGTGTCAGCTTCGCCACGTTGAAAACGCTTTGGAAAAAAATCGGCGTCAATCACGACTTAGCTCTCGCTTTGTGGAAGACAAAAAACTTCGACGCGCGCAATCTCGCCTACAAGCTTGTTGATCCTGCCCAGATGTCCCCTGCCGATCTCGATGAATGGGCAGCGGAGCCAAACTCGCGCATGTGTGGTGCCTATATTTCTCATATCGCAGTAGAGGGCCCGCACGCGAAAGCAAAAGCCGATCAATGGCTTGGCTCCTCGAAAGAAAACCTACGATGTGCGGGATGGACTCTGGTAAGCGCGATGGCGATGATCGATGAATCAACCGCTGATACATGGTTTTCCCAACGTCTCGCCGAGATTGAAAAAACAATCGACAGCGCGCCGAACACGCAGCGCTATCTCATGAACCAAGCCCTCATTTCCATCGGTTGCCGCAACGCAACCTTGCGCAAGTCTGCACTCGCTGTTGCAAAGAGACTTGGCAAGGTAGAAGTCGATCACGGCGATACCTCGTGCAAGACTCCTGAGGCAACTGAGTACATCGAGAAAACCTGGGCACATTCCAAGTCGAAGGGATTCGAAAACCCAGCGGTACATGAGCGCTCACGCGAATCGATGCGGACTCGTTGTTGATGCGCGGGACGGTGACGAGCACTGAAATCTGTAACCTCCGTCAAGAAATTACATACAAAACAAACAACAAAGGAGAAAAACCGTGAAAACTTCTTCCATCTTCTTCGGGAGCATTCTTGTCCTGCTTGTCCTTGGCTCACTGGGCTTTTCGCTTGGCTCGCAAACAGACTCTCGTCTAGCTCAATCGAATTGGCCTCCAAGGCCAGAGGACATCGTTAATTTGGCAGGAACTGCGACAGCCAAAGAGGGAGAAACCGTAGAAATTTTTAAGATCCCCCCTGGTCGTTGTTTGGTGGTAACCAACGTAATGATTTTTTCCCCGGATCTAAATTCCTCTCCAGACCTAGTGGAGATCACGCAGAAAAAGAGCATCCTTAAATTTCCAGGAGAATTGATGACTAACGGCATTTCACCAAACATACAGATTTCACCCTACAGTTCATGCGGCGCAGGCCTAACTTTCGATCAAGGAACAAAGATTGGGCTTCGCAATCGTTATGTTGGCAACAACTACATCATTAAATACGCAATCACAGGATATTTTTCTTCTCCCTAGGCGTTGATGACGGCTGCTTAGACAAGGTTCCGCTCGGCAAGTACCATGCGGAGCATGTTCGACAAAGAAAAGGTTCGCGCGTGACAAACGTCGAAACACAGCTCGCGAGCTACTTCGCGAAGTATGAGCCGCCAATTGCCAAGCTCGGAAAAGAGTTGCGCGCTAAGCTGCGTGCTCGTCTGCCCGGTCTGCACGAGATCGTCTACGTGTACGAGAACCAGAACTCGCTCGTGATCTCCTATTCCCCGACCGAACGCGGCTTCGAGGGGCTGTGTGGGATCGCGCTGTACCCGCACTGCGCGAAGCTCTTCTTCGGGCAGGGCGCTCTGTTGTCGAAGTCAGATCCGAACAAGCTGCTGCAAGGTAGCGGCAAGACGGTGCGACATATCGTGCTGAACTCGGTTACAGACTTCGGCCGCGCGGAAATCGAAGTGTTGCTGGCGGCCGCGTTGAAGCTCGCGAAGCTGCGTCTCGATGCGAGCGCGAAGGGCTCGGTGATCATCAAAGCGGAGGAACCGAAGCAGCGCGCGACGAGAGCAGCGCGACCAGCCTCTACACGTCGGACGGCAAAAGCCCGGCGCTGACTGAAATATGGTGGGCCGTAGTGGACGATTTTAGAACTACTTGCCTTGTTGAATTATCAAACAATCGGCTTACCGGCCTCTTGAAGGAGTTCAGTTTTTAGCCATCGACCCTTCACATTGTCTGATCAACGACCCGCATCTGTTCTTCGTTCATCCGACCACCGTGCACTTTGATCCTAGATAATGCAGCTTCGATTTCACGAAGATCTGCAGCTGTCAGTTGAATGTTCACTGCTCCTAAATTCTCATTCAGGTGATCGAGATTGCGTGTACCCGGGATTGGAACAACCCATTGCCTTTGCGCGAGAACCCATGCAAGGGCAATTTGAGCAGGTGTGGCGTTCTTTTTTTCTGCAAATCGTTGCAACAAATCAACGATCGGCCTATTCGCCGCTAAGTTTTCGGGAGAAAAGCGATCAAATCCAGATCGGAGGTCCGTTTTCGGGTCGAACTTCGTGCGAGCATCCATCTTCCCGGCTAGGTAACCCATTCCAACTGGACCCCAAGGAACAAAACCGATTCCTAGTTCTTCACAAGTTTTAAGTACATCGTTTTGTTCTGGACCTCTTTCCATAAGCGAATATTCGCTCTGAATGGCTGTCACGGGTTGAACAGCGTGCGCTCGGCGGATTGTCTTAGCACTCGCTTCTGAGAGACCGAAGTGCAAAACCTTTCCCTCTTTGATCAATTCCTTAATCGCACCCGCCACATCCTCGATGGGCACTTTGGGATCGACTCGGTGCTGGTAGTAGAGATCAATGCGGTTGGTTCTGAGCCGCTTCAGTGACGCCTCAACTACCTTCTTGATGTGCGCTGGTTGGCTATTAAGGCCACCGGCTTCAAGGTCAAATCCAAACTTAGTTGCGATAGCTACCTTGTCGCGGAAAGGCTCCAGCGCTTCTCCAACAAGATCTTCGTTTGTAAACGGCCCATAAACTTCGGCTGTATCAAAAAACGTGACGCCCTTCTCATAGGCTGTATGGATTACCTCAATGCCTTGGCTTCTATCTGCGGGAGGTCCATAGTTGGCGCTAATACTCATGCACCCAAGTCCCATTTCAGAGACTTCCAGGTTCCCGAGTTTTCTTGTTTTCATTTTGTTTTTTCCTTCGCGTGGTCTCTGGTCGCCCTTGGACTGACCTAATGATGTGCACGAGGATCCGACAGCTAATCCTGTCGCGATAAGGGCAGCATTTGCCAAGAAGTCACGACGACTCAGGGCTCGATGGTCTTGGGGGAGCGATTCAATTTCTTGCTTGGTTTTTTTCATAAGTATCGAAGTCCTTCATATCTGACGACGAGACGTCACTATACGCTAATGTGGCTGACACATCGTTCTGAATCGTGTCGAAAAGTCTTTTGCAAACTTAGGATTGTTGCGGATGTAATCCTAGAGTGGCATGCAAAACGGCTTGATTGGATTGGTGTGCGTCTATTCAAAAACTCCGCGATCAATGACTAACCCGACACATGGGTAACAGTTCATACCGGAGACATAGGTAACACTTTGGAGCCAAAAGGATTTTCCAAAGGTTCCAATCGGTGACTGTTCTCGTCGAAGTAGCCCAGATCATAATCCAGGAAACTAACAAGCCAAATGCCTTCCTGTACTTCTTTGATTGCGACATTTTGCCCAGCAAAGACGGCACTCAAATTGACTTTCCATCCTTTAAAGCAAATTCTTCCACATCGAGTGACCGTCATCACTTGATCATGGAAAGGGTAGTCCACTTCGGGCAATCCTCGATAAGGACGCTTTGAAGGATGGTAATGCTGCGCGGGACATTTCATCTCCAAAGCCTGATGCGGCCTTTCTTCATTAAAAATCTCACGAAACTGATCGAACTTCTCTTGCTGCTGGAGCCCATTGTGCCCAGGAGGCTTGGTCGCTTCCTTTTTTAACGTCAGGTGCATTCTCTCGTGACGGCCGTTTTGTTCAGGGTGTCCCGGTTTGATTCGTTCGATTTCAATCCCCAAGCGAAGCCACCAAACGGAAAGTTTGCTCAGCCCAAAAAGAGAATTGGGAACAGCAAAGGGCACTCCGTTGTCGGTGCGAATCACTTTAGGTAAGCCAAACTCTTCAAACGTGCGCTCGAAGACAGAAAACGCGTAGCGCTCTTGAGTCGATTCCAGCGCCTCGCAGGCTAGAAGATAGCGGGAAGCAAAGTCCGTGATGGTCAGTGGATAACAATAGCGACGATTCCCCAGAAGAAATTCCCCTTTGAAATCCGCACACCACAAATCGTTCGCTTGCTTGCCAGGAAATAATGCCGTGCCCTGCGCTCGGTAGCGTTTGCGTCCGCGCCGCTGGACCAAGCCATGGCGATCGAGCAGCGCATGCACGGTGCTTTTTGCCGGAGGCTTCACTTGCGGATAACGGCGCATCAAGATCTCTCGGATCTTGGGCGCTCCCCAATTGGGTCGCTCTCTCTTAATCCGCACAATGGCCACTTCCACCTGCAGAGGAAGCTGATGCGCATAACGAATGGGACGCCGGCTTCGATCCGTAAGACCCTTCAGCCCTACTCGCTCATAGCGATCCCAAATCTTGTAGCCCGTCTTGCGTGAAATCCCAAACTCTCGACACAACGGCGCCATCTTCTCGCCTTCAAGAAGACGCACTACAAATTTCATTCTCTCGTCCACAACGGCACTCTCTTTCCATGGCATAGACAAAACCTCCTCCATGCCATTTTGAAAAAGTGTTACCTATGTGTCCGGTATGAACTGTCACCCATGTGTCCGGGTTAGACCTATTTGTAATGGTGGGCCGTAGTGGACTCGAACCACTGACTTCCACCTTGTGACGATGGCACTCTACCAGCTGAGTTAACGGCCCGGGGAAAAATGGAGGGGCTAGGTTAGCGACTGGCTTTCATTCGAGCAAGCGGCTTCGCTTTGGGGTTCGTTGCGCACTTGTTTGGAAAGTTTGTCAGCGAGTCGAGTTGGTTCGGGAAGACGATAGCCACGGAAAAAAGTTTGGATCAACGGCAATGTCGCGTCGAGCGCGACACGATGTCCGGGAGAAAGAATGAGCGGATTGCAGCGCTCGCGGCTGCGATAGACAAGCCCAATCACTTCTCCGTGATGTTTCAATAAAGTAGAGGAACCTTTCGTTGCGCCGAGTTCTTCGTAGCTGCCGCACAAACGGCTTTTACCAACGCCAATCGTTGGCAAATCAATCCAAAGTCCCAGATGCGCGGCAATTCCCATGCGACGCGGATGTGCGATTCCTTGGCCATCTACCAAAACAAGATCAGGCACTGTTTTCAATTTGCGAAATGCGGAGAGGAGTGCAGGCGCCTCGCGAAAGGAAAGCAGTCCTGACACATAGGGAAATACGAGCGGCTCGCTGGCCCACTGCGACTCGACGACTTCTTGAGTCTGCGCGTCCCAGATAATCACAATGCCGAAAATTCGATCGTCTTTTAATGAGGCGTCGGCGCCTGCAATCCAGTGGGCATTCTTCGGTGAGCCTCGGAGAATTAATTTCTGACGAAGTTGATTTTGTAACGCGACTGCTGCTTGGGGCGTCAGGTCCCAGTCGTGGAGCTTGGGAAAATTCATTTCTCAATCACTTCACGAGTTCTAAAAACTCTTTCTCCTCGAGAATTTTCACGCCGAGTTTTTTTGCTTTTTCGTATTTTGAACCCGGATCCGTTCCGGCAACGACATAGTCCGTCTTTGCACTCACACTGGATGAAATGCGCGCGCCGAGTTTTTCGACCAGCTCACCGGCCTCCTCGCGACTCATCGAAGAAAGGGTTCCTGTGAAAACAAAACTTTTTCCAGAGAGTTTGCCGCTCGCTTTCTTCGTCGTGTATTGAATCTCGACTCCGGCACGAAACATCTTCTCCAGCATGCGGCGGTTCTCGGGGGCTTTAAAAAAGCCATAAATGGCTGCAGCCATCTCCGGACCAATGCCATGAATTTGCTCGAGTCTATCGAAGTCGGCACTGGCAAGATCGTCGATGGAAGAGAACTCTTGGGCGAGCAACTTTGCTGTCGTCTCTCCCACCTCAGGAATTCCCAACGCATGCAAGAAACGGGCGAAACTCGACTTCTTCGCTGTTTCAATTTGTTCGAGCAAATTGTCGGCGGATTTTTCACCCCAGCGATCGAGCTCGATCAACTTGTCTCGCTTGAGATAGAAAATATCCGCGAGCTCTTTCAACATCCCCGCCTGCATAAGCTGGTCGACAATTTTCCAACCGAGTCGATTGATATCGAGAGCACGACGCGACGCAAGATGAATGATGCGACCTCGCAGTTGCTCGGGGCAGGAGGCATTAGGACATAGATGAAACTTCCCCTCGACAATCACTTTCGCTTCGCATACCGGACAATGCTCCGGCATGTGAAACTTTTTTTCCTTGCCCGTGCGTTTTTCTACTAGCACCTTAACCACCGCGGGAATCACATCTCCAGCGCGTTCGATCAGCGCTTCATCACCAATGCGGATATCTTTTTCTGCGATGTAATCTGCGTTGTGTAAAGTCGCGTTACTCACGGTAACTCCGGCAAGTAGGACAGGCTCTAAATTCGCGACCGGAGTCAACTTTCCTGTTCTACCAATCTGTACGCGAATCGAATCGATACGAGTCACCGCCTGTCGTGCTTTAAATTTAAAAGCGAGCGCCCATCGAGGGGCGCGTGCGGTCATGCCGAGATCTTTCCAAAGTTGAAGTGAGTTTACTTTCGCGACGATGCCGTCCATTTCAAAATCGGCGCGATCGCGTTTGGCTTCGAGCGATTCGTGATAGTCGACGACTGCGTCGACGTCTTTGCAGATCTTGCGAAACTCACTGCCGGTGCGAAAACCCCAAGACTCGAGCTGGGCCATGGACTGGGCATGAGTTTCAAAGGACTCCCCTTCTACGCGAGAGAGGTCCCAAGCGATGAAATCAAAATTTCGCTCGCTGACAATCGCCGGATCGAGACGTTTCAAACTGCCCGCAGTTGCGTTGCGCGGATTGGCAAAAGGTTCTTCTCCTTCTTTTTCCAATCTTTGATTGAGCTTTGCAAACGAAGACAAGCTCATCAAAACCTCGCCGCGCACTTCGAGCAACTTCGGCGCATCGCCACGCAGTTTCAGTGGAATGGAAGGCACGGTTCGCAAATTGGCGCTGATATCTTCGCCAGTCACTCCATCCCCGCGAGTGAGTCCTTGGACGAAGATTCCATCCTTATAAAGCAGCGATGCGGAGACTCCGTCGAATTTGGGCTCGGCGACATATTCGATTTTCGCATCGGACTCGAGACTCAAAACACGTTTCGCTTTTTGATCGAACTCTCGCACTTCTTCAGCAGAGAAAAGTGATTCAATCGAGAGCATGGGTTTGCTGTGCTTTACCTGGCGAAATCCGCTGCCTTCTTCGAGCGCAGAGCCAACTCGCTGAGTCGGCGAATCCGAAGTGACGAGATCGGGATATTCCTTTTCTAAATCCTGCAGCTCGCGAAATATTTTGTCGTATTGCGCATCCGCAATCGTTGGCTTCGCCAAAACATAGTAGCGATAGTCATGCTCACGAATTTCTTCGCGTAATTTCTCGATTCGTTTTTCGGCTTCAGAGCTTGCAGACATGGGGAGCGGCATTCTAGTTTTTAGGAGCCTGTCCGAGTAATGGATTTCGGCGGTTTTCGACGTGGCAAACCGAAGGCAGCGTTGAGCCTTCTCAGCAACCCGTCCTGGGAGGGTTGCTTGCGTCGGCTCGCCTTGCCCTCGGTTTGCCACGTTCGAAACCCGCTCGAAACCATTACTCGGACAGGCTCCAAGCTCGCTCCCCTGCACAAACAAAAGCAACGCGGCGAAAAAGACGTACATCAGGACTAAAACGGCGTGTCGTCCGCAATTTGGGGCGCCGACTCCACAGCTTGATAACCAAGAAAGGGAACCTTAGAGCGAACTGTTTTTCTCCCAGTTAGGGGATCCTGATATTCCTGAGCGAAGACGGTTACCGCGGCACGACGGCCCACAAGATCGATCGGCTCAATCACGAGAGTACCGCCCACGGAATAACCCAATCGCTCGAGTACAGCCTTGACCCGTCGCACACCTTTTTCACTCCAGCTCAAATTATCCCAAGCCGCCGTTCTGCCGGCGAATGGGCCGTCTTCGACTTCCCAGCGCAGCGACCAACGCTGCACCCCGTCGTCGCCGAGCCGCTCTCGCACTTCCGCAACACGACAGAGATAGCAACCGTCCGGCACCGCGACAAAATCCTCTACATTTTCCACTTTGCTGAAATCGTATTTCATGTTTCGTTTTCCTTTGCTTCGTTTGGACAACTCCCAGAAACCGCACTCACAAGGAACAACACGTAAAAAATGGAAAACGTGACAGGATAAATTGATATTTTTAGGAAATTTCTTTTTGCCGCGGCGGGCTTGTCGCAGAAATGCTTAGAAAAGTCCTGGCGTGAGTTCGGGGATTTCGATGCGTTGAATTTTCCAGTCCCCGGATTCTTCTACGACTTTCATCTGCGCCTTGTATTTGTAAATCGCGAGCCCGATGCTGTGCTTGAACTTCAAATTTCCGCGGAGTTCAATTCGCGCCGCTGAGGAAGAATCCTCCCATTTGATTTCGCTGGAAGTCGTCACGATAAAAATCGAATCGACCTGAGACCAGAAGGATTGGAGTTTTTCTTCCCCTCTTTCCAAGTTGCCCTCTCCAATCCAACTAATCGGAGAAGAATAAGAAAAATCGCGACTGAGCCATTCTCGTAACGCCGCGGGATCTTTTGCTTCGATTGCCTTGTTCGCTTCGCTGACGACATGCTGCAGAGCGCGTTCTTTCCCTGTCCACCACGAAAACAACGCAACTCCAGCCGCGGCAAACAGAATGATGATCAGAATTCGAAACGGGAGAGTATGCACAAAACCCTCTAGTGAAAGTCGATTTCTTGCAAACCGGGAATCGCCTGCAATTCTTCGATGATGCGCTGCGGATTAGATTGAACGCCCATGTTGATCATCGAAGAGATTTCTACTTTCCCGTCTATGGGATTGCGGGAAATTCCAATCGAAGCGAGCTGAACCTGATTTCCTTCGAGAACCATGGTGATTTGTCCGACCAAGCCCGGAGTGTCGAGCGCAGAAATATTCAAACTACGCTGACCTTGTTTTCCTTTGAATAAACGCTTTTCGATAATGTTAAAGAGATAGAGAACTAAGAAGAGAATGCCGGTGACCGCCGTCGCTTCGAAATACATCCCAGCACCAATCGCGAGACCGATCATCGCAACGGTCCAAATACTGGCAGCGGTGGTCAAACCCTTGACGGTTGGCCCCATTTTCATGATGGCGCCAGCCCCCAAGAAACCGATTCCACTGACGACCTGGGCTGCGATACGACCAGGGTCAAAATGCCCTGCCCCTATCTGGGCGGAGAGAATCATGACTAAGGCGGCGCCGACGCAAAGAATGGTGTGGGTTCGAAAGCCGGCGGGTTGGTTCTTTTTTTCCCGTTCCAAGCCAATTAAGGCACCGTAAACGGTACTTAAAAGTAAACGAAGACTTATTTCTGCCCAACCTTCCATATGCCAACTAGATACATCATCGTCGGGATCGATCTGCAACTTGAGCGCTTTAACCCTAGAACTGGCTTAGATATACCCCTATTTTGCCTTCTACCCTTGCGCTTTGAGGAAAATCCCTTATTCTCCTTCTTTATTGAGTTTGAGAGATTAGTGCCAAGGGTTGTCCTTCAGTGGGCGTAAAACTCATCTCTCCTTCTTCCCCTTTTCCCCAATGAGTTCCCCTTGGCCTTTTTTCTCGCGTGGGAGCAACTCCCACTTGACAAACTCATTTCCTTTTGTTTGAAGGGTTCTCTATCCCGCTGCAAAACTCTGTTGGGAACAAAATTGCGATCTAAACCCGTGTGCTGTCATGAAAAAAAACAAGAAAACCGGCAAAGAAAAGGACGACAAGAAAACAGGTAAGAAGAAGGCAAAAGACCTCAACGTCGAGGATAAGGAGTTCTCTGACGAGGATGAAGAACTCGACGAAGAAGAGGATGCCGACGAGGATGAAGAGGAAGCCGAAGACGAAGAAGGAGACGATTTCGGCGACTTCGATGACGATGACGACGATGATGACGACATCGAAGAAGAGTTCGACTTTGGAGACGACGACGAATAGCTCTGTCAGTCTGGCATAGAGAAACTGCCAGACTCGCCGTTCCTGCCAAAGTGGCGTCAGGACCCCGAACAAACAGGCTCTATTTCGATAGGCATTGGTTTTGCTAGATTGTTGTTTTTCATGAGTCTGGAATGGTTCGTCGATTTTCTCTTTTGATCGCTGATGATGACCCTGCCTATCGGAGCACCCTTGGGGATTGCCTCGAAAGGGAAGGGTATCGTGTTTTTCGCGCAGGTTGCGGCCAAGAGGCGCTCGATTTGGCTCGTTGCGAAGAAATTCACGGGTTAATTTTGGACATGCAAATGCCGGATTTTTCGGGACTCGAAACCTTCCGGCGCTTGCGAGAGAGTTTCGGTCCGATCCCGACGATTTTGATTTCGTCAGAGCCGTGGAAGGAAATTCAGAGCGAGGCCATGGATGAAGGGGTTTTTTCCTTCATGCAAAAGCCAATTCCGGATGAAATTTTGCGATCGGCAATCGCCAAGTTGCTCGATCGCTGCTTGCCCGAAGGCTCGTTGAGGCTTTCGATTCAAGTGTATCGGCAAGCGCCCATCGCCAAACGGCGAGAGACAAATTTATGATAGATCTACAGAAAGAAAGGAAAAAGCGAGGAGTTTGAATATGGCAACAAAAACAAAATCGGAGATTGGAATCAAGCCGCTCGGGGATCATATCCTCGTGCAGAGACTAGAAGCGGAAGCAAAAACAAAAGGAGGAATCGTTCTTCCTGACACAGCCAAAGAAAAGCCCAAGGAAGGCACTGTCATTGCTCTCGGCCAAGGCCGATTGCTCGAAAACGGAACACGTATCCCATTCACGGTCAAAGTGAAGGATCGAGTCCTATTTTCTTCTTACAGCGGAAATGAAATCAAGTGGGACGGTGAGGAGTATTTGATCATCGGCGAAGATGACATCCTCGGTGTGATCGAGTCCTAAATAGAAATATTGAATCAAGGAAAAGGAGTTCCCTATGACTGCAAAGAAAATTGCCTACGACCAGGAAGCACGCGAGCATATTCGTATCGGCGTGCGCAAACTTGCTAAGGCTGTCAAAGTCACTCTCGGGCCCAGAGGCCGCAATGTGATTATTGAAAAGTCTTTTGGCAGCCCCACCGTCACGAAAGACGGCGTTACTGTCGCCAAGGAAATCGAGCTCGAAGATGCCTATGAAAATCTCGGCGCTCAAATGGTGAAGGAAGTTGCCTCGAAGACTTCTGATACCGCAGGTGATGGCACAACGACTGCAACCGTTTTGGCGGAAGCGATTTTCGAAGAAGGTCTTCGAAACGTGACCGCTGGTGCAAATCCAATCGGCATTAAACGTGGCATCGACAAAGCCGTCGCTGCCGTGATTGAAGACGTGAAGAAACGCGCCAAGAAGGTCAAGGACAACAAAGAGATTGCTCAGGTCGGCAGCATCGCGGCGAATAACGATCCTGAAATCGGCGCCATGATTGCAAAAGCAATGGAGAAAGTCGGCAAAGATGGAGTGATCACGGTGGAAGAGGGCAAGAGCCTAAACACCGAAGTCGAGTGGGTTGAGGGAATGCAGTTCGACAAGGGATATCTCTCTCCGCACTTCATCACCAACATGGAAAAGATGGAATGCTCTTTGGAAAACCCCTACATCTTGATTCATGAGAAGAAGATCACCTCTATCAAGGATTTGATTCCGGTTCTCGAAAAAGTTGCTCAGTCGGGCAGACCTCTAGTTCTCATTGCCGAAGAAGTAGAAGGCGAAGCGCTTGCAACCTTGGTCGTGAATAAGCTGCGCGGAACTTTCCAATGCTGCGCAGTGAAAGCTCCTGGCTTTGGCGATCGCCGCAAAGCGATGCTCGAAGACATTGCCATTCTGACCGGTGGCAAGGCCATTTTCGAGGATCTTGGAATTCAACTCGAAAACGTTCAGCTCGAAGATCTGGGCAGAGCCAAGAAAGTGGTGATCACGAAAGATGAAACCACCATCGTCGAGGGCGCTGGACGCAAAGACACCATCCAAGGCCGTATCGCGCAGATCCGTGCAGAGATCGAAAAAACGAGTTCTGAATACGATCGTGAGAAACTCCAAGAAAGGCTGGCAAAACTCGCTGGCGGAGTCGCTCAAGTCAATGTCGGCGCTGCAACCGAAGCCGAGATGAAAGAGAAAAAAGCTCGCGTCGAGGACGCATTACACGCAACACGCGCAGCCGTTGAAGAAGGAATTCTTCCTGGAGGTGGCGTGGCTTTGATTCGAAGCGGCAAAGCGATTGAGTCCCTCAAACTCAGCGGCGATGAAGCGATTGGCGCTGCGATTGTTCGTCGTGCAATCGAAGCTCCTCTCCGCCAAATCGCGGAGAACGCGGGACAAGACGGCGCTGTGGTTGTGCAAAGAGTAAAAGACTCCAAGAGCGCAACCGAAGGCTATAACGCAGCAACGGATCAATACGAAGATCTCGTTGAGGCTGGAGTCATCGATCCCGCAAAGGTCGTGCGTTGCGCATTGCAAAATGCGGCCTCCGTGGCTTCGCTCTTGTTGACGACTGAGGCAATTGTCTCGGAAATTCCACAAGAAAAAGAAGCAAAGGCGCCCGCAGCTCCGCCGATGTACTAAGGATTGAGAAAAACACTGTAAAAGTAAGGGCAGGTCCAAGACCTGCCCTTTTTTACATCATCTTGTTTTCTGAAAGTCTCGAAATCTCCAAGATCGCTTCCGCGGTCTGCTCTGGAGTAATCTTCAAGAGGTCGAAGAATCGAGAATCAATACCGAGCGAATCCGCTGAAACCTTACCGTTCTCGGTCGCGTGAATCAGAGTGTTCGCAGTAGATACCAACAACGCAACGGACTCTTTTGGATCTCCTGCAGACGGGGCGTGATGCCCTCGGATACCGGCGCAAATTTCTTCCGGGAATTTCCAATACTCCGCAAGCAAGGAGCCGACATGAGTGTGGTCAAAACCAAACACTTCCAATTCTGCTTCCCAATTGCTAATTCCCTTTTCTTGAGCGCGATGCAAGGCTTCGATGTATTGCTTGGTGCGATTGTCTACGAGAACCAAAACCCCAATGTCATGCAGCAATCCCGCGGTATAAGCATCTTCATTTGTAAACCCAGGGATTAATGTTGCTCGCTTGGCCAAAGCCCTAGAAAGCGCCGCCACC